>JADGBW010000098.1 GCA_015231305.1 Magnetococcales bacterium | reverse complement strand
AAGGTGGCCGGGATTTTCCCTGATACACCAGATAAATCAATAGATTACACTATGCACGCACTTCCAACTGCCGTTTTTAGGATAATACGCTATTTTCTAACGCTTTATGGGAGTTGTGAAATTTTCTCTATAGTTTTAAATATTCTTTAGAGTTAACCACATAATTTTTCATCATCAAACTACAAACCGTTTTTAAGAATCATCATCTTTTTGATCAGCTATGTGTTTTTCAAAAAGGGGGATCTGCTCTCTAAGGCCTTGCACGTTAGCAATAGGAAGGCTAAACGATATACCTGTGCCTGGATTGTCAAAAGAGCCTGAAAGGTTTATTGTGTCTTGTACAATTTTAACAAGTCTCTCTTCCACTAGAAATAACACCACATCGCTAGCTATATCTAAATCCATGCCGAAAAATGTTTTTGCTTCTTTAATTCCAGTTCCTCTGGCTGGTAATACTGTGGCTCCTGGTGCGCCAGCGGATTTACCAGCTTTAATAACCTTGTCGGTCATATCGGATTTGATAATTGCTACAACCAATTGAAAGTTCATTTATTCATATCTCTATATGGTTCGTTATGTGGCAATTTTATATATTTTTAATCTATATAAAACCTTGAAACATTTACTGTTTGTAAGCTGTAATGTAAATCATGTTATTACACAACAGGGTACTTACAGCTGTTGCTTGATGAATTTGTTTAAATTAACCCATCAGTTGACTCTTTTTTTAGCAGGTATAACCATAAACCTAACCTCTTTTGCTCTTTATTTACTTTTGCAAATAGCTTGTTTGTTGCTAAAATGGTTATACTCTCTTTTCAGTTTGGCTATATGGTTCAACATGTTGAGAAGATTAAAGTAAAGCTTTTTTTTAAATTGTTGCTGTAGATGCAAAAGTAAAAATTGGTAAGCCAACCTTATGATAATTTATTGCCTAACATCACTTTTTAACAGTATAGAGCAGAAAATTGTGGTCAACCTTCTTAATCAAGGCCCTAAAACTGAAGATCTAATAACCACAATATATTAATCTCAAAGTTAGCTTTATTGCAACATCAAATAATCTAATGCGCATCTTCTTTCATATTTAACTGATAAACTGTTCTCATGAAGATGAGATTAACACCTCTTTTTTTATTTTGTTACCCTTTCAAAGCTCTTAAGCATATCTATTTATCTGCAAAGATTATTTTTGATTTAGTCGAAATTAAAGCAACATTTTTTTAAGCCTATAAAGAGCATCCAACGCTTGTTTAGGGGTTAAGTCGTCGGGGTCCATGGCTTTTAATTCACTTAAGGCCGGTTGGGGTGGAGCTTCCATAAACAGGCTTAATTGAGTTGGCTCTTTATATAGAGTTTGTTGTTTGTTTGCAGTAGAGGAGGCAGGTTTTTTCTGTTCACTCTCTTCTAATTGGCTTAAGACTTCTCTTGCCCTTGTTATAACCTCCTTGGGAAGACCCGCAAGCTCTGCCACATGTATACCATAAGAGCTTGATGCTGCACCTGATACTATTGTATGTAAAAATAATACTCTATTACTGGACTCTTTAACCTCTACAGTATAGTTAACCACCCCTGGTTTTAAACGTTCTAGCTCTGTTAGTTCGTGGTAATGGGTAGCAAATAGGGTTTTGGATCTGCACACACCATGCATTCGCTCTACCACCGCCCATGCTATGGATAGACCGTCCAGGGTGGATGTTCCCCTACCTATTTCATCTAGAATAACCAACGAACGTGATGTGGCATGGTGTAATATATGGGCAGTTTCGGTCATCTCTACCATAAAAGTAGAACGGCCCCCAGCAAGATCATCTGCTGCGCCAACTCTGGTAAAAATACGGTCTGTCAGGCCAATTGTTCCCTTGGCAGCAGGAACAAAAGAGCCTGTATGAGCCATTAATACTATAAGTGCAACTTGGCGCATAAATGTAGACTTACCAGCCATGTTAGGACCAGTAATAAGCCCAATTCTATTTTCGTTACTATCTAGTATAGCATCGTTGGGTACAAAATGTTCTTCATCTAACAGCGCCTCAACTACAGGATGTCTACCCTGATGAATAAGAATACCAGCTTCTGAATTTACTACAGGCCGACGGTACTCTCTCTCTTCAGCAGTATGAGCAAATGCTGCTAGTACATCTAATGTTGCCAGACCTACTGCGCTAAATTGCAAACTCACAGCATGCTGTGCAACCTCTTGGCCTAACCTTTCAAAGATATCTGCTTCTAAAACATGCATCTGCTCTTCGGCATTAATAATCTGCTCTTCAAACTCCTTAAGTTCAGGAGTTGTATAACGTACCGCATTTGCCATGGTCTGTTTGTGCTGGTAAGAGTACGGAACCCGGTCTTTATGGACGTTTGTTACTTCTAATGTATAACCAAATGTACGGTGATATTTTACCTTTAAACTGGATATGCCAGTTTTTTCTCTCTCCTCTTGTTCTAAATCAGCAAGCCCTTGTTTACCACCCCCTGCAAGGTCGCGCATTTTATCAAGGTCAGCATTATGGCCAACTCTAATTACCCCACCATCTTTCAAGGCTACAGGTAGGGTTTCTGCGAGGGTATCGGTCAGTTTAGCTAACAGCTCATGATGCCCATCTAATCTTTTTTTTACCTCCTGCAAAATAGCTGGAAGCTCTTCTCCATTTAAGTTTTGGGCTAATATTGGTAGCTGTTCCAAGGTAGAACGCAACGCGCCAAAATCTCTTGGTGATGCTCTACCCATGGCGATTCTGCTTAATAACCGTTCTAAATCTCGTACATTGCCTAAAAGGTCGCGAATTTCTTTTCTAGCGTGGGGGTTTTTTAAAAGTAGCCACTCAACACCATCTTGGCGATGGGCAATAGCATCCACATTTTGCAAAGGGCGGTTTAACCACTGCCCAATAAGACGGCTGCCCATAACCGAAACAGTATCATCTAACACACCTAGAAGGCTGCCTTTACGCTGGCCATCTTTTAACGAACCATTAATTTCTAGGTTGCGACGACAGGCATCATCAAGCACCATAGACTCGTGGCTAAATGTGCGTGTTAAAGCTGTAATATGGCCTAAGCTACCTCTTTGGGTCTCTTGACAATAAAACAGTAATGCTCCTGCTGCTATCTGACAAAGAGGAGAGTCAGTAACGCCAAAACTATCTAGCACACTAACATTAAACTGTTTTTTTATTAAATTAGACCCTTGGTCAAGATCAAATTCCCATCGGGGACGGTAAGAAAACTTTTCTTGCCACCCCTTCATCTCTACAGGAGCCAGCCAACCTTCGGGTACAACAATCTCTACACTGCCCAAGCCAGAGAGAAAGGCTGCTGCCAGCTCCCATGTGTTATACTCTTCAACCCAAAACTGACCTGTGGAGAGATCCAACACTGCTAATGCTGGTGAATTGCTCTGTTTTTTTTTGGTGGAGAGTGCAGAAGCAATAGCAACTAAAAAATTGTTACTTCTAGGGTTAAGCAGGCTCTCTTCGGTTAAGGTTCCGCTAGTTACAACACGTAAAACCTCACGACGAACCGGGCCTTTACTTTGTGATGGTGGCTCCATCTGCTCACAAATAGCCACCTTATGACCAGCCTCTACCGCTATTTTGAGATAGTTATCAAGACGATGAACAGGTACACCAGCCATGGGAATTGGATTGCCTGCTGTTTTGCCACGCGCGGTGAGAATAATATCTAAATCTTTTGCAGCTTTTACAGCATCATCAAAAAACAACTCATAAAACTCACCCATGCGATAAAATAACAGGGCATCAAGATGTTGGGCCTTTATCTCTAGATATTGGGCCATCATTGGGGTGGGTTTAGATGGGGTGCTGGTCATGAACGTAATAAAAATACCAAGCCAGGAGAGAGGATTAGTTCAGAGCTTTCTGGTATTTCGATACAGACTGTACCATCCATTGTCGGATCTTCGGTTATGCCGTGATAGTCGGCAGAACGATTGTCAGAAGTACGAATCCATGCAGGAATTGGAGTGTTGCGAAAACGACCAATGGTCGCTCCACGTTCTACTATAGCCCAAGGAGCTTTGTGATGAATAATTTTTATGGTCTCAACTCGCAGTGAGCCAAGCAACCCAGGAATTTGGGAGCCTGTAGGTTTTTTTTGCGCAGAATCGTTATCTTTATTAGTTTGGGATGCTTCTGGTTTGTTCTCTTTGCGGTTTTTATTTATATGGACAACAAATGGCTCATCAGAGCTAGTAGGTGGCTCTAATGGGTTTTTTGGTTTCGGTATGGAAGGCGCAGAGTCTATATCTGTTGTGTCTTGCTGATTGTCTTCCTTTTTTTTAGATGATGTTGCCCAACGGACGGTGTACCAAATATAGACTAAAAACCCCATGGTTAATAGACTGTCAAAATCAATACCACTACCGCCAGGCTCACTGCTGCTACCTAATAGTCCTGAGACCAAAAAGGCTACAGCAGCTCCAATAATTAATGTCTTAATACGACCCACAAGCTACATCTCCATCTAAAAAAATATTGTTCCTCAACTGCTTAGACTAACATTATCCAATAATGTTTGCCATAATTAGCCGATTATTAAAAAAATAGACTTTATTCATATTTGTTGCGTGTTTCAGTGCCTATAATTAATGAAATATCTGGGTAAGGCTATGAATTATTGACTTCATGGAATAAATAGCCTAGAAAGTTGCTCATGTTAGAAACTTTCCCAAATCCTAATCCTAAACGGAACTACCGGATAGATATGAAATGTCCGGAGTTTACCTGTGTCTGTCCAAAAACCGGTCAACCGGATTTTGCCGAGATTCGTATCTCGTATATCCCAGACCAAACCTGCATAGAGCTTAAGTCTCTCAAGCTTTATCTCTGGAGTTTCAGAGATAAAGGCCATTTTCACGAGGCGGTAACCAACCAGATATTAGATGAACTGGTGGCTATAGCATCGCCTCGTTCAATGACAGTAGTAGGAGATTTTAATGTTCGCGGTGGTATCTCAACTATAGTCACCGCTGACTATACTAAACCTGTATAGAATAGTCATCAAAAACCTGAATTAATTCAAGGTTTCTGGTTTGCTTCCAGCAGACTTGTTCCCTGCTTTTTTCTCTTGTTGGGCTTGATGGAAGACTGCTGCAAAATTTATTGGGTCTAACACCAGTGGTTTAAATCCACCTTCTGTAACTAATTCGGACACAACTCTGCGTACATATGGGAAGAGAATTGTTGGGCATTCAATTCCAAGTAGAGCTTCAACTTGCTCTTTGGCAAAGTTACTAATCAAAAACAGTCCAGCGTAAGATACTTCAATTATAAAAAGAGTTTGCTTAGCATTTTTCACAGTCACTGTTACATGTAACGTTGCCTCATAATGCTCTTCACCTTTTTGAGTTGCACCAGTATCTAGGTTAAACTCAACCTTTGGCTCCCCAAGGTCTTGAAAAATATCAGGAGAGTTGGGGCTTTCATAGGAGAGATCTTTAATATAGAGCTTCTCAACATGAAATGCTGGTTGCTCTTCAGATTTTGCCGATTCACTGTTTTGATCTTCAGACTTCTCTTCCATGTCTACCCCTTTGAAATATATAGTATATAATAAAACTACGAAAAAAATTTAACTCTAAACCCAAAAGTTTATATCAAAATCGCCCCATTGGGGAAGGGGTGTTGGATAAAATACCCTTATTTAAAAAGAGAATACGTTCGGCAAACCCCTTGGCCCTATCCATGCGGCTGGTAAAAATCACTTGGGTGGTCTTTTTGTTGTGGGCTAGTTCTTTAAAAATTTTTGCCAAATGTTGTTCGCCATTCAGGTCCAGAAATATACCAGGTTCATCAGCTAAAATTATACGAGACTGACTTGCTAATAATGCTGCAACTGCAACTCTATACTGTTGAGATGTAGATAGTTTTACTAATGAGCTAGTTGCTATTTTTGAGGGTAAACCAGCTAACTCTAAATAGTATGCCACCTTTTTTTCAAGCTCTTGGTTATTGCTGTTGCCCATGCTTAGCATAACCTCTTCTTGCACAACAGGGGTTAAAAAATGGTTAGCAGTATCCAAAAATAGCAGGCCAATTCCTCCTGGTTGTGGGGGAGGGCTTTTTAACTGTACGCCAGATAATAAAATATCTCCACTAAATGGGGTTATTAATCCGGCAAGCAGGCGTATTAGTGTGCTTTTACCTTCTGCCTCACCAGCTATAATTGCAATACGCTCACCATGGTTTACTGTTAGCTGTAAACCATTAAATATAGGTGACTTTTGCCCTGCTAAGGTATAGTGAATATCTACTAATTCAAGAAGTGGAGGTTGTTTGCTCACTATTTAATACTCATTTTTAAAGTCCACGTTCCTTAACTAATAAATCTATTAACAAGCCGTTTATAAAGGTTTTTAACTATAGCTGTAAAACATTGTAAACCAGCAAATTGCCAGCAGTGTAGCATTAACTCAGCTTTTTGTTTTGTGCCTTTTTTTGTTGTAATACGCAGTGCTAAACGATTTAGTAGTTGATGTTTTATGGCCCTTAAAGTTGATTTATCTAAATTATCATTTATAGAAAACTCTTTAAATAGCTTTATAATTAACTGCCAATGTGTAGCAGATTCTTCATCAGTGGGCCAAGAGTTTTTAACTAAGTTACAAAGGCCAGGCAAGCTTTTGTGCGACCATGGTCTACTAGGTAAAAGCTGGGCAAGATTATTATCAATTATTTTATATCCAATTTCTTGTTGCAGCTTATATTTTGTAAAGCTTAAGCGTTGGTTATGAAAGCGAGTTTCAATTAACGGTTCTTCCAAGTTTGCCCCAATGGTTGTTTTAAGCATTCTACCCCACAGCTCAAAATCTTGGGTGTATGGGATGGTTTCATCATAGGGGTGTTCAAGGGCAAGGGTGCGTTTAAAAATAGTGGTTGAATGGCAAAATGGATTTAACAACAGCTTATGCCAAGAGATAAGGGTATGAGTTTTTGGCATTACTCTAGGTTGTTTATCTCGTTTGCCGTTCTCATCTATAATCCAAGAGCCAGTACCTAGCAACCCTACCTCTGGGTTATTGTTTAGAAATGCAACCTGCTTGGCAAGGCGGTGTTTAAGAGATATATCATCAGCATCTTGCCTAGCAACCCACTCTCCACAAGCTTTATTAATAGCAAAATTGAGGGTTTTTGTAAGTCCGATATTTTCAGGGTTTTTAAATACTACAATACGTGGCTCTTTTGCTGCCCACTGTTTTAAAATTGCAGGAGAGTCGTCTGTTGAGCAATCATCAATTATAATAAATTCAAAATCGGTGAATGTTTGTTCTACTATGCTGGCAATAGCAGCATCTAAGTAGTTACCACCATTAAAAACCCCCATGATGACACTGACTTTTGGTGGGCTGCTTTTGTTCACAAGAGCTGTTCCCTTATAGCCAGAAGCTCTCTTTGTACAGTTTTGCCAATTGTCAAATTTTCCAACACATATTTACGGGCGTTGTTGCCTAGCTTTTTTTGTAGTTGGGTATTATCTAACAGCTTAAAAACTGTCTTGCGAATAGCATCAGGTGTGGGGTCACACAATAGCCCGTTATCTCCGTTTTTTATAACCCCAGCAATAGAAGGAATATTGCTACCAATAACAGGTAAGCCACAAGACATAGCTTCTAAAAGGGTTTTAGGATGGCCTTCCCAGTGCGAAGGTAAGATAAATACTGTCGATTGATTAAGTAGATTGGGCAGTTCTATATGAGGCTGTATACCACAAAACTTAACATTAACTTTATTGGTTCTAGCTAAATTTATTAGTTTTTCTTCCAAGGTTCCTCTGCCCACCAACCATAGCTCAACTTCACTATTAGCCAAAGCTAAAATGAGAGACTCTATATTTTTTTGTTTCTCAAGACGACCGATACTTATTAACCGCTTAGTTGGCTTGGGTCTGTCTTCTGGGGTAAATAGATCTGTATTTACATAGTTGGGGGTAACAAATACTTTATTGCTATTAATGTTATAGCTGGTGGTGACGATGTTTTTCATATCATCTGTGGTAACTACAACTCTACTGGCCCCATTAAAAACCATGTTTTCAAGCTCAAAAGCAGACTTGTAAGTTTTGGCATCTTCTCCGTCTAACCATTTTAACCAATCTGCTAAAAGATAACCACAACGGCTGATAAAAGGTTTGTTATGGTGTTTAGCTATATCAAGGGCAAGGTCACTACCTCTTATCTGGTTAGTTTTAAATACCACCTGACCTTTTTGCCATTTTGCTGGCCACCAAGTTAAATAACGGCGATACCATTTAGAAGATAGTCCCATGTGGTTGCAGACTACCTCAATACCTTTTAATTTTTGTGCAAATTGAAGATCTTTTTTATCACCATAGGTGATAAAAGTAATACCCCCAAGGTGAGGTAATAGAGCAAGGTAAATTGCCACCTCACGTTCAAACAGGTGGCTTGTCTCCCAGCTATGCAGAGACATTCCATGGGTAAAAAACAGTACTAAACGGGTTTGCTTTAACCTAGAAACGGCAGCTGGAAGTGCGTGCATAGTGTAATCTATTGATTTATCGGGTGTATCAGTAGAAACTTTGGTCACCTTGTTGGTGATAAGACTTTCTTGGGATATGCTAGGTGAATCAATAGGTTGCGCTAGGTGCGCGCTTACGGTTGCTGTTTCTAGGTTAATATCATCATTTTGCCTGCTCATGGGCGGATAATATTCCAGCCGGGTTCATCAATTTCTAAAATATCAACCACCATAGATATTGCCCACAATAATAAACATGTGCCATGAATATCACCTTCGTCTAGTCCGTTGGTAATTTTAGCACCATAGTAGTTGGTCTGCGCTTTGCCTTGTTTATAGGAGAAGCCCATATCATGGCTTTGATGTTTTTTTATCATTTGTACTATTTCAATACACTGTTTTTGTATCTCTGCTTTTCGATGTTGGGTTTGCAATAAGCAGCGGTGAACTACATACACCCAATCTACCACATGACAGCCATCAGAAGGTGGACCTTGCAAAAGGCAAGTGTCTATTAGTTTTTCTGGGTAGTGAATTGGGGCATCTAGCCAGTCTAAGGCGTTTAATACTTTCATAGCCCCGTTGACCAACTGCCCATGCATAGGAGGTTTGCCCCGAAAATATGCCCCACTTACTGGGTCAGCCATTTTATCTAAAAATTGGCTGGTCTCCCTTATGAGCATATTTACATCTACTCCTTTTATAAGTGGCCCTTGGCTGTGGATAAAAACTGACATACCTGCTGTTTGCCCACCTGCAAGCCACGGAAGTTGCCATTTATATGTTTTAAGACGGTTAAGAAGGGCATATCTGTTTTTGGGAAATTGGTAAAACGGTTGGGTAGGGGTAGCACCTACCTGTGCCAAGGTAGCAATGGCCTGTTTTGTCTCAGCTTTTACAGATTCCGAAGCCCAGTCACGTTTTACCACACCTTTTGCCCAGTTTTTAAAGCCAACCCTAATCCCAAGTTTAGGGGGAGGAGCTATACCTGCTATTAGGTGGAAGTCAGCAAATGAGCTGTGGTCGTCGGAAGCAGGGTCTAAAATTTGGTAGGAGCGAATAAAGTCTAGCCAATCACTCTTCTGAGTTTCAGGCATTTTATCCCATAGACCCAGAGTATAATATATTTTCAAGGCAAAACAGCTAAACCCAAGTCCAGCATTTTTACCAGCTTCTGTACTGCCACTCAAACAGGGAAGATAACGACCTGGCTGACCAGGAACGTGCAAATTTTCCATAAATTGACCCACACTATCATGCAAGCCAGATATCCAAATTTTTGTTGCTGGAAGTGTTGACATTAATAAGCCAATAAGATGGTTGGGGCATTTGCCCGGTATTTATAAAAAAACCTCTATAAAATGCCTCTATCAGCTTATTTTTTCAAGCAAAAAGGTTATTTTTTATGGCTTAGGTGCGCCTGGATGGTTGTAAATATTTTGCTAGTAGGGCTGTCCAGAGAGTCACAGAGTACTATTAAATGGTTGTTGTTTTTCCTTTGTAGTGTGAAATGGAGAATACTATACCATAGGCTTTTTTTATGTTGAGCTAGTCTGGCTGGTTCAATATCCAACATTATAATTGGAAGCCTCCCACCAATAGAGCCTGGAAGCCTAGTAGCACTGTTGATATCTTTCCATTCAAAAGGGGTGTTACAGAGGCGAAAGTCTGTAAGTCCTCCGTGGTTGATACGTAGTAAAATTCTACATCCTGGTAACAAAAGACGACGTACACAGTTCAAAAAAAGCAGAAGACCTATGATGGTCATGGGCAGCCTAACAGTAGAAATAAGTGCTCCATCAGCATTAAAAAAGTCTCCCCAGCCCATGTAGTGAGAAATACCAGGTATAGCTAACAACATGCTAAATATAAGTAAAAAACCAAGTTGATTGTCATCTGCTAAGGCCACCAAATGAGGTGGTGGTGAGGGATTACTCATACTAAAAAAATGTTCTCCTGGAGTTTAAAAAAAAGCATATTTAATTTAATGATAAGTAGTACATTTGAGTTGTATTTTTATTTTTAGCTGTCCAATTATCAAGCGATACATAAAACCCTAGATAAGTCACTCTAGAAAAAGGCAACAATTTATAGTGACTAAGTTTATTCTAAGGGTTCCCACCTATACTATAACACGAGGGCTTTTATGACATGTGCCAGCTTAAATTGTAATAGCTATAATTATATGGCTTTGAGTAGGAGAGTCGATATCTACATAGGTGATGGTTGCATAATATGTTTAACAGCCAGATTTATAGCTGCTAACAAATGTTATTCATCCTATTTATTCTTCTTAAAGTAAAAACCCTAGAAACGGCATTTTTATGACTGAAAACTGCCGTTTCTAGGTGAAGTCAACTATTTACCAACTAGCTCTTTAGCCACAGAATTAATACGCTTAAGTGCCTCTTTTAGATCTGCCATAGATGTAGCAAAAGATATACGCACGTAAGGGTCTAAGCCAAATGCAGAGCCTGGAACCAATGCTACACCTTTGCTTTCTAGAAGGTAAGCTGCAAGATCTATCGTGTTTTCTATAACCTTGCCGTCAGCAGTTTTTTTGCCAATCAAACCACCAACATTTGGGTATACATAAAATGCCCCCTCAGGAGTAAGGCAAGTTATACCTGGAATATTGTTGAGAGTTTTAACTACAAAATCTCTACGTTTACGGAAAGCTTTAACCATTGGCTTAATGCATTTTTGTGAACCACCAATAGCTGTTGCAGCTGCAACTTGAGCAAATGACGTAGCACAAGAGGTGCTTTGTGATTGAATTTTAGTCATGGCTTTAATTATTTCAACAGGACCAGCAGCATAACCAATCCGCCAGCCAGTCATAGAGTAGGCTTTTGCTACACCGTTTAAAATAATTGCGCGGTCTTTTAGTTCTGGGCAGGCTTCAGCAAATGTGAAATGCTCAAAATCATCATAGACAATTCTTTCATAAATATCGTCAGATACCACATAAACATTTGGGTAATCTTTAAGTACTTCGCCTAACGCAAACAGTTCATCAGCTGTATAGGCCGAACCTGTAGGGTTTGAAGGAGAGTTTATGACAACCATTTTGGTATTTTTAGTAAGAGCTTTTTTAAGCTCCTCTGGTACCATCTTTAAGCCGTTGTCTTCTTTGGTTTCGACAATAACTGGTGTGGCATCTGCTAACAGTACCATATCTGGGTAAGATACCCAGTATGGGGCAGGTATAATTACTTCATCTCCAGCATCTAACATGGCTTGTGCCATATTATAAAATGCCTGCTTACCACCCACAGTAACAACAATCTGGTCTGCTTCATATTTAAGATTGTTATCTTTTTTATATTTTTTAATGATGGCACTCTTAAGTTCAGGAATACCACCCACAGCAGTATATTTGGTAAAACCATCTTTAAGAGCTTTTACAGCAGCTTTTTTGATATGATCCGGCGTATCAAAATCTGGTTCTCCTGCTCCTAAGCCAATTACATCTTGACCAGCAGCGCGCATCTCTTTGGCTTTAGCGGTGATTTGCAGAGTTGCTGATGGTTTTACTTTCTGAATTCGTTGGGATAAAAGGGCCATTGGTTCTATGCTCTCTTTAGAAATATGATTATGAAATGTTGTGATAGAGGAGTTTTATATCCAACTTATCACTTTACTGCAACAAGAAAGTTATTGATAGGGTTTGTTTTTTTGTCAGGTTCACTAGCCTAGAAGAAAAATATAGGGCAGAATCCACTTTTTTAACCTTGTTATTAAGCAAAATAGGATTGATATCTTGGGGGTTATCTCCCCAATTCCCATAGTTGGTATTATTACTATTTTAATGGGTTGGAATAGGGTGAAGTACATATATTTTTGAGGGATGTAATTGCATGACAATTCAAATTTTTAACTCCATGGGCCGTAAAAAGGAACCTCTTCAAACTTTGGTACCTGGCAAGGTGGGGCTTTATGTTTGCGGTGTTACCGTTTATGACTACAGCCATATAGGTCATGCACGGGTTATGGTAGTTTTTGATACAATAGTGCGTCATCTAAAGGCTAGAGGTCTAGAGGTGACTTATGTGCGCAACTATACTGATATTGACGATAAAATTATCAATAGAGCTAACGAGCTTGGCATCACTATTGGTGAGTTGACAAAAAAGTATATCAAGGCTTTTCAAGAGGATATGGGTCAGTTGGGTATGGATGACCCAGATATGGAACCCCGTGCTACTGATCATTTAGCTGAAATGCAAACCATGATAGAAAAACTAATTGCCAACGATTTAGCTTACGAAAGCGGCGGTGATGTCTATTATGCTGTGGATCGCTTTAAAAAATATGGCCTGCTATCTGGTAAAAACTTGGCAGAGTTAGTCTCTGGTTCACGGGTAGATATAAACGAGCAGAAACAAAACCCTTTTGATTTTGTACTATGGAAAGGGGCAAAACCTGATGAGCCACAATGGCCCTCTCCTTGGGGTCCGGGTCGCCCTGGTTGGCACATTGAGTGTTCGGCTATGAGTTCTAAATATCTGGGAGAATCATTTGATATTCATGGTGGTGGGCGAGACCTTATTTTTCCCCACCACGAAAATGAAATTGCTCAATCAGAAGGGGCATCTGGTCATGATTGGGTCAAATATTGGCTACATAACGGTTTTGTTAATGTAGTGTCTGATGAAGGCGAACGTGAAAAAATGTCCAAAAGTTTAGGCAACTTTTTCACAATACGCGATCTTCTAAAGGCTTATCGGGGTGAGGTGTTAAGGGTCTTTATATTAAATAACCACTATCGCTCTCCTTTAGACTTCTCTTTTGGTCTACTAAATGTAGCAAGGGGTGGTCTGGACCGTCTCTATAGCGCACTGGATGGGGCGAAAAAAATTCTTGGTTCACTGCCTTCTAGTGTAGTTGTTACCCCTCAAAGTGAAGCTGATAAACCTCTTGCAGCTGATGTTGAGAAGTTTTTCACGGCTATGGATGATGACTTTAACACTCCAAAAGCTGTTGCGGTATTGTTTGAGTTAGCAAAAAAACTCAACCTGGTTTTGTTAAAGCCTGATAGTGCAGACAAAAAGTTAGAAGTAGCCCACCATGTAGAAGTTATGCGCGGTTTGGGTGCAATATTAGGTTTGGCCCAGTTTGACCCCTTAGACCATTTTCAATTTGCCCCAGAGGTTAATTTAGCTAAGGCAGATGTAAATGATACTCAAGATGTTGATGCTGGCCTAACTGTTGAACAGATAGAGGCTTTAATAAATAAAAGATCTGAAGCAAGAAAAGATAAAAACTTTGCTGAGTCCGACCGGATTCGGGATGAACTGGCTGCTAATGGAATTACCGTATTGGATTCCAAAGAAGGCACCACATGGAGAAGAAATTGATTAAAAAGAGTGCACGTCGTGCAGCATCGAAAAAGAGCGATACTAGAGGTAAAAAGAGAGAGTCAACACGGGGTGAAGAGGGCAGGAAAGCTCCACCGGAGTTTAAGCCTAAAAAGAGAGACACTTGGAAAAAGGATTTTGATAAGAAACCATCTAAAAACCAATCCAACCAACCATCTACAGAAGACACCGGTATGGTTATCGGTGTTAACCCAGTTCAAGCACTTTTTGCTGATGCCAACCGCCCGGTCGAATATTTAGCGGTAGCAAAAGGGGCAGGGGGTAAGCGTATTCAAGAAATTGTCGATAAAGCACGTGATCAGGGTTTAAGAACTCGCTTTGTCGATAGGCAAACATTAGATGGCATGAGTGGTGGCCTTGCCCATCAAGGGGTAATAGCACGGGCTGGTATACGTAAACAGCCGACATTTAAACAGATTATTGCCAAAGTTATAGGCAATCCCAACGCTCTGCTGGTTTTATTAGATGGAGTAGAAGACCCTCACAATCTAGGTGCAATTATACGTTCATCAGAATCTTTTGGCGTAATAGCTGTAATTTTACCAAAAGATCGTTCCGCAGCTTTATCAGCAGTAGCAGCCAAGGCATCGGCAGGTGCAGTTGAACGATTGGATGTGGTGCGTGTAACCAATTTAACCAGATCAATTGATGAACTAAAAGAGCAAGGTGTACAGGTAGTTGGTCTTGCTGGCGAAGAGGCCCAAGAAATAAGCAAAGCTTCTTTAAAGGGGCCAGTAGCACTGGTTATGGGCGGTGAAGGCAAAGGTCTGCGCCGTCTAACCCGCGACCACTGCGATACTTTAGTCTCCATACCAATAACAGGGGGAGTAGGCTCCCTAAACGTATCAGTCGCAGCAGGAGTTGCTCTTTATGAGGTGCAACGCAGCCGTGGGGAGTAGTTAAAATACTAATAACATTGACTGTAGGAGCAAGTTTGCTCCTACAGTATATTCATTTTAATAAATACAGCTAATATAGCATTAGGTTAATCACCCTTTTTGGGGGTTTCTTTCAATAACCATAGGGGTTGCTGTTTTTTCCAGGCAGGCTATAAAGTCATTTTTTACTATTTTTTGCAGCCCTTCAAATGGGCAGTTTTCTTTGAAAGCTT
>JADGBW010000222.1 GCA_015231305.1 Magnetococcales bacterium | reverse complement strand
CGGTTGGTAAAAAAAAACCGAACCCATGGGGGCTTTATGATGTGCATGGAAATGTAGCAGAAATGACCAAAGAGATAAATAAGAGGTTTAATTCTGTGAGTGAGTTTAAAGCAAGAGGTGGGCATTGGGAAAATACCGAGGACCATACCAGGTCTTCTTATATAGCCTACATAAGTGTAAATAAAAAAATACGATCCCTTGGTTTTCGTCTTGTTAAAGTTGAATAAAACAAGCCCTGGTTTGCAAGACTTTATTTAAATGATTATGAGATACAAACATTGCTGGTAAATATTTTATTCTTAAAGTATATGAGAAAATTTTATTAGTTTATCTATAGCTTGTTAAATATGGCAATCAAGACCAATTTTACTAGCTTTAAAAATCCTTTTTACCCGCATATTATCTGTTTGAGCTAGTACATACAGATGTTTTTAAAAGTTGCCTTCTTTAAGCACAACGCTACATTCAGCCTAATTCCATAAATAGAACATGACAGTTAGTACAATTTAAAAAGTTTAACCTATTAGCAAAATGGGTTAGAGTCTTAATTTGTTGCTGGTTTTACCTAGAAATTGCAGTTGTTGCCTAGCACCTAAGGTAAGCTATTGATTAACAAGCTAAATCAAGGGAATGCTGATATCATCAACAAGGTGCGCTAGAATATCTCATTTTACTGTAGGTCATTTAAATGGATAAACTATATCTTTACATTTAAGATATTTATCAGGATTTTATGACCACATTTTAGTTTTTGCAATGTTGTTAGGTTTTGTTGCGCACTATTTATTACCTATGACCTTATATGTTGTTTGATTATCGCTTATATAGTTGAAAGTAGAAGCATTATCAGGATTTTATTAATCTGGCTCTTCTAGTTTATTTGTTAGTAATTTACATATTTAAAAAGGTTTTGTTATGTATAAAAAAAATAGTTCTTTTTTATTGTCTGGTTTGTTGCTTCTTATCCTTACTGGTTGCTCATCAGTTGGTCCATCGATGCTTCAAGGTAACCGGATAAGCTATAATCAAGCCGTTCAGAAGGCCAATAATGAAGAACTTTTGTTAAATTTGGTGCGGTTAAAATACAGAGATATTCCGTTTTTTCTTGAAGTTGGTAGCATATCCAATCAGATGCAGTTCACTAATGGATTAGGTGGAGCTGGTAGCTTTCAAGCCTATACCGATCCGAGTTACGATTTAGCGTCATCATTTGGTTACACTGAAAAACCGACAGTTTCTTACTCTCCTTTACAAGGTGATGAGTTTATTAGACAAATGCTAACTCCTATATCCCTGGATACCTTACACTTAGTGGCTCACTCCGGTTGGAGTATGGAGAGACTAATGCGTATTTGTGTACAGAGGATGAATGGGTTGCGAAATGCATCAAGTGCTTCTGGTCCTACACCAAGCTATACACCAAAGTTTGAGAAGTTTTCTTTAGGTACCAAAATTATGCGCCAACTGCAAAAAAGTGATGAATTAGACTTGTCTTATGTAAAGTTTAAAGGACAACCTGCTCTTGCTATGATATTGCATGATGAAGGCGAAAATAGTGAACAGGTTAGAAGGTTGAAGGAAACGTTCAACCTCAACCCTGAAAAAAATCAATTTATCTTTACTATGGGTAGTCAAGCCTCAAGCCCTGACTTTATCCAAATTCAGACTCGCTCCTTAATGGGAGTACTGCATCTGCTTTCAAATGCTGTTGAAGTTCCCAAACCTGACCAAGAAGCAGGTAAAGTAACCATGACTAAAGGTGCTAATAATGAGAAGTTTGATTGGAACAAGGTAACTGGAGATTTTCTACATATTAAGAGTCAGAAATCCAAGCCTGACGACCGTTCAGTAATATATGTAAAATATCGTAACATGTGGTTTTATATTGATGACTCCGACCTTAACTCAAAATCTACACTTTCCATGCTAAGCCAGTTGTACTATTTACAAGCAGGAAAATCGAGCCGTCCAGCTCCAATAATGACCTTATCTCTAGATTAATAAAAATAAGGCTAGTAACTTAGGGCCACACTATTCGACTATATCTGGCATTATTTTAAATATAACTGCCAGATGTAGTTGAGTTTTCATGCAAATAAAAATTACATATCATGCAATAACCAGATCACCCATAATTATTACAAAAAAAATCCCATCACTTAAACCTAGATCCGGTTGTTGTCGCCACGCACCTGGCGCAAGCTATTGAATCGCCTATCATATTTGGGGAAAACCTTATCACCAACAAGTTGACTGCGATTTCCCCAAATACACCAGATAAACCAATATCTTACGCCATGCACGCACCGCCAACTGCCGAATCTAGGTTAGAAGACCATACACTAACAGCT
Source organism: Magnetococcales bacterium (assembly GCA_015231305.1). Taxonomy (GTDB): domain Bacteria; phylum Pseudomonadota; class Magnetococcia; order Magnetococcales; family JADFYX01. The sequence continues at coordinate 1,801 of JADGBW010000222.1, read as the reverse complement.
ATATTTTGATAGTTACCAATAAGGCTGTAGCTAAAACCTCCGAAACAATAGAAAAATAAATACACTATCTGTTTGCGCACTTCTACCTTGTTGTTTCTATGATAAATAAGGTTATGTTATGTCAACATATGGGTTAGTAGCTGTGCATATAGAAACAGTGAAGTTGCGCTCAAAATTATCAGGGGTATGTTGCCAATCGTAAGGGTTAAAATTCAGCAGGTGATTATAGATTATCTGCAAGCATTTAGAATTTTAAAAACTTACTCTACAAAAACAGTATGAAACGATTTTTGCAGTTACAGCTTTTTACTGATGTTGATAAAAGCAAATGAAACAATTATTAATCATACTTGACTACATCTTGTTCCGACTTTACGATGATATTGTTTCGATGGCATATGACTTATTATTAGTAACCCTCCTCGTATACCAACCATCTTACATCCTACTATAGTTTATAAGTTTTCAGGACATTATTTTCCTAATAACTTCTTTGCCTCCTTCTGCAAGATGGGAGGTTGTTAATTGTTTTTATAATATTGCGAGCCTAAAGTGACAAAAAAAATTATACATAAGACCTTTTTGCTGTTGTTTACGTTATTAATCGGCCTTGCCATAGGTGGTCTTGATCTCTATAGAGAGTTGACGCAACCAGTGCCAGATGGGCTTCCAATACACATTGCTGTAATTGGTCCTCTAACTGGTGCTGATGCAGCTATTGGTACATCTTTACGCCGAGGGGTTGAGCTACGAGTAGAAAAATTGAACAAAATGGGGGGAGTGGGGGGAAGGCCTGTAGTTCTAGATTTTTATGATGACCAGAATGATGTTACAAAAGCTCGTGAACAGGCCCGCAAAATAGTAGCGGATGGGCAAGCTGTTGGTGTAATAGGCCATTGGTATAGCTCAAACTCCTTAGAGGGAGGCAAGGTCTATCAGGATAATGGTATTCCAGCTATTACCCCAGGTTCTACCAATGTTGCTGTGACCAAGGAAAACCCTTGGTATTTTCGGGCAATTTTCAACGACCGTATCCAAGGCCGGTTTCTGGCTAACTATACTAAGATGGTCTTGGACCGTAAGGCTGTTGCAATTGTTAGTGAAAAGCGTCCATATGGTCAGTTTCTTACAGAAACATTTACCCAGCAAGCCCAAAAAATTGGTTTAAACATCGTCCAAAAACATGTTTTTGCAACCAACGATAAAAAAGACGATCAATTTGATGTCATAGTTTCAAAACTGAAAATGCTACCAGATCTAGATTTTGTCTTTATGGCAACTCATGCATTAGAAGGGGCAGAACTCTTACGCAAGTTGCGAGTAGCAGGAATAGATGTTCAGGTTCTAGGACCTGATGCAATGGCTTCAAAATCATTTACCGACTCTTTTGCAAATGATCCCATGGAGCAGGAAAATCCTGGCCATTTTACTAGTGGCACTTTGGTAACTACTCCATTGATTTTTCCCACAGCAAATGAGGCGGCTCAATCTCTGCGGGAAGATTATTTAGCCCGTTTCGGAGAAGAGCCAGACTGGCGGATTGGTTATTCTTATGATGCCGCAAATATAATGCTAAATGGAATATTAAAAGCATCTCTTCTAGGGCAACAAGATAACTTGTCAGTATTTCGTGCCAATATACGTGACGCTTTAGCAGGAATTTCAACTGGAATACAAGCTGTTGATGGAGTGACTGGGCCTATTTATTTTGATAAAGAGGGCGATGCGCAAAAGTCAATTCTTATCGGGTCTTATGATAAAGGCATTATTGTATCTGCTCTTACCCAACTACAGTCAATAC
>JADGBW010000097.1 GCA_015231305.1 Magnetococcales bacterium | reverse complement strand
CTGGTAGGTATGATAGTTACTTGGCTTGTTGATGCCAATACCACAAGCAGATTTTGGATAACTTCTACTTGGCTTTTGCGCTGTTTTTTCTGGCCTATATCTCTGTTGGCAATTGGTAATTTTATTTTGGATCTCTCCATTCAAAATTTATCCAATTATTTTACTGATAAACTGGTAAGTGTCTATTTTATGATGTGGTGGTTAATGCCAGCAAGGCTCCTTACCAGCGCAACCCACAGATTCCTCTGGGACCCTATAGAAAAATCTACCCAGCGTAAGATACCCAACCTTATCCGCATGTTCTCATCTAGCACTATTTTTCTAGTTGCTATCTTTGGAATAATCGCCTTTATATTCGACCAAAAGCTCACAAGCTTACTTGCAACTGGTGGCCTGTTTGCTATGGTTATTGGTTTGGCTATTCAATCAAATATTTCCAATATTTTCTCTGGTATTGTCGTAAACATAGAGAGGCCTTATTCAGTGGGAGATTGGATTAAAATTGAAGGGCTGGATGATACAGAGGTTGTAGACATTACGTGGCGAACCCTGCGTTTAAGAACCTGGGACGGTCACTCCATAAGTATGCCAAATGGACGAGCAGCAGAATCTACTACCATTAATTATTCGCGCGGTAATGTTCGCATCGATGTTGAAATTTGCCTATCGCCTACTTTGGTTCCAGTTTTTATACAAGAACAATTGCAAAAAATTGCTAACAGTGTTGAAGGTATAGATCAAGTCGAAACCCCTGTGGTTCTTTACGCCGGAACACGTCTTGATTGGGGCCATAATGTTAACGTCTATGAAGTCCGTTTTTGGATATCAGACTACACCACTGGTTTGGGTTACAGAACCAGACTTTGGAACCAGATTTGGGAAGATCTTAATGATCAAGGTATATCCATGATAGCTCAAAAAGCAGTAGAGACTACCGATATCGATAACCGTCTTAAAGATTCTATGTTAGCTTCAAAAATGATTAAAGGAGACGCATAATACTAACAAAATATCTTTTTAAACAAAAGACTCACGAATACAACTGTATAAAAATTATCCCATATTTATTCCAAAATATGATTACTGAAGAAATGATTTAAATAATTGCGAATTTATCCTTTATTTTCATAACCTTACATTAAATGGCATTTTAGTATCAATTGATTAAAAGTCTATATAGTGCTAGAATAATGATGTTTAACATAACTATCTGCTTAAAGTAAATACAATCAACTTGGCAGTATAAATAGGAGTAGTATATTTAGTGTGTGGAATTTGCGGTGAGGTTAGGTTTGATGAAAAAAGTGCCTCCATCAACAATGTTCAGATCATGGCAGATAGGTTGGCTCCAAGGGGTCCTGACAGTTCAGGTATTTTTGCAAGGGACCGTATAGCTTTCGGTCACCGCCGTTTAAAAGTTATCGACTTAAGCGATAATGCCTCCCAGCCCATGACCGACCCAAAACTGGGTCTAACTCTTGTCTTCAACGGCTGTATCTACAACTACAAAGAGTTACGCGCAGAGTTAATTAAAAAAGGTTACTCTTTTTTTTCCGCTGGAGACTCCGAAGTTATAATAAAAGCCTATCATGCTTGGGGTAGCAGTTGTGTAAAAAGGTTTCAAGGCATGTTTGCTTTTGCCATTTGGGAAATGACAACTGGCAGGGTTGTTTTAGCTAGAGACCGCTTGGGAATAAAGCCTCTTTATTTAAATAAAAACAACAAATCTTTGCGTTTTGCCTCTTCCCTACCGGCTCTCATCGCGTTAGATGGAGTTGACAAATCACTTAACCCTATAGCACTGCACCATTACATGAGCTTTCATGCCGTGGTCCCTGCACCACACACCATAATAAATGGTGTAGAAAAACTACCACCTGCCACCATTACCACCTTTGAGCCTGATGGCAGCCGTCACGATAGTATATACTGGAATTTATCTTTTGACCCTATTGCAGGGGATGAGAAAAAAACAGAACCGCAGTGGCGTGACGAGATTCTTGAAGCTCTTAGGTTAGCAGTTAAACGACGTTTGGTAGCTGATGTTCCTGTTGGAGTATTGCTCTCTGGTGGTTTGGACTCATCACTTATAGTTGGGCTTCTAGCAGAAGCAGGACAAACAGGCATCAACACCTTTGCGGTAGGGTTTGAATCAGTAGGCGGTGAAGCAGGCAATGAGTTTAGCTACTCAGACCTAATTGCCGACTATTTTTCTACCAGCCACCATAAAATTACTGTCCCCACCCATGAGTTGATTTCCACACTACCGGATGTAATTTCCAGTATGTCAGAACCTATGGTTAGCCATGACAATATTGGCTTTTACCTATTATCTAAAGCAGTTTCAAAGCACGTTAAGGTGGTGCAAAGTGGCCAAGGTGCTGATGAAATATTTGCTGGCTACCACTGGTATCCTCCTCTTGCACAAAGCACTGATCCGGTAGGCGATTATGCCCGAGTCTTTTGTGACCGTAACCATGAAGAGATGTCAACTTTATTGCAGCCACAATGGATTTCGGATGATTTCAGCCGAGATTTTATAGCCTCAAATTTTGCTATTCCTGGTGCAAGTGGCGGTATCCCTAAAGCTCTAAGAATGGATACAACAGTTATGCTGGTGGATGATCCTGTTAAGCGAGTTGATAATATGACCATGGCTTGGGGTCTAGAGGCCAGAGTACCATTTTTAGACCATGAACTAGTGGAGTTGGCAGCCAGAACCCCTTCTAGTTTGAAAATTACCCAGGATGGCAAAGGAATTTTAAAAGATGCTGCCCGTAGTATCATACCTCACGAAGTAATAGACAGACCTAAGGGATATTTTCCAGTCCCTGCTTTAAAATATTTAAAGGGAGAAGTCTTAGAACACGTAAGAGATACTCTTTCAAGTCAGGCAGCGCAACAACGTAACCTGTTCAAACAAGATGCCATAAACAACTTTATTGCTGACCCTAGCGCACATATTACACCCCTACGTGGCTCTAAGCTGTGGCAAGTTGCCTTACTGGAACTTTGGCTACAACAACATAAACTGTAACAAGAGGAAAAATCATGTCCAGCAGTAAGCTGCCAGACAACTTAGACCCACAAAAGATGGCTTCACTCAAGCATTGGGGAGAGTTGTCAGATGAAATTGACGTAGACCACATGTTGGAAAATGTTGTTGTGGATTGCGGTTGGGGCCGTTTGATATTCGGGCAAACATTTGAGGACCCGCAAGAGCTAGTGCGACTTTTGCAACACGAACAAGAGGGAAAAAGAGATTTAGCCCTTTATGTAAGAGACCCTCATGTGCTCATATCCCATGCTCCACAAGAGCTATTTTTAGACCCTTCACACACCTACCGGCTAATTTTAGCAACCGCCGATCTAAACCTACCAAATTCTAAGGGTTTCACAATAGAGTCTATACAGCATGTAAGAGAGGGAATTGAGGCCAATAGCATTTTGGCTCAACATGGTATGATCCGGGTTAGCAGGTCTTTCTACCATCGTTGTATTGAATCAAAAATAGTGCACATTCTTGTTGCTAAAGACAACAAAACAGGCAATGTAATAGGAGTAGCAACTGGCATTGACCACCAAAAAGCAATTAATGATCCCGATAACGGCTCCAGTATCTGGTCAGTGGCAGTTGATACCAATAGTCCATACCCTGGAGTTGGTGAAAGTATAGTTTTGGAGATGTCCAAACTTTTTAAAGACCAAGGCCGGGATTTTCTTGATCTTTCAGTTTTTCATGATAACCAGCAGGCAATAGACCTCTACGAAAAGCTTGGTTTTGAGAAAATTCCGGTTTACTGTTTAAAACACAAAAACTGCTTCAACGAAAAACTGTTTTCAGGGCCACAACCAGAAGATAAGCTCAATGTCTATGCTCGCATAATTGTAGATGAAGCCCGCAGAAGAGGCATTCTTGTGGATATTATCGACTCTGCGAACGGTTATTTTAATCTGGCTTTTGGCGGTCGCTCTGTAACTTGCAGAGAATCTTTGAGCGAGCTAACCTCAGCAATCGCTATGAGTCGTTGCCAAGATAAATCTATAACTCTTAAAATTTTAAAAGAGGCTTCCCTTTTGGTTCCTGAGCAGATAAATGCCGCTGACCCACAAAAGGTAAAGCAGTTTTTAAAACACCATAAACGGGTTGTGGTTAAACCAGATGTCGGTGAACAGGGTCAACATGTACTTGTTGACCTTAGTACTATTTCTGAGGTGATGGAAGGCGTTAACCGGATACCTGCACCACCGCAAAAAATATTAGTAGAGCAACTTGTTTCTGGCTTCGATTTAAGAATAATTGTAATTGACTATGAAGTAGTTGCTGCGGCACTACGGATGCCACCTTCGATAACTGGAGATGGACGCCATACTGTTCGTCAATTAATTGAAAAACAGAGCCGTCGCCGAGCTTCAGCTACAGATGGTGAAAGCCAGATTCCAATTGATGAAGAAACTTTGCGCTGTGTACAGCAAAGTGGTTATAAAATTGACTCTGTGCTTTCTTTAGAAACCACTATTCAGGTTCGTAAAACCGCTAACCTACATACTGGTGGCATAATTCAAGATGTCACTCACCGTCTTCATCCAAAACTATCAAAAGCAGCGGTAACAGGAGCCATGGCTTTAAATATTCCTGTGGTAGGGTTTGATTTTATGGTTCCTGATGTTGAGGGTAGCGATTATTTTATAATAGAGGCAAACGAACGCCCTGGACTAGCCAACCATGAGCCGCAACCAACCGCAGAACGGTTTGTTGACCTACTATTTCCACAAACCAAACCTTTGGGTAACTCCTGTTTGGAGCCAGTTCAATGAACAAATTACATCCAGATATTGCCTACATTCATGATGTGCTATACCGACTTTTGCAGATTCCTAGCCCTACTGGAATGACTGATGCTGTAGTTAAATTAGTTTGTCAGGAGTTAGACCTATTAAAACTACCCTATGAGTTAACACGTCGTGGCGCAATTAGAGCAACTCTTAAAGGTTTATCGGACTCACCACGTCGAGCAGTTGCAGCACACTTAGATACTTTAGGGGCCATGGTAAAGTCTATCAACCCTGATGGCCGTCTTGGTTTAGTGCCTATTGGTTATTGGTCCGCCCGCTTTGCTGAAGGTGCTAGAATAACCATTAATTCCGACAATAATCGTAAAACCAGAGGCACTATCCTACCCAAGAAAGCTTCAGGCCATGTCTATAATGAAGAGGTGGATACTCAAAAAACATCCTGGCCCAACTTAGAAGTGCGAGTAGATGAGTTATGTAACTCATTTGATGCGATATGGGAATTGGGGATTAGGGTAGGAGATTTTATATCTATTGATCCTATTACAGAGTTTATGGATAACGGCTTTATAATATCAAGACACCTTGACGACAAGGCAGGTGTAGCCTGTGTTTTAGGAGCATTGAAGAGTATTAAAGATAATAAAATTACTGTCCCTTCAGAATGTAGTATATTGTTTACCATATCTGAAGAGGTCGGAGTGGGAGCCTCACATATTTTACGAGGAAATATAGCCGAGATGGTTTCAGTAGATAACGGTACTATAGCCCCCGACCAAAATACCTGTGAGTACGGCGTTACTCTTGCTATGCAAGATTCTAGTGGTCCATTTGATCGCCACTTAACTAGGCAGCTTATCTCCCTGTGCCAAGATTTAGAGATAGAATATAGTCGGGATGTTTTTCTTCACTATCGCAGTGATGCAGCCTCAGCACTGGAAGCTGGAAATGATATTCGTACCGCTCTAGTCTGCTTTGCCTTGGATGCCTCACACGGTTATGAACGTACCCACAGTAAATCTCTTCAATCAGTCGCAAAACTGCTTCAAGCTTACATGACCTCCCAACCCTTATTTAAAAATGAAGAAAATGTTTTTGGACCACATACAGAACTACCCCTTATCAACAACAAACGAGAGCAGTAATTTATGGCTCGCAAATGTATACTATTATTTAACCGCTCTGTGCTGATAAAGTTAATACTGTTTTACGCTTAAAACCCATGAGGCAATGTTAACATGAATACAATCAAAATATCGTTATTGATATCACTATTGTATCTACCATTTTTTACTTCCTTATCTTTTGCAGGTGACTCCTTCGAAGGTAAACAGTTGACCAAAAGATTGTGTTCTGGATGCCACCGCTTTGGGCCAAGGTTTAAACGTATGAACCACAGTTTAGTTGGCCCCTCTTTTAAATCCGGAATAATTGGAAAAAAGGTCGGTAAATCTCCAAAATATAAATATTCTAAGGCTTTTTTGAAGGCGGCTTCCGATGGATATATATGGGATGAAAAAAACCTTGATAAATTTTTATCCAACCCGTCAAAACTTTTTAAAAAAAATAAAATGTCGAGTTTTAAAGGTGTAAAAGACCCAGAAGATAGAGCAAATATTATTGCATTTTTAAAATCGTTATAACTATTTTTTTACAATTAGTTTAAAGAATTTTGATTTCAAAAAAAATAAGTTTAAAAATAGAGGTTGATTGCTTGGTCTATAACTGTTTTTAAAGAGTTAGCCAACATATGCTTTTTGCTAAATGTATTATAAATATTCTTACGACATATATTTCGCTCTTGTTCATTATTTAATAACATATCAACTTTTTCACACATATCGTCAGCAGTATCAAACACACAAGATTTTACATTTTCTTGAAAAAAATGCTCAGAATCGTAACGACGATAACTTAGAAGGCATCCTAAATTTTTTACAATTTCAATGGGACGAGGAAAAAAACTAGTTTCAAATGAGGTGCTACCAAAATCAATTGAAATAGGAATATTATGGTATAAGCCCCCTCTTGAATGTATTGTTTGGGTTGGCTCAGCATCAAGTTTATCTGCTATCCAATCATCACCGTAGAGTAAAAATTGCTCACCAAACTCCTTTTTTAAACGGCTAACAAAAACTCTTCTTGTTCCTATTGCATGATAATATCTAAATGTCTCTGCAATAGTAAAAAATTTTCTTGGTTGCTCAGTTGCTGGTTGCGAAAATATATAAGACCACATTGGCTTCATATCAGCCCGTGATATCTTAGGGTCAGCAATTGAAACTTCGGCTAAGCTACGGGCTAATAGATCAATTTCAGGTTTAAGATTTTGCGGTTTAGCTGGCAGAATTCCCAAGTATATAATTTTGGTGTTAGTGGTCTCTATATTAGAAGGAAGAGAGTAAAATTCTTTGTTATCTAGATAGACATTTGTGTTTGCATCTTCTGGTTTTTTCCAACAAAAAAAAGGAAATGTTAATACCCTTTCAGAAAAGCCAAAATGGGCATAAACAATAGATTCAAACCCCAAGGCAAGATACTCTTTTGTTGCTTTTTTACATGGAGACCAAAATAAAATTTTATGTTCTTTAATTACAGAGTTTGTCTGTTTAACCCCATAATTTTGCCATAGCTTTTCTACCTCTTCAACTGGATGCCCCAATGTTATAGAAATTATAGGAGAGTCGTTGTTAAGAAGACTAAGTGCATCTAGCACCTTTTTATCATTAAAAATATTGGCAGTAATTACAAGGTCATAATCTGACCCTATTAGAGGCTCTTTTTTAAATGTTTTACTAGATTTTAGATAAATTGGTTCATAATGCAGAACATAAACTTCGTGACCTAAAAGCAGAAGTTCAGTTTGTATTGAATAAAAATATTCATATAATCCTGATGTAATGATTAATATTCGCAATTTTTACCCCTCAATATATAACCAAATATAAGAGCTTTTGCATCATCACGTTTTAACCTAAATATGGCAATTTAAGCCACGAAATTAAAGCTGATGAATTAGAAATAAAAACTAAAAATATAGTTTATAGTATAGAGATGTTTTACAACCTCACAGATCCTAAAAAAAAAACGTCTTGATAGATATATTTTGTAGGTTTTATTCCAACATTTCGTTTTTTTGTTCTTCTAAAAATATACTCCAAGATTTATCATTTATCAAAAGGTCTTTAACCTGCGCGCGTCCATCGTAAAAAACTGACAATACAATTTTCCCCTGTTTTCCTCTTATCACCTCATCAAGTATTTTTGCATGTTCCTGGGGAATATAAAACCTTTCAATACCAGCCTTAAAATTTCCATTTTTACACTCACCTTTTATAAAAACCTGACCAATTGTAGGTTCCCAGGTTTGAAATTCAGGCGGATTAATTACAACGTAACCGATTTTATTTTCCGATTGTTTGGATATTTTCTTACAAAGGTTTTTTACGTTATATTGTATTTGGTAAATGAGATAGTGCCCTGACAAAAGATCACGTGGATCAAACCCCACAATTGGGAGAACAACCTCTTCTCCTTGCGTCATACGACGTTCTTTTTCTACCACTAAACCAGCTAGTGCGAGCAAAGGAATTATAACAGCAATTACTGGCCATAAAGAAAGCTTTTTCATTGCTCCAGCCCCATTATCCATTTTTGGAATAAGCTTTTATTTTTATTCCATAAATAAACCCCTCCCAAAATAATTCCACCAGAAACAATAAGCCCAATACCGCTTAATGCCAACCCTCCTAATGCCTCAAAATATACAGCCAGAAAACGTAAACCTACCAGTAGCATCAACAGTGTTAATAATCTCTGGTTATCTGCTAGCCCAGCGTACACTGCTGACAATGTTAATATAATAATTGTAAATATCGCACCTATAATTTCAAATTGTGGCAGTTGTGATGCTATAGGAAGTGTTCCAAGGTAGAGCATCATAATGGCTAACACTATTTTTTTACGCTTTTTGACAAGAGGAGAAAACCACCAAACTAATGCAATAACTGGCAGTCCTATTAAAGAAACCAGCCCAAACACCTCAGTCAACTGGCGGTATGAAGAAGAAAAATTAAAATTTATAGTAACATCAAAAACAAAAACACCTACACCACCACTAATAAAAGACCAACGTCTAAAACCTAAACCAATGGGAGCTAATAATTTATTCTTAGCTAAAGCTGTTGAAAGCAAGGCAGCAAAAAAAGGTAATACCATTAACAAGGCAAGCCAACGGTTTTCTTCTGATATATTAGGAAAAAATAGCTTTTGCTCAACTATTCTTACTACAACAGCTGAGAAAAAAATTGCTACCCATAAAAAAGGTATAAAATGATGTCTGGATAGTGTCACTACAGGTAGGGTAATTACAGCCCAAAATATAAGGGCATCCTCCAACCTCCCTCCAGTGTGATAAATCTGGCTTATCAAGCCTATAGAAGCCATGCAAAACAAGATAAAAAGAGCCAGAAAAGTCTCTAGTAGCGGTATATTTTCTCTTCTGTAAAAATAGAGAACTCCAACCCCCAAACCTAAAAGCAGAAGAAAGTCGACCACTAATTTTATATAATCAGCAATCTGCATCCAATTGGCAGCAACCACAGCTATAACACCAATACCGATAACTGTTGTGCCAAGGGCGATAAAACTATATTGCATCCACCCGCCGACTAAACGGCTTGCTTCAAACTTTACAATTGCGTTTTTTTGATCAGGATCAATAAGACCGAGTTTAACCCAATCATTCAACATATTGTCCAGTTTTCGCATTTTATTCAGTACCTTTATAAGGATTTTTTAAAACTGCGAACAATAAAATTTGCACGTTTTTTAAAGTAGTTTCTGAAATTTTTGGCAACAATATTTAACTCTTGGGTAACCGCCTTAGCTATAACTATATCTTGTTGGTTTTATAATGTCTGTTTATGGATTTAAATCACTAAATATTTATTTGCTTTGTTGTAAAAACCAATACAAAAGAATGTTATTTAATCTGTTGAAAAATATCATTTCTGAGAACCATAAAATGCCTTCCAAACCTTATAAAGATCTTTAAAATCATTAACTCCAGCAGTTTCACGAATAGAGTGCATTGCCCAAGTAGGTACTCCAATATCAATACTAGAAAGACCCAGTTTAGAAGACAACATTGGACCTATGGTGCTTCCACATGGCATATCTGCCCGCATAGAAAAGTATTCAGTTTTTATACCCTCTTGCAGACATAGTGCTTTAAACCAACTACCAGAAATTACATCGGTAGTATAACGTCTTGAGTTATTGCGTTTAATAACCAAACCTCCTCCAAGTGCTGGGCAGTGACTTTCATCTTGTTTACTAGGAAAATTTGGGTGGCAAGCGTGTGCGTTATCTACTGATAACATGCGGGTTTGCGCCATTGCTCTATCGAAATTTTTTTGATCTGGAACAACTCTTCGTAATACAGATTCAGCAAAGTTACTATCTGCCCCCACTGATGAGACACTACCTACTTCTTCATGATCAAAACAGGCCAGAATGGCTAGTGTATCTGAGTTTTTTCCACCTTTTTGGGCATAATCAACAAGAGCTCTAGTACCTGCAAAACAGCTCAATAGGTTATCCAAACGTGCTCCGACAATCCACTGTTTATCCAACCCACTTAATATAGTTGGCTGCACATCATAAAATGACAGGTCCCAATCAAGGATTTGAATATCATTTTGTTGATCATTTTTGTTTTCAAGCAACTGTTTTTTTAATAACGATTTAAAAATAATATCAGGAGAATTATCAGCTGAAGTTTCTACACCTTTTTTATTAATTAGCCCAAAAATTGGGTTGATCTCCTCATGCAAATTAGGGGCATAGCCTTTATTAACTTCTCGGTTAAGATGAATAGCCAAGTGAGGGATTCTTGTTATAGCATTTTTAAAATTTACAAGGGTGTGCCTTATTTCACCTGAACCATCTAAATAACCAACTAAACCAGCCAGTGAAAGGTCTCTATCAAACCATGTTGTTATAATTGGAGATCCGTATATTTCAATATCCCAGACCAACATTTCTTTTTTAAACTTTAGTGGTTTAGATTTAAGCTTTAATGTTGGGCTATCAGTATGTGCACCGCCTATTCTAATATGGGGAATTTCTCCACTATTTTTACCTGGGTTAACAAATGCTATCAAAGAGCTAAAATCACGAACTACAAAATACCGCCCACTCGAGGATAAATCCCAATCATCCTTTTCATTAAGCTGCTTAAAGCCATGCTCTTTAAGTATTTTTACCTGAGTTTCAACTGCATGATAAGGGCTGGGAGAAGAGTTGATATCTTCAAGGATATCCATGATATTTTGTCCTTAGATGTAACCTACAATTGTCTTGAAATATTTACCACATCAATTATCTATGGTACGAATTTCCCAACTACTCTCAATAAACTCTGCCTTTTTTGTTGATGCACCTGTCTTTGTTTCACTAATACCAGTTTTTTGAATTTTTATGCCTCTAGTTCCTCTGGAAAGTTGAGACTCAGTACCTTGGAATAGTTGCAGCCCTTGGCCAATATTCTGTGTGGAAATAGAGCCTAAAGGAGCATCACTAGCGTAAACTATAATGCGGTCGACTCCGAAAGGAGGCACAACATCCATTTCAAATTGATCCCCTGAGCTTGAATCAGGAATTTTATAGACTACTCCCCCCCTAAAAAAGTTATTCTGACGATGGGAATTTGGCAAAATCTGCACGATGGTTCCATCAGACATTTTATCCACAACTCGTGCATAAAAGTCTCGGTTACCAGTTAAGAACAAGACTATTTTTTCTCCCTTTTGAAAAACCTTGTTATTTGTCCATACCCTTACAGTTAAAGGAGCTTGAGGATTTTGCCATATATTTTTGGTAACTTGTGATTCTTCACTCTTAGAAGGCTTTAAACCCCATTTTACTTCAGCTTTTATCCAGACATGATAACGGCCATTTTTTAAACCATTATCTTTCTGTTTTAATATTGTTACCTTGCCACCAGTTTCAGACTCTATAACATCAAAGTCTAGTATTCCATCGGTAACTTTGGTTTTAGACTTTATATAGGTTTCAGCACTTTCTAAAGCAGAACGTTTGGCCTCTAATATGGCCATTCGTCTTGCTTGTTTTATGGTGGTATTTTCTCCTAAATAGGCATATCCATCTACCTCTTGTATTACAGACCTTACCTCAGTATCTGGCATATTTAATAAACCTCTTGTACCACCACCAACAAGACGCTTTGGTGTACCCATATTTTGAGGTTGAAATCCTCCCAATAAGCTTGATTCACTCCAACTTGTGCTAGGTGAAATTACTAGAATAGTTGCCACTATAATTTTCAGATAAATTCTACTACAAATTTTCATAATACCCCCATCTACATTGGCTTATGACACCCACTTTTTTATTATAATTCTAACTGTTATATCCTAATATTTGGTGCACACCAATTTTAATTGATTTACCTTTCAAAATTATCTCTCCAACAGGGTGGGTTTTAAATTTTCCACCTAACCTATCACAAGCCGCTTCAGAAACCAAAATCCTACAGTTAGATGGAATAATAGAAAACTCCTCACTCGGCTTAAGGCTCTCCAAACGGGCTGCTACATTAACTGTATCGCCAATCACCGTATAATCCATACGTTCATGATGACCCAAACCGCCAGCTACCAAGGAGCCAGAATGTATACCAACACGCATAGAAACCTCTGGTAGGTTGCGTTTTTTCCATTCTGGTATTAACTCATTTTCCAGAGCCTGTCCCATACTCAAAGCACAAGAGACTGCATTGATAACATCTTGGTCAATATCTCCTTCTATCTCACGAGCTACAGGTACACCAAACAAAGCCATAATGGCATCACCAATAAATTTATCTACCACTCCCCCATGGTCCATCACCTTGCCTGCCATAACATTCATATAATCGTTTAACCACTCCATTAAAACCTCTGGAGCCATTTTTTCAGCTACTGTTGTGAAGTTTGCAAGGTCGGTAAATAATACTGTTGCATGGAGCTTTTGGGTACGTATTTTTCCTTCACCAACAACCTGATTAAGATTTGAAAGAATCTCTTTTGCTACCGCAGGTGAAACCGACTTATCAAACAAAGATTTTAACAGTTGCCTTTGTTTGCGTTCTTCTTTAGACGCCAAGGCTGTAGCTAAAACTGCTGCGAGAAAAAAGCCACAGGTAGCTGTTGCTGAAGGCAACCAGATAAGCTTTTGCATAAGACCCAACTGAATAAATAGCGGCCCTAAGCCACCAAGCCCAATTCTTAATGTAAATGAAATAACGTTGAATGGTGTCCGGCCTAAAATCATGCCAAATAAAACCCAACAAGCCAGCCATATATATTCCCAGACTTCTTCCAGGGTTATAATATTTGCATCGCCATTTATGGCCATGTGTAATAACTGGTTGACAGAATGGGCATGGAGAGTTGGCCCAAACATATAAGGATTGTCAGTGTTTCTACCTCGGTTGTACGGGGTAAAAAATTGGTCTTTTACACTGTCAGCACCTGTACCAATAATGACAATACTGTCTTTAATTTTTTCAGGAGGAATACGGTCTTCTATAAGGTCTAAAAAAGAGTAAGTTGGGAATGGATTTTCACCACCATTAAAAGTGAGAAGAAAACGATATCCACCAGGATTATTTCCAGAGTAACCTCCAGCTTCAGGGGCTAAAGGTGGTAGTGTGGTTTTACCTAGAAGTAGATGTTGGGGGTTTTTGCTGCCAGGTTGAGGTGTAATTCCTTCTAATGCCAAATATTTAAGCCCCAAATGCAAGGCAAAGGAAGCCTTTGATTGACCATCCCTATTGAGAAAAAGCAACCCCTGACGTACAGCTCCGTCCCCATCTATAACCCAGTCTGCAAAACCGGCCCGACCCAGACCTTTTAAGGTAGGTGGCATGGGAACCATTTTTTGTTTTGAGTCGCCAAACTTATAAACGGCTATTATCTCTTTATTGGCTTGAAGAACTGAGAGTAATTGTTCATGCCCAGGTGGACGGGGTTGTTCTCGATAAAGATCAAGACCTACAACCCGAGGAGACCCTACTATAACTCTCTGTAATATTTTAGAAACAACCTGATCAGATAACGGCCATCCAAATTGGTTTAAATCTTCCTCACTAGCTAATATTTGAACAATTTTATCTTCTTGAGGATTTTCTAACTGCAAGCGTACAGTCCAATCGTAGGCACTCAACTCTACCGTTTCAAAAAGCCCTTCTAATCTACCAGTAACTAGCAGGATTGTTAGCAGGAAAAAGACCGCAATTTCTACCCCTACTCGGCGACTGATAAATTTATGGAGCAGCATGATACATTTAGTTTCTCCAAAACCAAGAGAATGTCATTAAATATGCAGTTGGAAAGCGGTGTTTCAAAATATATTTTATTGTATAGATAAAACAATAACTGTGACTGTTATTATAGCATCTATACTAAAAAACAAAAAGTTATTCTTGCTCTATATTGGTTATTTTGCATATAAAATATTTTCTTTTGGCCTATACTCTTATCATTTTCGAGTATGTCCATTTAAGATCTTGATTCTGACATATAGATACAGCTAAGGAAATTGGAGATATGTTAGTTTTTAAAGGCGAGTTATTAAACTAATTTTTGGCTGCTACTATATTCTCTACTGCTATTTAATTAACTAAATAGGGCTAAAGTGTATGAACACCCCAGCCCCATAAAGCTTTAAACTAGCACTACTGTTAAGCAGCACCCAGAGTAGTTACGGTTCCAGATGAACCTTCATACTTTAATACCCCAGCCTCTACATATATGACACCACCTCCTAATGGTGTTGCTGGTTCTAACATGTCTGAAAAAATCTTATATCTCTCCTGATATCATATCTTAATTTTCGTCAACCGTGATATTTGCTAAACTCAGCTTTGAAACTCCTTAATTTACCTATTATCAATACCAAAACATGTTGCCATGGCTACTTGCGCTAACATTTTTACAAAAACCAACTATCAGCCATATAAAGCTGGTACAGCTAAATAGTCAGTTCTCTTGCTCAGGCCTGAGGTGATTAAGAAGATATCCTTCATTCTATATTTAAAAAAACATGCACACTTTCATCATTTAGAATACCTACTGCCATATTTATCTTGCATAGCACTAGATTTGTTCATATCTCAATAATCACACAAAAAAACCATCCCAAAGAATTGCTTAGTAATAAATTG
>JADGBW010000096.1:13380-15130 GCA_015231305.1 Magnetococcales bacterium | reverse complement strand
TGATATCCAAAAAGTCTATGTGGCTTTGGTAAAAGGCAGCCCCAAACCAGCAAAAGGTCTTATTGATAAACCGTTGCTTAAAGGTGTTGTAAAAGGTGGGGAGCGGATGGTTGTTACTAGCAGTGTAGAGGAGGGGCAAGAGGCGAGAACGCACTACAAAGTTGCCAAGAGCTTTGTTAAAGCATCTCTTGTTGATATCACCCTTGATACTGGCAGAACCCATCAAATTCGTGTCCACTTTCAATCTATTGGGCATCCAGTTGCTCAAGATCATAAATATGGTGAGAGAAACTTTAACCAAGAGATGAAAAACAAAGGGCTGGGGCGACTGTTCCTTCATGCAAAAAGCCTTGTTTTTAACCATCCTGAAACTAAAAAGCAGATAGAGGTTACAGCACCTCTGGACCCTGCATTAAAACTAGTTTTAGATAAACTTGATTATCCCTAGATTAGATAGTTGAGGTTCATACTTCTATATGTTGAAGTTAGGTTTACAGCAAATAAATGTTTGTCTAAAAAAGACGATCTTGCTCAATTTTTTTTGTAGATGAGAGATAAATGGAAAACAATTTTAAACTAATTATTTTTGATTGCGATGGAACCCTAGTTGATAGTCTAGATGGTATTGTAACTTCGGCCCAGTTAGCCTTAGATGAAATGGGCTATAATCGTAAACTAGCCCATAGTGAGGTTGCCCAAGTTGTGGGATTGTCTCTATATCAGGCTTTTGAAAAAATTATACCAAATGAAGAGTCTTCCCAGATAGAACGTGGGGTTGCCTTGTATAAAACCCACTATAAGCGGCTTGCTGATGGGGGTGAGTTGACAACTCCACTATATCCTGGGGTTATTAAAACATTAAGCCAGCTACATAGTTCAGGTTTGGTTTTGGCTATTGCAACGGGTAAATCATTAAAAGGGCTTGAGCGAAACCTTAACGAGTTGAACTTTGGTGAATATTTTTCTTGTTTAAAAACAGCAGATCACGCCCCCTCTAAACCCAACCCTGAAATGTTGTTACAAATTTTAAATGAGACTGGGTTTTTAGCCGAAGATGCCTTGATGATTGGTGATACTGATTTTGATATGAATATGGGCCGTGCTGCTGGTATAAAAACCTGTGCAGTTACCTTCGGCTGTCACTCCAAAGAGCAACTCGCTATTTGTAAGCCAGACTTTTGGTTAGATAAAATGGCTGATCTACCTGGTTTACTAGGGCTACCTTATTTAGAATAAACCTAGATACGGTAGTTAGCGGTAATTATATAGCGTAAGATATTGGATAATATGGTGTATTATTGGAAATTGTGGTCACCATGTTAATTGTAAGATAATATCATTGATATGCTAGGTGAAACAATAGCTTGCACCAGATGTGTAACGTAAATTGCTTTTTCTAGGTTAAACAGTAATTTGTGCTTTTTATTGGTTGACGAATAGGGGCAACTACTAGAATATAGGAAGAATAATATATTAACACAACTTAGGGGAGAGATATGAACGGATATCTTGCATTTCTAGCGTTAGTTGCTATGATCGGGGCCTTGTTTGTTAAAATGAGCATTGCTAAGAAGGAGCAAGCGGCAAAAGAAAAAAAACCCGCTCCAACTCTTCAAGACGCAACCCAACCCCCTCCTGTTTCTGCCAAAATAAAACCTCAAACAACAAAATCTGAACCTCCTAAAAAAGCAGAATCTCCTAAAAAATCTGAACCCCCTAAAAAAGCTGAACCCCCTAAAAAAGCTGAACC
>JADGBW010000096.1:0-13280 GCA_015231305.1 Magnetococcales bacterium | reverse complement strand
CTGAACCCCCTAAAAAAGCTGAACCCCCTAAAAAAGCTGAACCAGTTAAGAATACTGAACCTCCTAAAAAAGCTAAATCAGCTAAGAAAACTGAATCCCCTAAAAAAGCTGAACCAGTTAAAAAATCTGCTCCAACTAAAAAAGCCGAACCCGCAAAAAAAGATCCACCTGCTAAAGCTAAGAAAGCCCCAGCTAAACCAGTCAAAAAAACAGTAACAGTTGCTGAATCTATAACTGATGATGCAATTATTTGTATGATTTGTGGAAAAGGTAACAAGCTTTTAAAGGCTCATCTCAAGCGTACCCATAAACTAGAGCCAGAACAGTACATTGCACAGTTTAAATTACCTGCTGATTATCCTATGGCTGTGGCAAAGAAGGCAAAATAGGCAGGTAAATTTTAGTTGGCTGTTTTGTGTTGATTTTTAGCCCAAATTTCTGGGAGTTAAAAGCGGTAGTGGGTTGTGGACTTTCCAGATGGCTAAGGTGACAGTATCAATATGTTTGTTTGACATGATTTTAAGCAGAATAAGACTATGGCAAACGGCCGCTGACAGTCCTTAAAAGTGTGGATTGTTATTGATTCTAAAGCCATTGGCGGTCAAATTGGATGTTCCTTGTGAGACCTATGTAAGATATAGGTTCGTTCAGGTCCAATCCATGGAGAGAAAAATGAAAAAAGAGAACCAAGACGAAGGGTTGTCAAACAGTATATTACTGCTTCTAACCTCAGTCGTTATCGGTTTTGCCGTCGCTGGGACCATCTGGTTTTTCCTGTTTGTAGTCCATCAAGTCCAAACATTGGCTCACACCACCCCACTGCACGAATTAGCCGTCAATCATGCCCAAGCTGACTACCGCCTGCTGCTTGCCTTGCCTATTTGCGGTTTGCTTGTAGGTCTACTGGTCTATTATCTTATGCCAGGACGAGCTAACAAGGGGTTGGCTCATGTTGTGGAGGCCGACTTGAACCAGGCTTCCAAGCTCTCCCTACGTGAAGGTCTTGGTGTGGGGCTGGCAAGTGCTGTATCCATCGGTGCTGGTGCTTCAGTAGGTCGTTATGGACCCTCGGTCCACATCGGTGCTGCCTTGGGGTCTGCGCTTAGCAACCTTTTCCCCTCACTACGTAAACAACGGCGTATTCTGTTTGCTGGGGGTATCGCTGCTGCCATATCAGCCTGTTTCCACGCTCCGTTTGCAGGTATACTATTTGCCCACGAAGTGTTTTTGGGCCGACTCTCCCTGCGGGCTTTCGCGCCAGTTACAGTCGCTTCAGTCAGTGCTTCTGCTGCAGCTTACGGGTTAGGGGTCCATATCAAGGGTATTCCGGTTGCCATGGATAGCCCTTATCACTACTGGTACGAATATTTTTTCTTTGTCGCGCTGGGGGTGCTTGGTGCTTTTATGGCTATGCTGTTCATGCGTATTCTACTATGGACAGTGCCGACCATTCAGAAACTCCCTATCGATACCCGTCTACGCCCGGCTATTGGTGGTTTGATTCTTGCCATAATCGGGCTACAGTTTCCCCATGTTCTAGGTATGGGCGCGGAAGCATCTACCCATGCAGCGGTTTTTCAGCAGTTCCCACTATGGCTTATGCTATCTCTGCTTTTCCTTAAAATGGCCACAACCTCCTTAAGTCTAGGGTTTGGCTTCAGTGGTGGTGTCTTTGGCCCGGTCCTATTTATCGGTGCAATGCTCGGTGGTGCTTTTGCTGCTTTTGCCGACCAGATGACCGGCTTGGCCCTTTCACCATTGGCCCTCTACGCTTTGGTTGGCATGGGTGCGGTAATCAGCCCAGTAATCGGTGCTCCTATCACCACAATTCTTATGGTGTTTGAAATCACCAAGGATTATCCGGCTACCACCGCCGTTATGCTGGCAGTGGTGGTGGCTCAGGTGATAAGTCGCCATCTTTGGGGTGCTTCCCTGTTTGCCAAACAGCTAAAAGGTCGGGGTATGGATCTTATGGAGAGTCAGGAGATGCGCGACCTACGCCAACAGACTGTGGAGCAGATTATGCAGGTTGTTCCCACTATAGAACAAAACATTAAAAATAGTTCAAGCGTAATCGAGGCCAAAACCACCCTGGACACCCTGATGGATCGTATTAATAGCCCTGAACAGTGGCCAATAATGGTTGAAAAACAAGGGAAAACCGTAGGTATTCTAGATAGGGAGACCATGTTGGCTCACTGGATGAATGTGCATCAAAAAACCCATAATCGTGACGGTTGAGGTTTATAGATATTTCAAAGCAAAAAAGACACTCTAAAACCATTTTCCCGAATCTGGGTTATGCATAGCTATTTTAAAATTCCTGCTAGTGGGGAGTGAATAGCGAGCTTACTTTTAATTTTTCAAGCTGTTGAGAGATTCGAAAAGCTAGTTTGCTTCTACAATAAAAATATGTTTAACGTTCTGTTTTATTAAACAATTAAAAAAATTATCTAAAAATTATCACCCCTTCATAAACATTGCCGATTCACCTAAAACCCATTTTTTAAATGCTTGGAACTTAGGTAGCTTTTGTTTACTTGCCGGATATACCAAAAAATATCCCCCGGCTTCAGGGCCACTTACACTTAAATCTAGAGGTACTTTTAGTGCACCACTTAACAAGTGGGGTCTTATTAGGGTTTCTGACTCTAATATTACACCTAACCCTGCTAAAGCTGCCTCAATTGCTAGGGTAGAGCGGTTAAAGCGGATACCTTTTTTAGGGTGAATATTTTTACTACCGGCTCTTTTAAACCATACCTCCCAGGTTGTGGCTTTGGTCTCGGTATGTAGTAGGGGAAACATAAGAAGATCTTCGGGACTTTTTAGTGGTGGTGATGTTGCTAATAGTTTTGGAGAACAGGCCGGAACCAGCCTCTCTTCTAAAAGTGGTTCTACAATCAAGCCATGCCATGGGGGGTGTTCTGAGCGGTGTTGGCTATAGAGAATAGATAGGTCTGCTTCATTGTTATCAAAATCTGCCAAACGAGATGTAGATATCAACCTGGTTTCTACCCCTTGGGTCTGCTCTAGAAAACCTGAAAGCCGGGGCATTAACCATGCTCTAGCTAAACTTGGGGCGCAGCTTACAGTTAATATATCTGCTTTTTGTTGGGCTATTACCCCATCCACACCCTCTTGAATTAATCGCAACCCTTCTCTTAAGGGTTCTAATAATTTTTTACCTGCATCGGTTAAAATAAGTGAGCGGGGACGACGGTGGAATAGTTGGGTGTTAAGGTAGCTCTCTAAACTATGCACACTTCTGCTCACCGCAGATGGTGTAACACCAAGTTCACTTGCAGCCAGTTTAAAGCTACAATGACGCGCGGCAGCTTCAAAGGTGCGTAGTGCAGGTAGGGGGGGAGGATGAGCCATGAAATATAGAGTTATCCTCTTTATAGATGAGTTTTACTCACTTATAATAACAAATTTATCGTTTGTCAAGTTGGTTGATTTAGCGTATTAGTTCTTACAGATAGTTTTAATTTCCCTTTTTGTATGTTTCTCTTTAAGACCCCCTTAATAGTTTTTTATTTAAGGGGATGAAATATGTTTCTTCCCTGTAGAGTATGGGGTAAAACCCCAAGTTTTTAATGCTTGTAAATAAGCAAAAATGTTTTAGAAGCGAGGTTGAGTTATGAGTGCACAAACATTGTTTGAAAAAATATGGCAAAGTCATGTAATCCGTACCGAAGAAGACGGTACAGCTCTTCTCTACATTGATAGGCATTTGGTACATGAAGTAACCAGCCCACAAGCATTTGAAGGGCTGCGTTTGGCAGGTCGCAAAATGCGCCATCCAGAGGCTACATTTGCGGTTCCCGATCATAACGTACCTACAACAAACCTAGAGATGGGCATTACAGACCCTATAGCCAAGCTTCAGGTAGAAACATTAGGTAAAAACTGTGTTGACTTTAATGTGACTGAGTTTTCCATGGGTGATATTCGCCAAGGGGTGGTGCATGTTATGGCCCCAGAGCAAGGTATAACACTCCCCGGTTTTACTGTTGTTTGTGGTGACTCTCACACTGCAACCCATGGGGCATTTGGTGCATTGGCGTTTGGTATTGGCACATCAGAAGTAGAACACGTATTGGCTACCCAAACTTTGGGCCAAACAAAGCCAAAAACCATGTTAATAAGTGTGGATGGAGTTTTGGGTGCAGGGGTAACTGCCAAAGATGTTGTTTTATATATAATCGGTCATATTGGAACTGCTGGTGGTACTGGTCATGTTATTGAATTTGGTGGCTCAGCAATTCAGGCTCTCTCTATGGAGGGGCGAATGACTGTCTGTAATATGGCTATTGAAGGTGGAGCCAGGGCAGGAATGGTCGGGGTGGACGATAAAACCATTGCATATTTAAAAGGTAAACCATTAGCACCAAAAGGTGCAGACTGGGACAAAGCTGTTGAATATTTCCGTACCATGCGCACTGATGAAGGGGCAGAGTTTGATACAGTAATAAACATAGATGCAGCCCAAATAGTGCCACAGGTCTCTTGGGGAACATCTCCTGAAATGATGGCCCCGGTTACTGGCAATGTTCCTGACCCTAAACAAGAAGCTGACCCAGTTAAAAAAGGGTCCATAGAAAAAGCCCTTGAATATATGGGTCTTGAAGCGGGAACCCCAATAGTTGAAATAGCTATTGATAAAGTATTTATAGGTTCGTGCACCAATGGCCGTATTGAAGACCTACAATCAGCTGCTGCGGCAATTAAAGGTCGTAAGGTTGCTGACACAGTTAAGCTTGCTATGGTTGTGCCAGGTACTGGTTTAGTAAAAGAGGCTGCGGAAAAAGAGGGGTTGGATAAAATATTTATTTCTGCTGGTTTTGAATGGCGTGACCCTGGCTGCTCTATGTGTTTAGCCATGAACGATGACATGTTACAACCTGGTGAGAGATGTGCTTCGACTTCTAACCGCAACTTTGAAGGAAGGCAAGGGCCAGGTGGCAGAACTCATTTGGTTAGCCCAGCAATGGCAGCAGCAGCGGCTGTTTCTGGTAAATTTGTTGATATACGTACATTTTAAAAAACTTAATAACCAGTAGTTCTAGCGCGTGAATGTACTTTCAACTGCTGTTTCTAGATTAAGGTGATATTATGAGTTTGGAGCTAATTTATTTTAAGGCCTGCCCTTTTGCTCAACGCACATTGATAGCATTGGGCCATTTAGGGCAAGAATTTTCAAAAACTTTAATCAACCCAATGGATAAACCAAGTTGGATGTTTGAGGTTTCTCCATCAGGGCAGGTTCCTCTTCTTAAGATTAACGATAAAGTGGTGCTGTTTGACTCTTCAGTTATATGTGAATATTTAAACGATAGTGCCCAAGGTGACCTGCTAGCAACCGATGCTTTGTTACGTGCACAACAACGGGGTTTGGTGGAGTTTGCTGGTGAGTGTCAGATGGCTTTTGGTGGCTTGCTTGCTGCGCCAAATGAAGAAAAATTTAACCAAGTTAAAGCTGGTTTTTTAAAAAAACTTGGTTGGCTTGAAGGGCTTGTAGATGAAAATGGGCCTCTGTTTGTCGGCTCCAAGTTATCTATGGTTGATATAGCTTTTGCCCCACTTTTTTTACGCATAGAACATTTGCAAAAAGTGACCTCGGTATTTACAGAACAAGATCTACCTAAAATTAGCCGTTGGAGTAGTGCTGTTTGGGAACAAAAAACGGTGCAGGGGTCGGTTGAAGGTGACTTTTCCATGATATTTAAAATGGTAGTGGGAAGTCGTGGCAAAGATGGCTTTGTCCATAAGCAGATGAACTAAGAGAATATAAGGATTATTAAAATGGATAAATTTTTAAAATATTCGGCAATTGTTGCTCCGTTGGATCGGGCAAATGTAGATACCGATGCTATTATTCCCAAACAATTTTTAAAGTCGATAAATCGCAGTGGTTTTGGCCCTAACCTATTTGATGAATGGCGGTATTTGGATTATGGCGAAGTTGGAAAGTCTTCTGAAGGGCGACCACTAAACGAAAAATTTGTTTTAAACCAGGACCGTTATAAAAATGCTGGTATTTTATTAGCACGTGATAATTTTGGCTGTGGCTCTAGCCGAGAACATGCACCATGGGCGTTGTTAGACTATGGCTTTAAGGTGATAATCGCCCCAAGTTTTGCCGATATATTTTTTAATAACTGTTTTAAAAATGGTATTTTGCCTATAATTTTACCTGATGATGTTGTGGATAGCCTATTTGTTGAAACCAAAGAGACACAAGGGTTTAAGTTGGATGTTGACCTTGAGGCTTTAACAATAACTACCTCAAGTGGGCGTACAATCCCTTTTAATGTGGATGATTTTCGTCGTTATTGTTTGTTAAATGGCCTTGACGCTATTGGTCTTACCTTGCAACATATAGATGAAATTGAAAAATTTGAAAAACAACGGTTAAAAAGCACTCCATGGGCTTTTTTAGCTTAAAAATTCAATGTAAAGTTAGGAGTATATAGTGTCATGAGTGCAAAGAAAATATTAGTATTGCCCGGTGATGGTATTGGACAGGAAATTGTAAGGGAAGCGAGAAAAATTCTTGATTGGGCAGGAAAGACAGTTGATATAACTATAGAAGAGGGGCTAATAGGCGGCACAGCTTATGATGAAACCGGAACCCCTCTACCAGATGAAACTGTATTGAGCGGTAAAGCTGCTGATGCTGTTTTGTTGGGTGCTGTTGGTGGTACACAGTGGGAAGGGCTTGATTATAGCGTGCGACCAGAGCGTGGGTTATTGGGTATTCGTAAGGAGTTGGGCCTTTACTGTAATTTACGACCTGCAAAGGTTTATCCTCAGCTAGCTGATGCTTCTACCTTAAAAAAAGAGGTAGTTAGCGGTATCGATATAATGGTGGTAAGAGAGCTTTCTAGTGGTATATATTTTGGCGAGCCAAAAGGTGTTGAAACTCTGCCTAATGGGCAAAAAAGAGGTTATAATACCCTTACTTACACTACTAGTGAAATAGAGCGTATTGCTGTTCGTGCTTTTGAAGCAGCAAAAAAACGTGGTAATAAGGTCTGCTCGGTAGATAAAGCCAATGTTTTAGAGTGTACAGAGCTGTGGCGTGATGTTATGACAGAAGTACATGCTAAGAGTTATCCTGAAATAGAGCTATCTCACATGTACGTAGATAATGCTGCAATGCAATTAATTCGTGATCCTCATCAATTTGATGTTATTGTTACAACAAATATGTTTGGCGATATTCTATCAGACCTTGCTAGTATGTTAACCGGATCTATTGGTATGTTGCAGTCAGCTTCATTGGGCGATAGATGTGCGCTTTATGAGCCAATCCATGGTTCTGCTCCTGATATTGCAGGTAAAGGTTTGGCAAATCCCTTGGCAACCATACTATCCGTAGCTATGATGTTCCGCCACTCTCTAGATATGCCACAACAGGCAGATCAAGTGGAAGAGGCAATTAGTAGAGTATTAGATAAAGGATTACGCACTGCTGATATAGCTATGGCAGGTGAAAAATCCATAGGCACTGTAGCCATGGGTGATGCAGTGTTGGCAGAGTTGCCATAAGCAACCTTGATATATTAATTATTAGGAGTTGCCTAAACAAGAAATTCGGAGCGAAGTGATGAAAAAGTTCAATGTAGCAGTGGTTGGTGCAAGTGGAAATGTCGGTCGAGAGATGTTGAATATTCTTGAGGAGTTAGATTTTCCGGTTGCCACAGTATATGCGGTAGCTTCTAGCAGATCAGCGGGAACAGTTGTCGAGTTTAAAGGCGGTGATCTTATTGTTCAAGATTTAGCCACCTTTGATTTTAGTAAAGTTGATATCGGCCTCTTCTCCCCTGGTGGTTCTGTTTCTGCTAAATATGCGCCAATTGCAGTTAAGGCAGGCTGTGTAGTGGTGGACAACACCTCCCATTTTCGTATGGACCCAGATGTACCTCTTGTGGTTCCTGAAGTTAACCCAGAGGCCATTGGTGGATACACTAACAAAGGTATTATAGCCAACCCTAACTGCTCTACTATACAAATGGTTATGGCACTTAAACCTATCCATGATGCTGCTACTATCACACGTGTTGTAGTCTCTACCTATCAAGCGGTTTCTGGTGCTGGTAAAGAAGCTATGGATGAGCTTTTTGAGCAGAGCCGGTCTACTTTTGGTACTGGCAAAGTTGTGCCACCAAATAAATTTAGTAAAGAGATTGCATTTAATGTCATTCCGCAAATAGACTCTTTCTTGGATAACGGTTATACCAAAGAAGAGATGAAAATGGTTAATGAAACCAAGAAGATTGTTGATCCTGCTATCAGGGTTACAGCTACTACTGTACGGGTTCCGGTTTTTAATGGTCATGCTGAGTCAGTTACCATTGAGACCAAAGATAAAATTACACCTGCCCAGGCTAGAACACTCTTAGAGAATTTTGATGGTGTAGAGGTTGTAGATGATCCTGCGACTCTCTCTTATACTACTCCTCGTGAAGCAGCGGGAAAAAATGCTACTTTTATTTCACGAATTAGAGAAGACGAGAGCGTTGAAAACGGTTTAAATATGTGGGTGGTTTCCGATAATCTACGTAAAGGTGCGGCATTAAATGCAGTGCAAATTGCCCAAACTTTAATTAAAGACCATCTAAAAAATTAGTAGATTTAGTCTATAAATTTTATGGTTGCAAAAAAACCCCTGGAGAGCTTTGCTCTTTGGGGGTTTTTCTTGTTAATATCCTATGAATCCTATATTCGGAAGTTATTCACATTTAACGGTGCAGCCTCTTGATTTACCTAGCAAATCATAAAAAAATTTCATCACCAAGAAGGTGACCTTGATTTTTTCTGATTCACCAGATAAACCAATATGTTGCACCATTATTGCACGCCCAACTGCTGAATATAGTATAATTCAGGGTGTTCTGTATTACTCAAATGTGCTCAGTTGGAATTACAAATATGTTGTGCTGAATTTTTCGTAGTAGTTGGTAAATTCTCTACATAGGTTTGAAAAATGAGTTGGAAACAATATTATTGCGCAACATTATTGAGTTTATCTCTTTGCTTTGTGGTTCCGTCTTTTGTTTTTGCTCACTCCTTTGGCAATGTAGTTGTAACAAGCTCTTTGGGACAACCCTTTGCAGCTTCAATTCCACTAACCCTAAGAGCCGATGAAATTTCCCAAGGAGCCTATGTAACAATTGCCCTGCCAGCCGATTATAAGGTTATGGAGTTAGAGCGAGCCATAGCTGTGTCTTCGTTATCCATTAAAATGATCGGTAAAGATGTTAAGCGTGTTATACAAATTAGTAGCTTAAAACCTTTTAATGAACCATTTTTTAATCTGCTGCTAAAAACCTCTGTAGGTCGTGGTTCATATTATCGTAATTTTAAGGTTTTTTTAGATATTATTCCCCAAAGGCACATCCCGCTATTTGAGGATACTCAACAAAGCCAACAAACTGTTAACTCTGTAAAAAATCCTATACCAAAAAGCGTTGCACCTGCCAAAGTTATAGAGCAGCCCGATGAACCTCTTTATGAAGAGAAAGAGCAGCTTGGGGGGTATGGTAACCGTATTATATATCCCGTCTTTGAAGCTGACACTCCTAGTGAAGCTTTAAAGCCCCGCAAAACTATAACAGCAAATCAAGTTGTTGCCTCTACTGATTTATCTAACTCTTCTAATTTAAAAAGTTCAAGTTCTATTGCTGCTAAAAAGCTGCCAGTTATGGCAGCTTTGCCCATGGCAAATATTAAAGATAAAACCTATGGGCCAGTAGGTTGGGATGAGAGCCTTTCTGGTATTGTAAGAAAATTAAGAGGCAGTGATAGTCGTTGGACAATGTCTCAGGTTGCAGTTGCTTTGTGGGAAAAAAATCGGTCAGGATTTTATCATGATAATATGAGCGGTTTAATGGCTGGGACAGTTTTATTAGTGCCTAATCCAGATGAGATAGCTGCCAATTCACCTAAGGCAGCCTTCGATGAATTTAAAAGGCAATGGGCAGAGTGGAAGGCTATAAAGTCTGGAAAATATCAAACAAACAAAAAGTTAAGCTTGCCACCTTTTGAGGTTGTTAATGCAATACCCCAAGAGGTGGTTGGTGGCTCTGAGCTAAAACAACTCCCTCAAAAAATTGATCCAGAGCAAGTTGCTGTGGCGTTAAACTTAACCATTAAGCCAGATGTGGCTTTAAAAAATAGTGTAAATGGCGATGACGAGCAGGGATTTTTAAAGTCGATTGACGGGGTTGTTGTCTCCCATGAAAAAAAGCTAAAAGAAGACGTTGTAGAGCAAAAAAATTATGAAAAAGAGCTAGCTTTAGCGCTGCAAGAGCTAGATCAGGTAGGTAGCAAGGTTACTAATTTAACTACATTGGTATCAAAATTAACCAGCAACATAACAAAACTAACTTCTCAACTAGAGAGAAGTGAAGCAAGTAGAGCACAGCTAAATAAACGTTTTGTACAGCTTGAATCAACCATTTCAAATAAAAATCAGGGCAACACAGGTATAGATCACAATCTATTAACAGCTGGGGCAGGGGGGCTTGTTGCAACTCTGCTTGGTGTTCTGTTTTGGTTGCGACGGCGGCAACAAGATGCTCTGTTAACTTCTGAGTCTGCCGTATTTGAAAAGGTAGTAGATAATATAGAACCTCCTGTAACTAAAGACTCTCAAGAGCCAAAAACAGATAAGCCTTTAGATAATGTTGATGAGCTTAACTCTTCAAAAGAGCAAAAAGATGCTGACCCTACATCTAATAAAGCCGATTCAGATAGTATAAATATTGCAAATGAGCAAAGCTCAATAGAGCTATCAAATACCTCTGACTTGCAAGAAAGTGAGCAGCACCAATATAACACAGATGAGGTTATAGAGTTTGTATCAGAGTCGGCAAACAGTACACCAACAAGCTTTGATTTGTTAGATGATGCTCCACCTATTGAGCAAGTAGAGTTTGTCCCTGTAAAACCAGTTGATGTAAGCTCAATATCTGATGAGGGCTTGCCTGGCTCAGAAGAAATAGAAACAATAGAGTTTGACCCCAACAAAGCCAAGAGCCCCCAAGTTAATGATACAGATAACATAGGGGTGGCAATTAATGTTGAAGATACAGGTGAGGCTGAAGAGTTTGTTTTAGAGATAGATTCTGGCAACCTTAAAGATGATGAGGTTGTAAAGCCAGCTTCAGTTGCTAAAAACCGTGAAGATGATGAATTATTTATTGAGATAGGCTATGATCTGGAAGACCCTACAGATTCAGCAACTAAAAAGTGATTGAGACGCCATTATGTTTAATAAATTAAAATTCTGTACAATGGCCTTTTTGGCTTTGATCTTTATGGTCGCAATGCCAAAAAATGTTTTGGCTGTTAGTTTGGGAGAAATTCAGGTTTTTCGCACCGAAGCCAATATGTTTCATGGTGAGATACCCATTGCACTGACAGATGGTGAAAAAGTAAATAAAATAATGGTTTCAACCGGAAATCGCACAAACTATTCTAAAGAGCTAGGGGCAGAGTTTGATGCTTCTATTGTTGAAGATGGAGAGCAAAAATTTTTAGTCATAACAGGTAAAAACCCCCAAGAGACTCCATTTTTTACTCTACTTGTAAGTGTTGATTTAACAAACCGAACAGTATCGCGAAACTATCCTGTACAGTTTGATGGTCAAATCACTCCCTTGCCTCCGCGAAAGCTGGAAGTAAGTTCTGTTGAAATGACAAAAAAAAATACTGAAAAAATGGCGACTACAGTAATACCTTCAACTGCTGTAAAAATTTGGGAACGTTATCTTCTGTGGTGGGTAGCTGGTGGTGTACTTGCTGTAATACTATTTTGGATCTGGTGGAAACAGGGTTCACAAAGTGATGAGGATCTTCTCATTTTAGCCAGAGAAGAAAAAGCAAAACTACCTGTTGAAAGTTGGGAGACTCTCTTAGCTGCGGATGAAGAGGCAGAGCCAGGGGCTGTTCCTCAAATGGATCGAGCATCTTCAGTTAGTACGCAAAAATCACAAAAAGAACCACAAATAGACGAGAGTAAGCCAGACACGGAAGAAATATTTACCGATGATTCTGCTGCAAACCTTCTTAAGTCAGTAGTTGAGCCTGCAAAACTTACCTCTAAGACTCCAAAAGTTGCTCCTCAGGTGGAGCCAACTATTGATCCCGTGGTTGCACAGCCTAAACCTCAAGCAGTAAAACTCACAAAGCCCAAACCTGCCCCAAAAAAACAAATAACACCACCAAGTGTTGTTGGCACTCCTAAACCTGCCCCTAAACCGTCAAAGTCTAAACCTTCCGGCCGGTTGTCTGCATCAATAATGAAGGCAAGTAGCACTAGCAAATCATCAAAAGCACCAACAGCTAATAAAGATGCTACAACTGAAAATGAGGATACTGAAGAAAGTACTAAAAACTTATCCATAGAGGCGGTTATGAGTTCATTGGTGCAGGTGTTAGACGATAAAAACAAAAAAAACCAGAAGACCCCACCAGCTAAATAGTTGAATAAATAATGAGTGGTGTGTTGGCATCTTCTAATTCTTTTTTAGGTAGCTGTGATCCACGGTCTAAACTTGTTGCTTTTTTCCTTTTAATGCCCCTGTTGTTAAGCCAGCCATTTACGACTCCTGGGGGGTGGTTGGCTCTGTTGTTTGTAGCTTTTGCCTTAGTGGGTGCTAAGTTAAATTTTAGGCTATATTTTCAGCAGTTAAAAAAATTACGTTGGCTTTTTTTTGCACTGTGGTTTTTCCATGCTCTATTAACTCCAGGTCAGGCCATTTTCCCAGGTTTAACCGCAATAAGCCAGCAAGGTGCTATAGCTGGGGTTAGTTACTCTGTTAGGCTAATATTAATGGTTACCCTCTCTTGGGTTTTAATAAAAACTACAACCCATGGACAGATAGTTGCAGGTTTAAGAAGCCTGTTAGGTTTTTTAGAAAAATTTGGGGTTCCACTAGAACGCAGCCTTGGAATTTTGGCATTTACCTTGGGGCGTATTCCTCATTTAATAAATGTAGCAGGGGCAGTGCGTGAGGATATGGCCCATAGATTAGGAGTTGGTCAGAATAAAGGGTGGTTGGATAGGTTGCATTTCATGTCACAAGCAGGAGAAGCCCTACTTTTTCGCCTATTAAGTTGCGCCAACGCACAAGAGGAGGCGTTGAAAGTAAAAGGAATAAAACAAGGATTACCTACAATTATACCCCTTACTACAACTTTTAGTTGGCGAGATACAGTTGTATTTCTAACCTCAATTTTTGGAGTTGTTATAACCCTTCTATAAA
>JADGBW010000221.1 GCA_015231305.1 Magnetococcales bacterium | reverse complement strand
AACAACAGCCGAATTTAGGTTAAGGGCTACCTTTTTATGTTGAATGCATGACTATAAAATTAAAACGTATATTACTAGTTGCAGGACGTTATTTAAAAGAAAACCCTTATCGGGAATTGGTTATCAAGCACCTGTTAGAAACAAAGGGTGTGGAAGTTATATTAGCCATCCCTTCTCGTGGGTTGAATAAGGGTGCTGCCGAGCATAATTTGAGCCTTGACCCTGTATTTGTCCGCGAGGGGGCTATTCAAATAGATGGTGAATGGGAGTTTCGCGTTAGTATGCGTGGCTGTCAGATGGTGCTGTTTAGTGCATGGCGCAGTTACCTTCCACTGGCTCAATTAGCCCGCAGAGAAGGCCGTTTGACTATGAATTTCAACGCAACATCAGGTCTAGACCACTGGAGCCACGGAGTAGATAGATGTTTAGTGCGCAGTTCGGTTACTAAACGCAT
Source organism: Magnetococcales bacterium (assembly GCA_015231305.1). Classification (GTDB taxonomy): domain Bacteria; phylum Pseudomonadota; class Magnetococcia; order Magnetococcales; family JADFYX01. The sequence continues at coordinate 3,756 of JADGBW010000221.1, read as the reverse complement.
GTTACGTATTGCTAATACAGATGATAGTGGTCTTATTACTCCTAATGATGAAAATATATTGCCAGTAGGCTCTATTCAATATGAAAATGTAGCTGAAAATATAGATTCTTCGCTTTTAGATCGAGCTACATTCTGCGCTTATTACGGTTTTGATCCGAATGTTAAATTAGCCATTTTAATGCCCAAAGGGATTGGATCTTTTCATTATAAGGTGGGAAAATGGTTTCCGCAGTGGAGCTCTGAAGAAGTTAACGCATATAACCAGCAGCTGTTGGATATCTATGCAGAAATTTGCAGAGGAGTTAAAAAATCTGGCTGTAATTTGTTGGTAAAAATGCACCCTTCAGCATATATATCTTACAACTGTAATTCTGGTGAAGAGTACACATATTGGGAACAGTTTGACTGGGTAAAGGTGTTACATCCAGACCATACCCAAGCTATGTTTAAGCATGTTGATGTTGGCTTAGGGGTCAATACCTATTCTGCTATTGATATGGCATATTTTAAAAAACCATTTATTTATGTGGACTCCCAACTATTGCTTGTGCCACCTCTCGATGCTTTTAAAATGGCTCATAAATCTATTCTACTACCCAAAGGGCCATCTAGCCATTGGAGCACTGGACCATTGGAGTCTGTAAACCCGTGGTTTCCCTCTTGGTTAGGATATTATTGTCGTGCAAAAGATCTGCCGGATCTTCTTAGTAAAGAGGAGACTTTTATTGTAGATCAAGATGACCTTAACCGTGTTATAAAAGAGTTTTGGCATAAAAATGATGGTAACTCTGCCAATAGAATTGTAGATGAAGTTATTAAATATGGTGATTTAAAGTTAAATGATTGGGAAAGGATGTTTAATCTCTGTTATTGGCGGGGGCTGTTTTGGGATACAGTGCTAAGGGTACGTTCCTTGTTATCTTAATTGTGTGTAACACAATTTTTTTAAGCTATAACTATCTAGGTTAAATCCTAAGCAGGCCATTTTAAGAGGAGCTACACCTTTGAGCCAAAAAGAAGAAGAAAATACAGACAAAGGCTATGTTTATGATCAAGCCTTTATGCAGTGGGCCAATGCCAACCAACAATCAGCACAAGTTATAGTACCGTTAGTGCTATCATTTTGGCCTGCAAAATCTGTTGTTGATTTCGGCTGTGCCATGGGTGACTGGTTAGCGGTATGGGCCAAACACGGCTTGAGCATTACTGGGGTTGATGGGGACTATGTAGACCGAGATAAACTAAATATCAAAAAAGAGTATTTTATTGAGGGTGATTTAAATAAGTCCCAAAATCTGGGCACTCGTTTTGATCTGGTCCAGTGTCTTGAAGTAGCAGAGCATATTCAACCTGAAAATGCTGAAAAACTCATTGATACTCTTACTTCTCATAGTGATGCCATTTTATTTTCCGCCTCTCCCCCAGGACAAGGTGGAGAAAATCATATAAATGAGAGGCCATATGAATATTGGCGAGATCTATTTGCCAAACATGATTATCAGCTTTTTGACTGTATAAGACACGATATTATAGAACAGACCAAAATAAAAACTTGGTATCGTTATAATACCATGTTTTATGTTCATAAATCTCAGGTGTATCGATTACCCCCAGAAGTTTTAAAATATAAAATTGCATCTTCAGGTCCGGTTCCAGACCTAGCTCCAAAATACTATAAATTACGCAGGATGATAGTCCGCTGTTTTCCCCTTATACTTTTTAATTTTTTATCCCGACTAATAGCCCGGATAGTAAAAAGTTAGTATCATAAAAGTGAGTTACCAATAAGCTATATATTTTCAATTTATTAATTGAAATTTGGAGTATTTTGGGTTGTATATATCGCTATACCTTTACTCTCTTCAACAAGTTCCCAGTCTGGTGGTGGGCTGTTTACAAAGGGAGGGGGAGTCCTACTATATGTAGCTTGCAACCCTTTTATAACATGTTTGTTAATATATATATAATGTTTAACTTCCGCTGCAATTTTCTTGGTTGTCACCCTATCCCAATTTACCAGCTCTAAATTATTAAAATTTTCATAACCTATAAGAAAATTAATTGCAATTATACCCCGTTTATTGGTGTAGACTACCTTTGACTCTTTATCATCCAGAAAGTATCGTTGAACTATCTCTCTCTCAGCTGTCTGCCACGGCTTCTCCCCAATAATATTGTTCAGAATAAAGTGGGATGGCAACATTGAAAATACTAGTAAATACAATAGACTTAAGATTGGTGTACGTAGTGCACCAAAGGAACTTGATAAAAAAGTTGCCTTATCCCAAAACAGAGCAAACAACACGGGTACTGTTACAATGAGAACACCCAGTTTGAAAAAACCAAGTGTGTTTAACAGAGGATATATTAATAGATAGATAAAACATAGCCACCAAAAAAATTGCTTTGTTACGACATAAGATAGGCTTTTATTAAAAGTTGATGCTAAAGCCACCCCAGCTATCAAAGAGAAAAAAGGGATTAAAGGTAAGAAGTAGCGTGGGACCAAAAGTAAAGGTATAAACGGGCTAAATGAGGTTGGAACAACCCATATAAATAGAGTTATGCTTAATATAAATAACCACCAGTGACTAGTTTCTGTAAACAACTTTAACTTCTGTTCAGTAAAAATATTTGTTAATGATAAAGCCAAAAGTAGAGGGATAAGTACTCCAGGTATTGATAAAATCATAAGTGCAGGTTTATAGGTTAACCTTGCAGGCAAATTATCCATCATATCTTTAAAAACAGTTATATTCATCGAACCAAGAGATTGAACTACGTCTATGGTTCCTGAAAAACGGGACATGAAGTTTCCGGTATAAAAGTGCATCCATGTTAAATATAAAGCACCAAATAGCAAACCGTAGCTAATAATCTTAAGCCAGAGTGCTATATTTCGTCTGTTTTTCAGATCAATAAGCAGCAGAATTGTAATAGCTGGGAAAATAGTGATAACCACTAATTTACTTAATGTAGCTAAAATTAGTGTGGTTACAAAAGAAACTGAAAAAAATGTCTCCATCTCTTTTGCATTGGATTGCCTAGCTTCATAAAGAATAATAGCAGCCAAAAACATAAATAGAGAGACGATGACATCAACACTGAGCATAAGTGCAGTGCTAATTTGCTTAGTGTTTGTCGCAAATATCAAACCAGCAATAAAAGCAGCAGCAGGACCATAACGCCTTAAGGCAAAATTAAAAAGTAGTGTAAGAGTTAATATCGAACAGATCCAAGCCCACAAAACCAATGAATAGCGGTTAACACCAAACAGTTTATACCCTAGAGCAGTTGGCACTGTTACACCATAACGGTGCTGAAACGATTGATTACTATTATGATTATATTCGTATGTTCCTTCTGCTATTTGATGGGCATATCTTGAATAGATAGAGTCATCACTATTGCGATAGATTGGAGATGCCCATAATAAAAAAAACAGATGAATTGTTACAAGGGCAATTGTACCGGCCCAAGCAATTTGGTTTGTAGAAAGAGGTAATTTTTGCGAAGTAGAATATATTGAGGTGGTTTGTTGTTCCATAAATTGAGATTTAACCTCAAAATTTATTATTTAAATACTATTAACTTGTAATATACCAATTTTGAGTGATTACCACTATTTTTTAGATAAAATTCGCACATATCCAACATGATGGGGAAACTGTTTTGTTATATCAAATTCATCTATAAAAAAATGTTGTGAAAATAGACTGTTAAGAGTTGACCCCCTCCTAGGGAAATCTCCACGAT
>JADGBW010000095.1 GCA_015231305.1 Magnetococcales bacterium | reverse complement strand
TTTTATATGGTACGCCCGGAACGATTCGAACGTCCGACCTTTTGGTTCGTAGCCAAATGCTCTATCCAGCTGAGCTACGGGCGCAAAATAGCTTTTTTTGTAAATTGGCTATCTTGTTGGTCTGTAAAAGAGTGGAGATTATAGCAGTACTATTTGTGCTCGCAACCTTTAAAATATCTGATATCTGCTTTTGTTTTTTAACTTGTTGTAAAATCACCTTAATTTACTGTTTATTTGGTGGAGGAAATTGTTGGCCAATTTTTACTATGTTTCTTGCCATGGGTACTACCCATATTATTAATAAGAACGTGCCTAAATGCATGGTTCCCATTATTAAGCCAGTGCTGCCTATACCATAGGGGGTTATGGTTCTTGCTATTGCTAATATGCTCCATGCAAATAGTAGGTATATTAATGCTCTGTCTGGTAGCACCATCTGCCCACAGAAAAAACTAGCTACCCTTGCTGCTACACCTAGAATTAAAATAGTAATTACCCCGGCCCCAAGTAGATGTACTGCAGCGTCGGCCATAAAATCTTCGCCATGTACTATTGGCATAATCGCGCTAGCAAATAACCCAGCAAATGCCAAAAGCAATGTTACCTGAATAGCTGAAAAATTATATCTTATTGCACTTAGTAGCAGTTCTGTCTTCTTGGCTTGAATATAAAGCACAACAACCCAGGCAATACCCGAAAAATGCCAATAAATGCTGTCTAAAAAAGCAGATACAGCAGTTAGAAGCCATGCCATATATAAAGCAGATAAAAATAGTACACTACTGTTGCCTTGTAATAATTTTCCCCCTAAAACGTTGTTAGTTAACTGTTGGGCTGCTACTAAGGCTGCGGTCACTGGGCCACACCAGATAACAAACAGTGCAATGTCAGGGTCGTTTAGGTCTAGCCATGGAGCTAAAGCTAATATGACAAAAGATGCTGATATTGGAATGCCTCTTGGAATACGAAAGTGAGGCATGCCCGCCATGGTTATGCCTAACAACAAAAATGCAGGGCCAGCAAATGCAAAACTAGTCATAGCATTGCCTATAAGGCTCAACATAGGATCAGGAACCATAGATAGAGCTATACCTACCCAGAGCATAGGCAGATAAAAGAGGATGTTTTTTGATGGAGGAGGGGGGCCGCCAATAACATGGGGGCCAGCTTGTAGAGCAAACCCTAACAAAAAGGAGCCTGCAAATAGCAATATCTGGATTTTAGCATGAGCAATTTTAAAGGTAAAATAGTCATCTGGAGTCTCCATGATACCTTGTTGCCATAGCCATAACATAAACCCCAAAATAAAGCCTAAACATAGCCCTACCAAGCCTGTTGCCCAAAAACGGTTGACGATTGGTTCTCGGCTTAATGTCATGGGCTGCATAGGTGGGTCAGTTGGGATAATCTTAGCTATTAAACTCTTCATGGAAACTCCAAAAAATATTCTATCCTGATAATGTTAATCTCTACGCTTACGCTCGTTTGTTGTTGCCAAGGAGCACTTAAAAGTTTCAACCTAGCGTGATGCTCGTCTTGGGCTTAAGATTTTTGCCCAGGAATCTCTAAGTGTGACGGCGCGGTTAAAAATTGGGTAATCATCGGTTGAATCAGGATCTTTACTAAAATAACCTACTCGTTCAAACTGAAAGGTATCACCCGTCTTTGCTTGAGCTAAACTGGATTCAATAGGGCAATCTTTTAAAATTGTCAATGAATTGGGGTTAATATTATCAAGGAAGTTTCCACCTTCTTCCGGGTTGGCATTTTTAAAAAGACGGTCATAAAGGCGGATTTCTGCTTTAACTGCTTTTGTTGCAGAGACCCAGTGAATAACACCTTTAACCTTACGGCCTTCAGGGTTTGTGTTTAAGGTGTTTTCATCATAACTACAACGCAGCTCTACTATCTCACCACTATTAGAGTCTTTAATTACCTCTTCACACTTAATAACGTATGAGTTACGCAAACGGACCTCTTTACCTGCAACTAGGCGTTTAAATTTTTTATTAGGTGCAACCTCTAAAAAATCTTCATGGTCAATATAAACCTCACGAGTCATATATATAGTACGGTTGCCTAACTCTGGGTTTTGAGGGTGATTTGGTGCTGTTAATGGCTCTATTTTATCCTCAGGATAGTTTTCTATTACCACCTTTAAAGGTTTTAGAATTGCCATAGAGCGCAGTGCCTTGCTTTCTAGATCTTCGCGTAAACAACCTTCTAAAAAGCCTATTTCTACATTGTTTGGAGATTTTGTAATTCCAATTCTGTTACAAAAATTACGGATAGATTCAGGTGTATAACCCCGTCTTCTAAGGCCAGATATTGTTGGCATTCTTGGGTCGTCCCATCCTGCTACAAAATTATCATTAACTAGCTGTATAAGTTTGCGCTTGCTAACAACGGTAAAGTCCAATGCCAAGCGGGAGAACTCTATTTGTTGTGGATGCTGTTTTAGTTGGTCTTCTAAACGGTCTAAGATCCAGTCATAAAGTGGCCGGTGGTCTTCAAATTCTAAGGTGCAAAGGGAGTGTGTGATACCTTCTAAAGCATCTGAAATACAGTGTGTATAGTCATAAATAGGATAGATGCACCATTTATCTCCCGTTTGGTGATGGGTAGCCCTACGAATACGATAAAGGGCAGGATCTCGCATATTGATATTTGGTGAAGCCATATCAATTTTTGCTCTTAAAGTATAACTGCCATCAGCAAATTCGCCATCTCGCATACGTAAAAATAGATCAAGATTTTCTGCAGGTGATCTATCCCTATCAGGGCTGTTTTTACCAGGCTCGGTTAAGGTTCCTCTATATTCTCGTATATCATTAGCAGATAGGCTACAAACATATGCATCGCCATTTTTTATAAGCACTTGGGCTAGCTCAAAAAGTTTATCAAAATAATTTGATGCAAAAAATAGATTCTCTTTCCAATCAAAACCAAGCCATTTAACATCATCTTTTATAGCTTGAATATACTCTTCATCCTCTTTTTCTGGGTTGGTGTCATCAAAACGAAGGTGGCATGTACCAGGGGAGTTTTCTTGAGCAATACCAAAGTTAAGGCAAATTGATTTTGCATGGCCAATATGTAAATAACCGTTTGGTTCTGGTGGAAAACGGGTAACGACCTTGCCAGCATTTTTACCAACTGCTAAATCTTTGGCAACAATGTTACGGATAAAATCTACTGTTATTGCTGGCTCATTTGTACTCATGCTTATATGTTCCTGTGTTAGAATATGTTTTTAAACTTGTTAATTCATGAAATAACCTGGAAAAATCCTGGTTAGATTTTTTTTTCTGGGTTAGATTCACCATACTTTTTAATATGACGCAAGGGGTGTACCATGGCAGCACTAAAAGATTTTCTTCCTGTTGTAATATTTTTTGCTGTTTATAAAGCTACTGATATCTATATGGCTACTGCTGTGTTAATTGCAACAGTAGCTCTACAAGCTGCTTATCAATGGTTTCGTCACGGGCATGTTCCTCCTGTTCAACTTTTAACCCTTGTTCTACTTTTTATTTTCGGAGGAGCCACCCTTTTATTGCGGGACCCTCTATTTATTCAGTGGAAACCAACAGTACTACAGTGGTTAATGGCTCTTGCTTTTTTAGGCAGCCACTTTATTGGCGACAAAGTCATAATACAAAGGTTAATAGGTAAGCAGATGGAGATGCCTAAATCTACATGGTCTCGCCTAAACTTAGCCTGGGTTGCCTTTTTTATTTTTTCAGGTGTGCTAAATATCTATGTGGCCAAAAATTTTGATGAAAACACCTGGGTTAACTTTAAAATGTTCGGCCTAATGGGGCTAATGTTGATTTTTATTATTGCTCAAGGGTTAATACTTTCTCGCTATATCAAAGGGGCCGAATAAAGCTAGAGGCGACTCCATTAAATTCTTGTCTATTTTTCACAATTAATGCAGCTAGCCTTACTGCCTGCATAAAAGATGTAGCATCAGCAACTCCCTTACCTGCAATGTTATAAGCTGTACCATGATCAACACTAGTGCGTACAATAGGCAACCCCAAAGTGATATTTACAGCATGACCAAACCCCAACATTTTTAATGGAATTAGAGCTTGATCGTGGTACATACATATAACTGCATCATATTGCTTTCTTGCTGCATCATGAAAGAGAGTATCAGCGGGTAGTGGGCCACGTATTTCCCCTGTATTTTTACTAGATAATTCATTTTGAAGCTCTTGGCAAAGTGGAGATATAAAGTCTAACTCTTCACGGCCAAACGCCCCGTTTTCTCCTGCATGAGGGTTAAGAGCAGCTATTGTTATACGGGGTTTTTTTATTGCAAAATCTAGCTGCATTGCCTTGTATGTAGTGCGAATTATCTTTTCTAGCAGCTCTCTGGTAAGGTTTTTGGGAACATCTGCCAAGGCTTGATGAATAGTAGCTGGCACAACTCTTAAGCCTTTAGATGCCAACATCATAACAGGATATTTTACATCAGTATAATCAGCTAGCATCTCGGTGTGGCCAGGAAAATTATAACCAGCTTTATGTATGGCAGCTTTATTAATGGGTGGGGTTACCATTGCTTGTACTTGCCCAGATTGGGCTAGCTGACATGCAAAACGGATACTCTCGACAGTGGTGGAGGCATCTCCTGTTACTATATTTTGTTGTTCATCTTTTGGTGGCAGAATAGCAAAAATATTAGAGGGTAGGGCTGCTGCCTCTTCTATAGTTTCTACACACTCCATGGGGATTGTACAGCCTAAAAATTTAGCCGTATCTTTGTAGAGTGTAGCATCGCCAATATGTATACATCGAGTTTCAGGGTTAAAGCCTTTAATTGTTACTTCTGGCCCTATACCCACAGGGTCACCCTGGGTTATAGCAATCACCGTATTTCGACATAGGCACTGGCTCTTAAGTCTCTTAGCCACTGTTTGTAGCGTAAATCCATTTTGGTTTCTAATATCTGTTTTTTAAGTTCTTTACGTCTTGCTGCTAGTGAACTTGGGTCTAAAACCTCTTTTTGATTTAATAAAATAAGATGCCAACCAAAGCGACTTTTAACTGGTTGGCTTATTTCCCCAACTTCAAGTTCAAAGGCTGCCTTTTCAAATTCTGGTACCATGCTTCCTTCACTAAACCAATCCAACTCACCACCATTTTGAGAAGTTTTATCTTTTGAATGTTTTTTGGCTAGGGTGCTAAAATCAACTTTACCTTTAAGATATTCATCTCTAATTTTAATGATATCTTTTAGTACTTTATGGTCGTCACTATCTTCATAAGTTGGCAAAAGTATATGTTGTGCCTTAACTTTATATTTTGTAACATATTTCGCTTCAGCTCTTACAAAACGCTTCTCAAGTAAAGAAAAAATATGGAACCCTTGTTGAGAACGCATTGGCTGTGATACTTCACCAATTTCCATTTCGGCAATCATTTTTCTTATTTGTGGGTTTATTTTATTTAGCTTAAACCAGCCTAAATCACCACCTTCAAATCTGTTAGGGCCAATAGAATGCTGGCTTGCTAGGGCATCTAAGCTTTCGCCACCTTCAAGACGAGATATTATATTCTTCGCAAAGTAAAACCTATTCTCCAACGTATGGTTAGGATTTCTCGGATTTACTTCAACAATAATCTGTCCTATTCTGTACTCGTCATGTCCATCTTGTGATGCAGATTTTTTTTGGTATAGGTTGTTTATCTCCTCCTCAGAAACAGAAACAAGAGGGCGGATAATACGATTAATTAACCTACTTTGTATCATTTTTTTTCTTAACTCTTGCTGGTATAACGCAGGGTCTATACCTTTGCTACGAAGAGCTTGATGCAAGGAGCCTCTAGGGATACTATTCTCTTTCTCTATTTGTGCCTCCATTGCTAAAACATCTTGATCAGAAACAGTAATGGATAGCTGTTTTGCTCTCTGGGTTCTTAAGCCCGCTAATATAAGCTCATCAAGGCTGTTTTTTGCAATTTTAGCTAAATCTACAGTTGCCCCAGTTTTTTCCAACCTTTCAACAACAGGAGCCATAGCTTGGTCTAGATCAGATTGGGTAATAATGTGGGGTTTGATTTTTGTATCTGTAAAATTTTGCGCTTCAACAATAGCAACTATTTTATCAAGAGGTTGCGAAAACCCATTAGTTGGCAATATTGATGTGAGTGCCAACAACAGAAAAAATATTAAACATGTTCGGTTATAATTGTACTTTAACATTGATAACTATCCTATGAACCGTAACCACCAAGACCTTTAAGAGTAAAAATAAAGCCAAAATAGTTACCGTTGTAGTCAGAATTTGATGTATCTGTTGAGAGATTATTGCCTAATTTTATACCAAGTGACCAGCAACTATCTACATATTCCATTACAGTTGACCAACTTTTTATCTGGCTATTCTCTAAGGAGTAGGCTGCTGTTTGGGTGTAATGCCAATTGTTAGATGTTTTTAGTTCAGAGCGTAAGGTTACGTCCTCACTTCGCTCGCTACTATCTTCTACTAAAGGATTTGTGCTTGGTATGTTAAAATAATAGCCAAGAGATATATTGTTACCGTTTTTATTTCTATAGGTTACATTAGCATCTGTTCGCATGATTTTTTGATCATGGGGATTATAGCGGTTTACAGTGTTAGCAGACCATCCACCTGTAAAGTTAAGCTCTAAGCTGCTGACAATATCTGATGTAGCATAACCGTTAAGATCGTCTCTATCTCCTGGTGGGGCCCATCTTTGTCCTATTTTAAAAGTTGCGGTCTCCATTAGGGAGTTGTCGTCAACCAAGCTTATTAAGCGCGATGTCACACCATAACTAATCCATTGGCCTTCGCTAATGCGATCGATACCTGAATATTGATTGCTCATAAAAAGGTTAGATGTGCTTATGTTACGCAGAGTGGAGTCGTAATTTGGTAGAACACTCTGGTCGGTGCTTTTGTTAATAACGTACTCAATTGATGGTTCAATAGTATGTTGACGGCTTCCCATAACCTGTTTAGAAAGCTTGGTATCTAGACGCACACTAAGTGTGGCAGCTTCTCTGTGTTCTGTACTTTCATGATCAATTCCAGCTTGGTTAGGGTCACCTTGTATTATGTATGTCGTCTCTCTAACACCAAACTGGGAGCTTAAATTACCAACATGTACTGGTCTGTTGTAGTGAATTGTTGGCGCAATATCAAGACGCTGTACCGCATCTCCTGATAGTTGATAAAAATTATCCAATCTCACATCGTTTTGCATCCGCCAACTGCGTCCATATTCTAGTTGCGAAAGAGGCCGATTATCTGATGCATATATATAAGGAAGACTCTGGATGGTATATTTATCGTTGCTCTGTTCTAAGTCTTGGTACCATAACATTCCTGTTTGTACATCTAAGTAACCATCTTTACGTACCCACTGACGGTCTAACATGATGTGAGACTCTAAACGCCTAGCATTATTGTCAACAAGGTCTTGCTCAAAATCATTTATAAAGTCCCGTGTTTCACTATATCTTCCAGCCAACGAAACATCCCAACCCCACTTTCTATGAGTATGGGTAAATGTTGTTAGGCCACGGTTTTCATCTTCATATGTATCTTTGATAAGGTTACTGTTAAACTGTCCCTTATAGCCTAACCCGACATAACGATATTCAACTTTCCCCATGGTTCCGCGTTTGCTTATACTACGTGGGGCTATGGTCATATCTTTGTCTGGGGCTATGTTCCAATAATAAGGTGTTTCAAGTTCAAAACCGTTACTGCCAGAGAAGCGGAATTTAGGCATTAAAAATCCGCTTTTACGTTCTTGCCTTAAAGGTTGGTTCCAAACAGGTAAATAGGCTACTTGGTTGTTTTTTATATATAGCTTCATACCTTTGGCATTTATATTATTAGCATCACGGTCAATTGTAATACTGTTAGCAGTTATGTGCCACGCAGGATCATTACAATCGCAGTTGGTATACCAACCATTTTCCATTTCTAAGGTTTTTTCGCTTGTTAAAACCACCATTTCAGCACCACCATTTCCACCTAGCCCAGCCATATCCATAGTAGCATTTACCATTTCTCCCTCTTTGTTTGCTAAGTCGAGGAAAATTCTATCACTTAGAAAAATATCTCTTTCATGGGAAAGTTTAACGGAGCCTTCGGCGGATATGGTGTTCTCCTCACCTTTAAATTGTGCTTCATCAGCTTGCAATTTAAAAAGACCTTCTTGTTCTATAACCACATTGCCACTGGCAGACATATCGTTTGTTGCTTTGTTAACAGTAAGGTTATCGGCTTCTATATCTAGAGGAACATCTTGGGCGTGTAGCTGAGTGGCTGCTAAAATAGCTAATATTATTGATGAGGTATAGAGTAGTTTTTGTGCCTTCTTTCCCCCACCGTTATTGCTGGTGTTATGGCAAAAAGGGTCTGTGGGTATCATAGTAATATTCTCTGATAAATTTTTCAGGTCATGAAATTTAAAGTTTAGGAGAGTTCTCCTAAGCAAAAATTATGAATTTTACTATTGTAACAGAGATTGTATCTCTCCTACCAGATATAGCGAACCAGCAACCAATATTATCTGTTGAGAGTTAGATTGAGTTTTAGCTAAATTAAATGCTTGTAGAGAAGATTCACAAGGAGTAGCAGGGCAGCCTAAGTTTTCCCATATATTAGCTAATTCAGAAGAACCAATACCTCGAGAGCCACCAACTGAGACAGTGTAAACCTTACCTATGACTGGTAATAATTCTTTAATTATTCCTTCTACATTTTTATTTTTAAGTGCTGCAAAAATAAGTATAAAGCTATTGTGCTTATCTGTAATTGATAGCAGATATTTTTTTAGTTTACTTGCTGCATGAAGATTATGTGCGCCATCCAAAAGAAATTGGGGCTTTTGCTTGCGATACCATTGTATGCGTCCTGGCCACTGTACGGTTGTAACCCCATTTTTTATCGCGCTATCGCTAATGTTCCATTCTTGTTTGCATAAAACACGTATTCCCGCTACAGCTAGCGCACAATTTGTATATTGATGTTCTCCATCAAGCCCTGGTTTAGGTAAGGTTAGTTGGCCGAGTTTATCTTGATATATCCAGTTATTACTAGCTGGTAGCGTAGGTTTGAAATTAAATTCTGGCCCCAAAGCATAAAGGTTTGCTCCAACTTGTTGAGCTTTGTCTCTTATGGCATCGTATCCATCTTTGTTGCCTGGTGCTGCTATAACATCTACTGCTGGTTTTATAATTCCCGCTTTTTCTTGAGCAATTTGGCTGATTTTATCCCCTAAAAAATTTTCATGATCATGGGCAATGGAGGTGATAATACAGAGTATAGGATCAATAACATTTGTAGCATCCAAACGACCGCCAAGACCAGTTTCTAAAATTACAACTGCTGAATTGTCACCATTTTTAGCAAAGCCTTGGTTAGCAAAGTAGAGAAGGGCTACTGCTGTGGTTATCTCAAAAAATGTGGCAGGTATGTTATCATTGCGACAAACTTGCAGCACTTTTTCTAAAATATTTTTGAGATCTTTATCGGAGATATTTTTACGGTTTATTTTTATGCGTTCATTAAATTTAATGAGGTGAGGGGAAGTGTATACTCCTACTTTTACTCCTGCATTAAGCAAAATAGCTTCTAAAAAAGCTATAACAGACCCCTTACCGTTGGTCCCAGCAACATGGATAAATTGCAAGCCTTGTTGTGGGTTGCCCAAGGCACATAGAAGCTGCTTAACACGGCTAAGGCCTAAAACAACACCCCCTGTTTCATGTTCTTGGGTTTGTAAAAGTAAATTATCTAAGGTTTGTATCATTCCATGGAGAGGGGAAGTTCCAACTGATTATCTTTATTGCCAACAGGAGCAGTATGCGTAAGGCGAGATAAAATATCGGAAATTTTGTCTCTCATGTTATGGCGGTGGCATATTTGATCAATAAATCCATGTTCTAGGAGATATTCACTACGCTGGAAACCTTCTGGTAGAGTTTGCCTAACTGTTTGCTCTATAACCCTGGGGCCAGCAAAGCAGATAAGCGCATTTGGTTCTGCAAGTATAAGATCACCAAGCATGGCAAAAGAGGCAGTTACCCCACCAGTTGTTGGGTCAGTTAATACTGAAATAAATGGTAGGCCAGCTTCATCGAGTTTAGTGAGAGCTGCCGAAGTTTTAGCCATCTGCATGAGTGAAAGAATGCCCTCTTGCATTCTTGCCCCACCAGAGGCCGAAAAAACTACATAGCCACAGTTGTTATCTACTGCTGCCAAAGCTCCTTGAGCAACTTTTGCACCTGCTACTGAACCCATAGAGCCAGCAAGAAAATTAAAATCAAAGGCGGTAACAATAGCCGGTATAGTATTTATAGTGCCCTTAAATACCCTAACAGCATCGTTTGTGCCTGTTTTTTTCTTGGCCTCTTTGATACGGTCCTTATATTTAATTTTATCTTTAAATTTTAGAGGGTCGCTAGGATGTAGCCCTGCAAAAAGTTCTTGGCGGTTATCTTCATCCAGCGTGATATCAATACGGTCTAGGCCAGAAATGCGTAAATGGTTGTGACAGTTAGGGCAAACGTGTAAGGCTCTTTCTAACTCTTTTTTAAAAAGTGCTTTGCCACATGGCTCACATTTAGTCCACAAACCTTCCGGTGTCTGTATCCGGCGGGCATTGTCTTTGATTTTTGGCTTAATTAGTTGTGTGATCCAGTTCATGGAGATACTCTATTTAAAATGTAGCTTGTTTTACTTCTTGGATGAAGCGAATAATTTTTGTCCTATCTTTTCTACCTGGTATTGACTCTACCCCAGATGACACATCAACCCCATAAGGTCGTACTTGGCGTACTGCATGAGCTACATTATCTGGGTTTAAACCACCTGCTAATATCAGCGGGGCAGGGGCATCATACGAAGAGAGTAGGGACCAGTCAAATGATTCTCCACTACCACCATAAAGACCTTTAACTTTTGCATCTAGTAGTAGACCTGAAATTGGGTACTTATCAAGACCATTAAAATCGTCTTTGGTTTTTATACGCGCTGCTTTTATCACTCTTCTTGGTAGATCTAGACAATCATTTGGTAGCTCATCACCATGGAGTTGAATAATATCTAGTTTGCATTTTGAGCAAGCTGCTACAATTTCTTCTCGGCTAGCATTAACAAACAGCCCTGTTACCGTCACAAATGGTGGAAGCTTTGCCACTAACTTCGCCCCTTGCTCTAGGGTTACAGAGCGTGGTGATGGTGGGTAGAAAACCAAACCTATAGCATCAACCCCAGCGTTTATAGCCACTCGTAAATCATCTTCATGGGTAAAACCACATATTTTTATACGAGTGGCACTGTTATGTTCGGTTTTCATTATTTCATTTTTTCGGTGTAGGCTCAGCGTCCTTGCTTTCTCGCCAGCGGTCCATCATTTCAGTCTGTAGGTTGCTCTGTTTTGAGTCGTACATTCTTTGCCTTGCCATACTGCGTAATTCAATCTGTTTATCAGTCCAAATTCTATCGAATTCTTTCATTCTGATTTGAACTTTTTCATCTACATAGACAAAAGCTGCCCCAAGGCCCCCAAGTAACACAAGCAAGAATAAAATAGGCATAATACCGCCTGATTTTTTTTCAGGAGGGGGAGCCTCTTTCTCCTTCTCTTTGGGTTCTGACTCTTCCGACTCGTTCTCTTCCGCCATTGTACTACCTCAAGGTTGATGAATCAAAATCTGGCGCAATATTGACAAATTAAGCTAAATTTAACTATTCACTCTCTTTAGAGGATTTTTTTATTTGTGGTGGAATCTTAAAGCCCACTTCACTCATTGCAGTAACTATTATTTCAACACATTGCTCCGGGGTGAAGCTATCTGTATTGAGGGTTAAATCGTAACAATCAACACTTGTAGGATAACGGGTAGCTAAAGCTTTTTGAAACTTTGAACGCTCCTTGTTCATTTTTTTAATCATCTTTTCAGCTTTTGCTTTTTTAATCGACTTACGCTTAGCAACACGTTTAATGCACTCTTGCATTGATCCTTCTAAACGAATTCTAAAAGTACGATCTTTTGGTAAAATTAGATGCGCACCACGACCAATGATTACACCACCTGAAGGTCCGATGCCAAGGATAACTTTAGCCATATAACGTAAAAATGAGTCTTTGTTAGTGCTTTTTTTGGTGAAGAATGAGTGGAGCATCTCATCTACTAAACTAATTACTCTCTCATCAAGCCGGTTTAAGAGGTGTTTGTCTGTTTTTGCATCTTTTACAATAGCTTTAAGGAGTTCCTTATCATAGAACTGCACAGCTAGTCGCTCTGCAAGAAGACGAGAGA
Source organism: Magnetococcales bacterium (assembly GCA_015231305.1). GTDB lineage: Bacteria > Pseudomonadota > Magnetococcia > Magnetococcales > JADFYX01. The sequence continues at coordinate 3,024 of JADGBW010000095.1, read as the reverse complement.
CATCACCACTGCCAGCACCATAAAAACGTGAAATGGTTACCAATGGGGTTTTAATCCCTTTATTTGTAGAAACCTTTTTGGTATTGGCGTAAAGATCAGCTCCAACAATAGATTGAATAATTTTCAAGGTATCATTTGCCATTGTATTGTTTTCCTTTTAGGTCAAACCCTCTGTATGTGGACTTTAGATATTGTACGACTATTCGCCTGTCGAACAGTAAATTTATAATCTTGTTCTACAATAGATGCTCCCTCTTTTGGGATAGTGCGCAATCTATTTAAAATCAGGCCTGCTACAGTATGGGCATCGCCCAACTTAAAATGTGTGTGTAGTGTATCATTTATTTGCGACATGGGTGTTCTTCCGTCCACCACATATTCATCTTCCCCTTCTTGCTCCATTACTGTCTTGTTACGTTTTGGGTGGTATTCGTCAAAATCATATCCTACATCAATTTCACCGACAACCTCTTCAAAAACATCTTCCATGGTTAGTATACCAATAGCTGAACCGAATTCGTCAACTACAATTCCCATATGATCCAAACGATGTTGCATTGTAGGCAAGGTTTGGTCGATAGTCTGCTTAGGAGAAATGTACAGTGGTTCTTGTACAAATTCAGAAATAGGTTTGTTTGCAAGCTCTACATCCATCAGATCCCAAGTATTAAGGGTTAATACGCCTATAACGTTGGTAATATTATCTTTATAAATTGGTAGACGGTTAAAACCTTTGCTCCAGACAAAGTCCATAGCATCGCCCATTAGAGTGGTTTCATCAAGCCCTGCCACCTCTGCTAAGGGAATCATTGCCTCACCAACTGTTGTATCAGCAAACCTGATAATTCTACGGATACGGGTTTTATCAAAACCACGGGTGATGCTGCTAGAGCTGTTTTCTGACATTTCAAGCAACATGCGGATCTCTTCACGGGTGATAAAACCAGATTGATTAACTGTTCCTCCACCAACTAGTTTTGTTGCTATGCGAGCTACCCGGCTAAAAATAAAAATTACCGGGAAAAAAATTATAGAAAAAAACCGTAAACCATAAATGATATATGGAGCCATAAAATCAGCTTTTTGTTGATATACACTTTTTGGGACAATTTCACCAAGAATTAATAAAAATGGGGTAAAAATCAAAACAGAAATCAAATCCCCCTGAGCACCAAATAGATTAATAAACATCAGAGTGGCCAAGGTGGTTATGGTCACAGTAGCAATATTAGTACCAACAAGTGTTGTACCCAATATCACGTCAGGAGTTTTAAATAGTTTTAAAACTAGGCTGGCCCCTTTATCTCCCATTTTTGCTTTGTGACGCATTTTAATTTTGTCACAGTTGACCATGGCTATTTCTGAACCTGAGAAAAAACCTTTGAGAATTAGAAATATAAGAATGACCAAAAGTTGGATAAGTATTTCCATCGCCTTAACCCTCTGCTGTTACTGTTGCTTGTGAGTCTGTAGAGTTTTCAAAGTTGTTCTGTCTCTTTGTCTCTACGTTTGTAGCTAAAGAGGGTTTAACATCAACGTTATCAAAACGGGTGAATTCAACTCGTAGGGTTTTTATTCTCAGGCCATCCATTGCTATAACCGTAAATCGAATACCATCATCGTTGCTAGTGGTGTCTCCAACTCTTGGTAAACTGTCATACAGACGAAATGCAACACCACCAACAGTGGTCATCATTTCATCTTCAATGTCAAAGTTGGTCAGGTTATTAAAATCTGCAATACGCATGTCCGCTGGAACAGTATATATATTGTCATCCTCCTCTAAATATAACTCCTGCCCACGGATTGTGCCTGAAATCTCGCCAAATAAAAAAGTAAGAACATCTTTCATGGTTACCAAACCGTGAACCCCGCCAAATTCACCAATTAAAATTGCAGCTCTGGTGTTATGACGGCGGAAATATTCAAACATTTCATCCACCTTTTTGGTAGGGGGGACAAAATGAGCAGGGCGAAGAATGTCATCTATGTGAAGAGTGGTAAAATCCTCTCCTTTGCGTATATAGCGTAATACATCTTCTGAGTGCAGAAAACCTAGAATGTTATCTCTGTTGCCACGGACAATAGGAACACGAGGATGTTGGGTGGCTTTAAATTCAGCAATCAAATCCACAAGAGGCATGTCAGCATCTAAAAAGACAATACGGGTTCTTGGGGTCATTATATGGTCAATTTCTGTTTCAGCTGCCTCTAGCATGTTATCTATCAAAACACGCTCTGTGGCATCAATAATACCCGTCTCTTCACCTTCAGCAAGCAGTGTGCGAAACTCATCTGGTTGAAGAATATTCTCCTCTTCTACCTCTTTGCCAACCACCATGGTAGTTACCCTGTCTGCCAAAAAACGTACAGCAGCTCTTAGGGGAGTTATTAATGTTATCCATTTAGGTAGTAGGCGGGCGGAAATGTTGGCACTGAACTTAATGGGGAAGGTAACTGCAAAGGTTTTTGGTGTTACTTCACCAACCAATAACAAAAGCGGAACCATAATAACAATGTTTAGCCATCCGGCATCTGCTTCACCGACTAAAATTATCATTAATGCTGCCATATTGGCAGTAGAGGCTATGTTGACAAGTTCGTTACCACATAAAATTGATATTATCAAACGACGTGGTTCGTCTAGGAGTTCATGAATTTGGTCTGATTGTGGGTTTCGGCTGTTGCGTAGTTTTTGCAGATCCATGCGGCTGAGAGAAAAAAGAGCAGTTTCTGAGCCAGAAAAAAAGGCAGATGCAACCAAAAAGACGAGTTGTAGAATGATTCTGAAAATTACTTCAGGATCGGTTCCTGCAAGTGCGTTGTTTAGAATTTCCATGAACTGACCCTCGTGGTCAAAAAAATTGATGAGGGATAAGTGGGTTACGACATGGAATAAATATATTCATCGACGTAAAGCACCATTACAGAGCTTGAAACAAATAACTTAAATATAAATTATTTAATCCAAGTTCTTTAATATGAAATGGCATCTGTAAGGTCGCCTTTACAAACTGCCTTTAA
>JADGBW010000094.1 GCA_015231305.1 Magnetococcales bacterium | reverse complement strand
AATGGTTGCTACATATACCCTGAATGGGTTAAAAAGTATGGTGTGGGGCATAAATTCTAATTTGGTTGATATTAGGTCAGCTTTTCCATAGCTTTTCTGGTAGAGTGTCGCCTACTGATAAATTGGATATGTGGATCGCTTTTCCTGCGCAAAAACATAGGTAGCATGCTAACAATAAAGCTGTTTCTCAAAAACTATTTCTTACCAGAAAATGAGGAGAATTTTTTATAAATGAGTAACATACAGAAGTATAAAGAGTTTTATAAGCAGTCTATGGAAAACAGAGATGATTTTTGGCAAGAGCAAGCTAAAATGATTGATTGGGACACCCCTTTTGATTCTGTTTTAGAATATAACAATCCTCCATTCGCCAAATGGTTTCATGGTGGCACACTAAACCTTTGTCAAAATGCTGTAGATCGTCATCTGGCTGATCGCGGCGACCAAAACGCAATTGTTTGGGTCTCAACAGAAGAAGATAAAGAGGTTAATATCACCTTTGCCCAACTGCACAAACAGGTTAATGAAGCTGCTGCGGTTTATAAAAGCCTTGGTGTAGAAAAAGGCGACCGTATTCTTATCTATATGCCTATGATCCCTCAAGCTGTGGTTGCAATGCTAGCTTGTGTGCGTATTGGTGCTATCCACTCTGTAGTATTTGGTGGCTTTGCTGCCCATGCTCTGGCATCTCGTATTGACGATGCTACCCCGAAAGTTGTAGTAACTGCTGATGCTGGCTTACGCGGTGGTAAGACAATTGCCTACCAACCTCTTTTAGATGCTTCATACCAGCAGATCACTATTACTCCACCAAAAGTGTTGCTTGTTAATCGTGGATTGGCTGAAGGAGCACTAGGCGAGGGTAAATATGATTGGGATGAACAGATGGCTAAATGTGCTGGGCAGATAGTTGATCCAGTAATGGTAGAATCAAGCCACCCATCATATATTCTCTATACATCAGGCACTACTGGTACTCCAAAAGGTGTGCAACGTGACACTGGCGGTCATGCAGTTGCCATGCGGGCCTCTATGAAACACATATATGACCTTCAGCCAGGTGAGACAATGTTTACTGGCTCTGACATTGGCTGGGTTGTGGGCCACTCATATATTGTCTATGCTCCACTGTTAACAGGTGCTACAACTATTCTTTATGAAGGTCTTCCTATTCGTCCCGATCCTGGTATTTGGTGGTCTCTCATTGAGAAATTTAAAGTTAGTGTTATGTTTACCGCACCAACTGCAATTAGAGTTTTGAAAAAAACCGGCACAGATTTAATAAACAAATACGACCTTACTTCCCTACGTACTCTTTTCTTAGCAGGGGAACCCCTAGATAGTGAAACCCATCGTTGGATATCAGATGCGCTACCGGGTAACGTTGTGGATAACTACTGGCAGACAGAAACTGGCTGGCCTATTTTGACCAACTTTGCTGGCATAGGGCTTATGGAGAATAAATTTGGCTCTCCAACCATGCCCGCATATGGCTTTGACGTAATGCTAGTAGATGAGAGCACCGCAGAACCAGTAGCAGCAAATGAAAAAGGCTCCCTGATGATCAAAGCCCCACTACCCCCAGGATGTATGACCACTATTTGGGGCGATGATAAACGCTTTGTTGAGACCTATTTCTCTCGTTTTGGCAAAGAGATGTACGCAACTTTCGACTATGCCTTAAGAGATGAAGATGGTTATTACTTTATCATGGGCCGTGATGACGATGTTATTAATGTTGCTGGACACCGTCTTGGAACCCGTGAAATTGAAGAGGTACTCTGTAAGCATAGCTCGGTTGTCGAGGTAGCAGCGGTTGGCGTTAAAGATGAACTAAAGGGCCAAGAAGTAGTGGCGTTTGTTGTCTCATCTGACCAAACTGAAGCTGCAAGTGAGAGCGACCTTAAAGCTCTGGTTTCAAGAGAGATAGGAGCTATTGCCAGACCTAAAAACATCTATATGGTCTCAGGCTTACCAAAGACCCGTTCTGGTAAGGTTCTACGCCGGGCAATACGTTCTATGGCTGAAGGTGAAGATCCAGGTGATCTACCAACAATTGATGATGCTTCGGTTCTTGAATCAATTATTGCTACAATTAAGAAAGGTTGATTTTTTCAGCCGAACTAGAACAAGCCCTCAGGCTTGTTCTAGTTCGGTTAGTACCCCGTCATTATCTTTAGGATGAAGAAAAACCACCGGCTTTCCATGTGCGCCAATTTTGGGTTTAGGATTTAACACCCGCATGGTGTCAGTGGCTAACAGAAATTCCACCGCTGTATTAATATCTTCCACTTCATAACATACATGGTGCAAACCCCCGGAGGGGTTTTTAGCTAGAAATGGAGCTATAGGGCTTTTATCACCCAATGGATGTAGTAGCTCTACATTGGTATTTGGCAGACGGATAAAGACAACAGTTACCCCATGTTCTGGTAAATCTTCTGGTTGGGTAACTGTTGCGCCAAGCATATCCCGGTAACGTTCAGTTGCTTTTGCAAGGTCTGGCACTGCAATAGCTACATGGTTTAAACGCCCTATCATCTTATTCGAACTCCATTAAAACTTCATCTGTTTCAACAGCTTTACCAGGTGTGACATTAATAAGTTTTACTTTGCCATCTTGCTCTGCCCGTAGCAGGTTTTCCATCTTCATGGCTTCCAAGATACACAAAGGTTGACCTGCATTTACCACTTGGCCCACACCAACCATTACCTTTAAAACCATACCTGGCATAGGTGATATAAGCATTCTGCTCATATCTGGTGGCATTTTGCGCAACATATGCTTCGCCAGCTCATGGTGACGAGGTGTTCTAGTGATAGCAACAACACTACGTCCGCCCTGAGAAAGAAGATAACCCTCCGCCCTACGACGAATACGGAAAGTGGTACCGGAATAGTCTGGCATAAATATTTTTACCATACGTGCCCCGGGGTGGAACTCAAACGGTATGTGTAACGACTCTTCATCAGCAAAAGTTATTAAGCGCAAATCTTGTTCTTTATGCTCTATGGTTAGCTCTATCTCCTGCTTATCAATAGTTACCACAAGATCTTGCACTCTTGGTATTTCATCAAACAGCCCTGTATCTTCCTGCTCAATAATTGCAGCTGCAATGGCAAAAGCCTTTGTGCTTATTTCTGTGGCTGCTGCCCCAAAAAACCCTTTAGGAAACTCTTCTGCTATAAAGTTTGTGGTAAGTTCACCTCTTTGAAAACGAGGGTGACGTATTATGGTATTTAATAGGTCCAGGTTATGTTCTGGTCCCTGGATAAGATAATCATCCAAGGCATACTCCATATGTATAATAGCCTCATCACGGTCCCTACCCCAGCTAATTAGCTTGGATATCATGGGGTCATAATACATGGAGACCTCACCACCCTCAAAAACCCCAGAATCCACCCTCACCCGATTATCTTCCTCAGGTTCTCGGTAGTATACCAACCTGCCTGTTGATGGCATAAAATTACGGTATGGGTTCTCTGCATATACCCGACACTCGATGGACCAACCACGTAGAGGAACATCTTCTTGTTTCATGGTCAGCTTTTCACCACGAGCTACACGTATCATCTGCTCTACAAGGTCTAGGCCGGTAATTTTTTCAGTTATGGGATGTTCAACTTGCAAGCGGGTGTTCATTTCTAAGAAGTAGAAACTTCTATCCGATCCAACAACAAATTCTACAGTTCCAGCAGAGACATACCCCACCTCACGGGCTAACTTAACCGCCTGCTCACCCATAGCTTTACGCATTTCAGGGGTAACAAATGGTGACGGAGCCTCCTCAACCACCTTCTGGTTACGCCGCTGAATAGAACACTCTCGCTCGTTGAGATAGAGAATATTATCGTGATTATCAGCAAGAATTTGTATCTCGATATGACGAGGATTTACAATAAATTTCTCAATAAAAACCCGGTCATCGTTAAAATATGATCGTCCTTCATTGGAGGCAGCTTCCCACCCTTCAGCTGCTTCATCATCGTTGTGGGCGATACGCATACCTTTACCACCGCCACCAGCTGAAGCCTTTATCATAACCGGGTAGCCAACTTGATTGGCTATTTTTACCGCTTCTGTAACGCTTTTAACCACCCCATCATGACCGGGTATAGTGTTAACACCTGCCGCCTGAGCTATGCGTTTTGACTCAATTTTATCACCCATAGACTGAATAGCATGCAACCCAGGGCCGATAAAAGTTACGCCTCGATCCGCAAGAGCTTTACAAAAATCGGCATTTTCCGATAGAAAGCCGTAACCAGGGTGGACGGCATCTGCTCCAGTTTCGTCGATGGCCTTAAGAATGTTATCCACAACCAGATAGGATTCTGCACTTGCAGCTGGTCCAACACATATTGCTTCATCGGCCTGACGAACAAAAAGGGTCTCTTTGTCCACCTCAGAATAGACAGCTACGGTTTTGATTCCCATCTTTTTAGCCGAGCGAATAACACGACAGACAATTTCGCCTCTATTGGCAATAAGAATTTTCTTCATGATATCTCCAGCCACATTAAAGAGGCATATTTCCGTGTTTTTTCCATGGGTTCTCTACGCTTTTATCTGCCAACATCGCAAACCCTCTTATTAACCGCCATCGGGTTTGGCTTGGCCGTATGACATCATCGATAAATCCTCGCTGAGCTGCCACAAAAGGGTTGGCAAAACGCTCAGAATATTCATCGGTTTTCTCCTTAAGCTTGGCTTCAGGATCATCAGAATTGCGTATCTCATTACGAAAAATAATTTCTGATGCGCCTTTGGCTCCCATAACTGCAATTTCAGCATTGGGCCAAGCAAAATTTAAATCACCACGTAGATGTTTAGAAGCCATAACATCATAAGCTCCACCATAAGCTTTACGGGTAATTATTGTAATTTTAGGTACGGTACATTCGGCATACGCATAAAGAAGCTTTGCACCGTGTTTAATAATACCGCCAAGCTCTTGCTGTTTTCCTGGTAAGAAACCCGGAACATCTACCAAAGTTAAAATGGGTATATTAAAACAGTCACAAAACTGCACAAACCGAGCAGCTTTAACAGATGAATTAATATCCAAGCAACCAGCTAACACCAATGGCTGGTTAGCAACAATCCCAACCGTTGCACCATTTAGGCGACCAAAGCCAGTAATAATATTACGGGCAAACCCACCTTGGGTCTCCATAAAGTCATAGTTATCCAAAACCTTTTTGATAAGCTCTTTCATATCATAAGGTTGGTTAGGATCATCAGGGATAAGATAATCCAGTGATTTTTCCTCACGATCAGTAGGGTCACCAGTATTAACTACAGGAGCCTCTTCCCGGTTATTGGAAGGCAAAAATGAGAACAACCTACGTAGCTGCCTTAATAACACCATACCGTTAGGAAAAGCAAAATGGGCAACACCAGACTTGGTAAAGTGGGTCTTAGCACCACCTAAAGATTCCACCGTTACTTGTTCGTGAGTAACAGTTTTAACCACCTCTGGCCCTGTCACAAACATGTAAGAGTTATCCTCTACCATTAAAATAAAGTCGGTTAAAGCTGGAGAATAAACTGCGCCACCAGCACAAGGACCAAGTATGGCAGATAGTTGCGGAATAACACCGGAGGCCATGACATTACGTTGGAAAATATCGGCATAACCACCCAAAGAGGCAACACCCTCTTGGATACGAGCACCACCAGAGTCATTCAAACCAATTACTGGCGCACCAACTTTTAGAGCCATATCCATAATTTTACATATTTTGGTGGCATTGGCCTCGGAAAGAGAACCCCCAAAAACAGTAAAATCTTGCGCAAACACAAATACCTGCCTGCCGTTTATGGTTCCGTAACCAGATACCACACCATCACCAGCAATATGCTGTTCATCCATGCCGAACTCATTACAACGATGGCGAATGAAGGTATCTAACTCTTCAAAAGAGCCTTCGTCCAAGAGAACTTCAATAGCTTCACGGGCAGTAAGTTTGCCTCGTTCATGTTGTGATTTAATCCGCTTCGGCCCACCGCCTAACGCTGCTTCGGCTCTAAGTGCTTCAAATTTTGAAATAATTTCTTGCATAGTCTTTCCCACTTTCAGGGTTTAAGGAAGCTAACACTAAAAAAGTAAATATACTGTTTAGTATTAGTTGCCTAAGTCATTTGTAAAAGCCTGCATAAGTGTGGTTGCAGCTTTCACTGGTGTTACGGTTTCGTTGCTTACTGCAATTTTCAGATCTTCTAAATTTTTTTGAACTCCTGGATGATTGTTAAAACACTCCAGAAGATCGTCAGTAACTAAAGTCCACATCCAGTTTACATTTTGTTCTCTACGTTTATTTAATAAACTACCATTTTCACTCATTAAACTATAAAATTTCCACATACAGTCCCAACACTCAGCAATACCACTGTTATTGATGGAACTGACCAATAAAATTTCACTTTCCCAACCAGAATCCGCTGCGCTAAGTAGTGACAGTGCAGCCTTTAATCCTCGCTCTGCCTGTTTTGCTGTTTCTAAAAATTGTCCATCGGCTTTGTTAATAACAATAACATCTGCCACTTCCATTATACCGCGCTTAATACCTTGGAGATCATCTCCTGCTCCTGGTAGATGCAGCAGGGTGAAAAAATCCACCATGCCAGCTACCGCAGTTTCGCTCTGTCCAACACCAACCGTCTCTACTAAAATTGTATCAAACCCGGCAGCTTCTAAAATTAAGATAGTTTCACGGGTTTTTCTAGTTACCCCGCCAAGAGTGTCTCCTGTTGGGCTTGGTCTTATAAATATATCTGGGTTTCCCACCAGACGGCCCATGCGGGTTTTATCACCTAAAATGCTCCCACCAGAACGTTTAGAAGTGGGATCTACAGCCAATATCGCCACTCTTTTTTTAAGAGATAACAAGTGCAGGCTTAAACTTTCAATAAAAGTACTTTTACCAACCCCAGGAGGGCCACTTACACCAATACGATAAGAGTTTTGCCTAGTTGAAACACCAAGGCTGCCTAAAAGTTCTTGAGCCAATGCCCGGTCCTGATAGTTAGTAGACTCTACCAAGGTTATGGCTTTGGCTACTGTGCGCCTGTCACAGCTTTTAACCCCAGCAATGTACGCCTGTAAATTTAAACGGTTCATTGCTCTAACTATTTATCTTCAATGCCCTTTAAAACCTTGCCAGCAGCATCAACTATAGAGGTTCCAGGGCCAAAGATATCGGTAACTCCTGCATCAAATAGCTCTTGGTGGTCTTGTTCTGGAATTACCCCTCCACAGATAACCTGAACATCTCCTGCACCCTGCTTTTGCAACTCTTCTATTAACTGTGGCAACAAGGTGTTGTGGGCTCCTGCCAAGGTGGATACTCCCACCACATGTACATCATTTTCAATAGCCTGGAGAGCAACCTCTTGGGGGGTTTGAAACAGAGGTGCTAAATCTACATCAAAACCTGCATCGGCAAATGCAGTTGCAACTACTTTTGCCCCTCTGTCATGACCGTCTTGGCCCATTTTTACCACTAAAATACGTGGCTTGCGTCCGTGGGATTTAGCAAACTCTTCTATTTTGTTTTTTAAACCAGCCCAATTAGCATCATCATCCCACACCTTACCATATACCCCCTGCACTATTGAACTTGTGCTACGGTGACGACCGTAAACATTCTCCATTGCTGTTGTAACTTCACCAATTGTAGCGCGAGCTCTTATCGCTTTAATCGAGAGGTCCAGCAGGTTACCGCTATCTTCTCTAGCTGCTTGTTCCAAAGCCTCAAGTGCTGCGTTTACTTGTGTATCATCTCTATTGGCTTTTATCTGGGCCAAACGTTCTATTTGTGACTCCCGTACTGCATGGTTATCCACCTTAAGGACATCCATAGGGGCTTCATCTTCTACACTATATTTATTTACACCAACAATGGTCTCTAAACCACGATCAATACGGGCCTGTTTAGTAGCGGCGGCCTCTTCTATACGTCTTTGAGGCAGGCCAGCTTCAATGGCTTTTACCATTCCACCAGATTTTTCCACCTCAGCCATAATAGTACGTGCTTTATCAGCCAGTTGATGGGTTAAGGTTTCCATCATGTGCGAACCACCCCAAGGATCAGCCACATGGGTAATATGGGCCTCTTCTTGGATTATCAACTGTGTGTTTCTGGCAATACGTGAAGAAAACTGCGATGGTAGAGCAATTGCTTCATCAAGGGCATTAGTGTGGAGAGATTGTGTGCCTCCAAATACCGCTGCCATGGCTTCAATAGTTGTGCGAACTACGTTGTTGTAAGGGTCTTGTGAAGTAAGGCTCCACCCTGAAGTTTGGCAGTGGGTGCGTAGTATTTTAGACTTAGACTGTTTGGGGTTAAACTCATCCATCACTTCGGCCCAAATCAGACGAGCAGCACGCAACTTGGCAATCTCCATGAAAAAATTCATGCCGATTCCAAAAAAGAATGATAATCTCCCAGCAAAGTCATCCACTGCCATACCGTTGTTAATAGCTGTGCGTACATATTCACGACCATCAGCTAAAGTATAAGCTAATTCTAAAGCACTATCAGCCCCGGCCTCTTGTAGGTGATAACCAGATATGGAAATAGTGTTAAACTTAGGCATATTTTCAGAGGCATATTTTATAATATCACCAACTATGCGCATTGATGGTGAAGGGGGGTATATATATGTGTTGCGAACCATGAACTCCTTTAAAATATCGTTCTGTATGGTTCCTCTTAGTTGATCTTGGCCTACCCCCTGCTCCTCTGCTGCGACTACATAACCTGCTAAAATTGGTAGCACAGCGCCGTTCATGGTCATAGATACTGAGACTTTATCTAATGGTATACCATCAAATAAAATACCCATATCTGCAACACTATCAATTGCCACACCTGCTTTACCAACATCACCAGCGACCCTTGGATGATCAGAATCATAACCCCTATGAGTTGCCAAATCGAAGGCAACTGAAACCCCTTGCCCTCCTGCTGCTAAAGCTTGGCGATAAAAAGCGTTGGACTCTTCAGCGGTTGAAAAACCTGCATATTGGCGGATAGTCCAAGGTCGCCCTGAATACATGGTTGGATATGGCCCTCTAATATAAGGGCTAATACCGGGTAATGAATCTTTGTGGGGAAGAGTCGCAGAATCTTCAGCCGTATAGAGGGGTTTTACCTGTATACCATCGGGAGAGCTCCAGTAGGCCTCTGATAAATCTTTATTCTTCATGGAGGCTTGGGCTAAAACTCGCCACTCATCTAGTATTGTTTTTTTAGAATCAGACATATCACCCTATTAAAACCAGAAAGACAGAAAAAAAAGTTATCGAAACCCACCTAACTAACTTAGCTACCATTAAAAAATATACATAGCTCTGCCAGATGATGTTGCACTGCACTATAACATATAATTTTCTTAAAAGAGAAGAATTAGTTGAATTTATTAGCCTATACAAATATCCTATAGAGGTAACTGTTAGGATTTTTTAATAATTTTTTTAGCGAGTCAACCAAACCATGTCCGACACATTTAAAGCATTAGTGCTTGACGAAGAAGATGGTAAAACTGTTAATTCATTCAAACAACTACAACTTAATGACCTGCCAGACGGTGAGGTTGTTGTGGCTGTTAGTCACTCATCATTAAATTATAAAGACGGTCTTGCCATAACCGGAACAGGTAAAATTATACGTAAATTTCCCTTTGTTCCCGGTATAGATTTGGTAGGAGAGGTTGAAACTTCCCAAACTGATCATTACAAAGCAGGAGATAAAGTACTGTTAACTGGCTGGGGAGTAGGAGAACGCCACTGGGGCGGTTTTTCTCAAAAGGCCCGATTAAAAGCTAAATGGTTAACTCCACTACCAAAAGATTTAAGCCCAACTAGAGCCATGGCAATTGGTACAGCAGGTTTTACAGCCATGTTATCGGTTATGGCTTTGGAGGATCACGGTGTAAAAAAAGATGGTGGTCCAGTTTTAGTTACTGGCGCAAACGGTGGTGTTGGCAGTGTGGCGGTATCTCTTCTGGCAGCGTTGGGATATGAAGTAACTGCATCTACAGGACGCGTGGAAGAAGAAGGCTTTTTAAAAGATCTGGGGGCAAAGCATATACTGCCTCGCTCTGAATTAAGCCGCAAAAGCAAACCGTTAGAGAAAGAGACCTGGAACGGGGCTGTAGATACTGTGGGTGGTGAGCCTTTAGCAACACTACTTAGCCAGCTGCGTTATGGCACTGCTGTTGCTGCCTGTGGCTTGGCAGCAGGAGTCCCCCTACCCACTACTGTTTTTCCATTTATTCTGCGTAACGTAGCCTTGCAGGGTATCGACTCTGTTATGTGCCCACCCCAACGCCGTGAAATAGCTTGGAGAAGAATTGCCGAAATTCTGCCAATGGATAAGCTAGATTCCCTCACAACAATTATTCCATTTGACGATCTGCCAAAAGCAGCTAGCTCAATTTTAGCTGGCAGCATTAGAGGACGCACTGTTATAGATTTAAACTCTTAAAATATTGCTATTTAAATCTTAAGCAACTGATAATTTAAGTACAAAACAGTTCACACACAGATGATAACCCAGTGGTTAGCATGCTTAACTCACTGGGTTATCCTTGGGGTGTTAGTAAAGCTTAATTATTATTTTGTACAGCGTTTAATAAAAGCTGAAATACTTTAAAAATACCAATTATTTATAGTACTTAACCAATGAACCGTAGGGTCGGGATTGCCTGCGAATCTTTATGATACCTGACCAAACGGTAGCAAGCTCACTCCTACAGGTTTTGGGTTGTTTATAATTGGATGTACTATACCATTCGTACAAATAATTTAATCTTAATTTTAAATTCAACGCTTAAGTAAAACAACATTCAAACCGATATTGTATACATAGAAAGTAGATTCTTTATAATCAAGAAATTGGACTGTTTACATATTCCTAGGGAAAGGATAAGACTATGACTATTAAAAACCATAAAAATACAGGCAAAAGCCTTGAGCAAATGCTTAATAAGCTTGAGGACTCCACCCCAGCCCTTGCAAACTTAATCACCCATCTCTGCCAGAAAGCCGATGAATTAGAAAAGCAAGTAGAGCAAGCTACGAACGCGGATTGGTATGAAATTGGGTTAGATAAAGAGTCTAGAACATTACACTAACCAAATATAAAAGACCCGTGGTGTGCGAGCTTCTATCTGATATTTTATAGATAAAGTGCTTTGAATAATATGTTGAGAAAAACAGGTTTTACAAAAACTTTGTTAATGCATGTTGCATCAACATTTTATTAAAAGCCACCACCATGCATTAGCCAGCACATCAGTTGTTAGGTGCTAGCAGTAGATATTCCTTAATATTTTTAACATTAGGAGTGTGGAGAGAAGTTTTATTAATTCTTATATCCATGTTGGGAATACCGCCAGCTCTCTGCAAAATATCAACAAACGCTGCTGCCATTGCTCCGCCAAAAATTTTGTCATGGCTACCAAAAATCTGCCAATGGGTTCTTGTTGACTGACCTTTGGTATCCATAGTTGCCAGTACATACAAATCCCAGTAGCTAATTTTTTGATAAATTCTATCGAAACTCTGCTCATAATCACCCATTGATACAGGTGTGCGAAAACCTAATGGGGTCGTTCCGGCAAAAGATATGGAGTGTTTAATTTCTGGCATCATTGCTGAAAGAAAAGTAGTTGACCAACCTCCTCCTGACAAACCAGCCATTACGATAGAGTGATACCCATTATTTTTAATAAAGTTTTGTATTAGGTGATAATTGCCGGAAAGCATGGGAGCGATTCCGGTTAATTTTGGGTTTTTAGAATCATGAAAAAGACTATAAAACTTATGTCCCTTTTGCTTAAAGCCCATTAAACCATTATGGGTTGGAAAAGTTGTTGTGCCAAATTCATTAAATCCATAATCGGTCATGCTTAGGGTAAGCACATCAAACCCTGCATCTGCTGCTTGCTCCACAATTCTATTAAAATAACTGTATTTGAAAGTATGCCTTTCATGACCATGCAGCCACACCAAAAGCTTTTTTTGTGGCGACTTAGAACTTCTTATTAACACTCCAGTATGTGAAATTCCATAATAAGTTACACGGGCAACCTCCATATTGTTGGAGGACAACAAACTTTTACCTGTTAGATGTTTTTCGAAAAAAGCAGCCTTTTCGGTAGAATCCAAATAGCTAAAATTATAGTCAACAATTAATGCTGCTTCTTTTAGAATGTCTCGTTTTGAAATTGGGTTTTGTATTGTAGTTTTAATCCTGTTTTTAACAATTTCAACAAATTTTTTTTCATCTCGTATTATTTGCAACTCACCAATAGGCTGGCTAATTTTTTTATCTACAGGGGTAGGCCCATAACGATCGTAAAAATCTAGAACTATTCTAGATATCTTATAAGGAGGTATAAGCCCTTTGCCCGAAAGAACACCAACACTATAGATAGTGCCTACAAACAAAACTAGAAACAGTGCCAACCTAAACATAATTAACAGACAAACCTCTTATGAAACAATTGCCAAACAAACGCTAGCAATAACACATCCTACCCTTTTTTGCATAAAAAAAACTCATAGGCTACCACATACTTTTCACTTCATTTTTATCAATATTTTTGGTTATGTAACCTACTTTAAAATATTGATGATGACAGGAGAAGAAAAACTAAAAAAAAGCAAATTTATCTTTTAGTTACCCATGCCTTAAAGCCAGTAGTATTGGTAAAAGAGTTTGCAGCAATTTGGGCAGAATCTTTGGTTTCATACTTACCAAATCTTACCTTGTACCACTCCTGTCCTTTAGCATCTTCGAAGTAAATTATGTAGGGTGAACAGGCACAATTGTCTATCTTTTTCAAAAAAATGTTCGCGCTTTTAGCAATTTTAGTTGCTGTAACTTGCACAGTCCAATTATATGATATTTTAGGTAAAACTCTTTTAGGTAAAGCATTGATAGGTGTTTCTATTTTTGGCAAAGCTTTGAGTTTGGCAGTAGAGTTTATCTTTTTATTATCATCTGAAATTGCAACATCTTCAATAATTGTAACAAACAGAATTTCACTGCTATTATCATCAATATTTTGCTGGTTCGTTAAAGTTTTAATTGTTTTTTTTGCAACATTTTTGTGATCGCTGTTTATCTTATCTATTTTTTTGGCATTAGAGTTTGGGGAAAACTCTTTTATCTCCAATAAAGACAATTGATTTACAGCCTCTAATATTTTGTATTTAGCTAAAATTAAAGAATAATGGCTTTTAATCAAACTTGTTTGGGCTGTGAAAAGTTCCTGCTGAGTATCTAGTAGGTCCAAAGATGTGCGGGTTCCAACTTGAAACTCCTGTTTTATACCATCAAGGGTCTCTTTGGCAGCAGCTACCGCAGTTGTTAAAGCCTTTTCCTTTGCTTGAGCTGATTTAAGCTCAAACGTAGCCTGTTGTAGCTCTCTTTTTGCCCCTTTTCGTATTTCATCTAAAATTGCCTGTTTGGCTTTTCTCTCAAATTTAGCTTGGGTCTCTTTAGAATTCGTAACTCCACCAGAATAAAGAGGCAGTTTTACTTCAAATTCCAATGCCAGGCTATCATTTACTCCTGGGTAAGTTGCAGAGTCTTGGTCCCAGGTTCTTGCTGCTTCAGAGTTAATGCTAATAGTTGGATAGTGCCCGGCTTTTAGCGATTTATGGTTTCGTTTTGCTTCTTCAACTCTATTTTTAGCAGCCATTACATCAAAACGTTTTTCCAATAGGGAAATAGTTGACATAATTGGTAATTGAAATAGTTTTTTTTGCGGATTAGGAACCCAAAGATCTCTTTTATCAACTCTGCTGCCTACTACCTCTTCCAAACGGGCAAACGCGATATGCGCTTGATTTTGAGACTCTATCCAGTTTGCGTTTGCTGTGGCATGGCGAGAAATAGCCCGGCTCTGCTCTGTAACGGTAAGCTCGCCAACACTATGACGATAACTTGTTGCCTCCATATGGCGTTTTGTAACTGTAACATTGTTTTTAGAAAGCTTTGCTACCTGACGCGCTTGAATAACTGCAATTATCTCACTAATAACAGCAAAATTGTTTTGTTGAATAGTCCTCTGTAGGTCCAACTCAATAGCTGCAACATAGGGAAAAGCTTGCTGATATGCTCTCCAAGATTTTTGATTAACAACTGGTACAGATAGAGAAAAAGATAAATTTTCTGGGTTAGAAGAGTCAGAACCGCCCCGCCACCACTCACGGTTAATATTGCTGTTATATTCTAAAGATAACTCTGGTAACAGTGCAGCTCTGTTTTGAGAAATTTTTTCTTTTGCTGCCTGTAGGTTTGCATTAGCAGCCTTAATCTTGTCATTGTTTTCAATTGCCTGCTGTAAAATAGAAAAAAAAGCATCATGGTTCTTCTCTTTGGCAAAAGTATTTGCAAAAGGCAGAAAGAGAAGCAGCATCAGAGCTATTTTTAAAAATAATTTATTCATAGTTTAAGAAAAATTTTTGCAATTTTCTTTTTGTTATCTTTATTTGAGGTACAATTACTTTACAGTAATTTATAGATCATACAATTTTATATATTTAGCCACAATTATCCATTGAGATGACAATTAATTGCCAAATCTATAATTATGTAAATGAGAAGTATAGCTAATAGAGAAAAACGATCCTCCACAAGAAAAAAACATCTAATAAATTGAGAATTTAAGTATCATAATTTTCTAAATTTTCAAACGATAGCAGATCTTCATCACCCAAAGCATTTTCTCCCCCATCCTCCTGAGTTAACTTATTGTACTCATCTCCTGACTCTCCATCATCAGAATCATTCTCAATTTTTGAAGTCCAATCGTTTTGTGATTCACTACTGTCTGGCCCCTGAAAATCGTCAGACTCTACAGCCTCGGTCCAAGAAACCACATCTTGTGATCCATCACTAGAGAGCATCCCCCCGCTCTCAAAATCTTCCTCCATCACTCCAAAGTCAAGTTTATCTTCCTGCTCAGGTTCGCCACTTTCATCTCCAGCTTTTTTAGCAAAAGCCGGGTTATCTTCGTCAACCCCATCCTCATCATTACCATGACCTCGATCATGATCTCCTTTTTCAGAACCACCTTTGGAGCCTCCTGATGAACCACCTTTGGAGCCTCCTGATGAAGCATCTTTGGAGCCTCCTTTGGAGCTTTCGGATGATCCCCCTTTAGAGCCTCCTTTAGAACCTCCTGATGAACCACCTTTGGAGCCTCCTTTGGAGCCTTTGGCTGAACCTCCTTTGGAGCCTTCGGATGATCCACCTTTAGAACCTCCTTTGGAGCCTTCGGATGATCCACCTTTAGAACCTCCTTTGGAGCCTTCGGATGATCCACCTTTAGAACCTCCTTTGGAGCCTT
>JADGBW010000019.1 GCA_015231305.1 Magnetococcales bacterium | reverse complement strand
TTTTTTGTTAAACTGGGACCGCAAGGTTGAGATCGGGAATACGATGTCTGAAATCCTGCAAACATACCTACCAATGGTACACGCATTCGGTGAGGATTTATTCGGCTTATTACTTTGGCCGTTAGTGTGGTCTGTTGTAAAGATCATGTTACTACTGGCCCCTGTTTTGTTCTTGGTGACTTACATCACTTTGGCTGAGCGGAAGATCATCGGCGCTATGCAAGTGCGTCCGGGTCCGAACCGGGCTGGCTTCTTCGGTGTTTTGTTGCCATTGGCTGATGCTCTTAAGTTGATGACCAAAGAGACCATTATACCAAAACATGCTGATCTTCCGGTATTCTTTTTGGCTCCAACGTTAACTTTGGTCCCTGCTTTGGTTGTCTGGACAGTTGTACCGTTTTCTCCAGAACTAGTAGTTGCTGATATAAACATTGCTGTAATGTTTATTTTAGCAATTTCATCATTGGGTGCTTATGGTGTGTTAATGGCAGGTTGGGCTTCCAATTCTCGCTATGCATTTTTAGGCTCCATGCGTTCAGCATCCCAGATGATCTCTTATGAGGTCTCTATGGGTTTCACCATAATCCCAGTGATTATGTTAACAGGTAGTTTAAGTCTCATAGATGTTGTAGAGGCACAGAGAGATGTTTGGAATATTATTCCGCTTCTGCCAATGTTTGTTATCTTTTTCATATCTGTTGTTGCTGAAACAAACCGAGCTCCATTTGACCTACCAGAAGCTGAAGCTGAACTAGTAGCTGGCTTTATCACTGAATACTCCGCAATGAGTTCCGGTGTATTCTTTATGGGTGAGTACGCAAACATTGTAATGGTCTCTTTTCTTGGGGCTTTGATGTTCTTAGGTGGCTGGTTGCCTCCAATAGGTCTACTTGACTTTATACCCGGCTTAGTTTGGTTGGCGTTAAAGGCTGGTTTCTTGATGTTTGTTTTCTTGTGGCTACGTGCTACGTTCCCCCGCTATCGTTATGATCAACTAATGCGATTGGGGTGGAAGGTATTTCTCCCAGTTTCACTATTTTGGATTTTCTTAACTGGGCTGATGCTCCATCTTACAGGTAACGCGTAACAGGAGATTATTTGATGGGTATCGATTTAAAACAATTACTTGGCAGTTTTATGCTAAAAGAGTTGGCTCAGGGTATGGCAGTTACTCTGAAGCACTTTTTCAAGCCTAATATTACTGTCCAGTACCCAGAAGAGAGAACGCCTATCTCACCAAGATTTCGGGGTGAGCATGCATTAAGAAAGTATGGCGATGGTAGTGAAAGGTGTGTGGCTTGTAAACTTTGTGAAGCAGTCTGTCCAGCACAGGCTATTTATATAGAGATCGATGAAAAGAGTACGGCTGAAAAACGTCTTACATCTGTGTATGACATCGATCAGACAAAATGTATCTTTTGTGGTTTTTGTCAGGAAGCCTGCCCAGTTGAGGCAATTGTCCTAACACAAAACTTTGAGTTTCATGGTGAGTCGCGGGCTGATCTCTATTTTGATAAAAGCAAGCTGTTGGATACTGGCGAGCGTTTTAAAAATGAGATTGACGCCTGTATAGAAGCTGATGGTAAATATCGGTAGTTAGGGGTTTTGAGGTAATCATGGTAGCGGATATAGTTTTCTACCTTTTTGCGACAATCACCGTTGTTGCAGCACTTGGTGTAGTCAGTGCAAAAAATCAGGTCCATTCGGTCCTGTTTTTAGTCCTGACCTTTTTCACCACAGCGGCACTTTTTGTGTTGTTGGGGGCTGAATTCCTGGCGGCCATTTTAGTTATGGTCTACATGGGAGCAGTCGCTATTTTGTTTCTCTTTGTGGTTATGATGCTTGATGTAGAATTTTCAACACTAAAAGAAGAAGCAGTTCAATATCTACCACTGGGCATTGCAGTTGGTGTGGTTATCTTAATTGAGATGATCGTTATTATCACCCAGGTACATGTTGATCATAACAACATGGTAGCTGTTGCAGGTGAAATACCCAATACCATGGAGATAGGACGCGTACTATACACCAAATATCTCCTACCCTTTGAAATTGCTTCTATTATATTGCTGGTAGCATTAGTTGGAGCAATAGTGTTGACCCTGCGTGAGCGTAAACGTCCAAAACGGCAAAATATTCCAAAGCAGCTTGCACGTACTCGTGAAGAAGCTGTTGAACTTAAAAAAGTGGCATCAGGTGAGGGGGCTTCTTAGACAATGCATTTAGATCATTATCTTGTACTTAGTGCCCTGTTATTTACCATTGGCGTTTTTGGTATTTTCCTTAACCGTCGCAATGTCATTATAATTATGATGAGCATTGAATTGATACTTTTGTCAGTCAATATAAACTTTGTAGCTTTTTCAAGTTTCATGGGCAATATCGACGGACAGATCATGACCTTTTTTGTGCTGACTGTCGCAGCGGCTGAAGCGGCTATTGGTCTTGCTATCCTGGTTACATTTTTCAGGAACCGCGCAACTATTGACGTTGAAGAAATCGACACCTTGAAGGGATAAGGACCGGTCATGCCGGCATTGTTTTTAATATGAGCAGAGAACTCCTCATAATTGTTGCACCGCTAATTGGCTCTATGATTGCTGGGCTTTTTGGACGGTACATTGGCAAAGTAATGGCTCGCAATGTGACCATCTTAGGTATGACGGTCTCAGCGGTGTTAGCTATTATTGTCTTTATGGAAATTGCCGTTGGTGACGCCCCAGAGATTCGTCAGGAGATTTTCTCCTGGATAGTAGCTGGTGACTTTAAGGTTCACTTCGGTATTTTAATCGATAGAATTACAGCCACCATGCTTATTGTGGTCTCCGGTATTTCAACTCTTATCCATATTTACTCTATTGGATACATGGAAGAAGACCCACACCAAGCACGTTTTTTTAGTTATCTATCCTTTTTTACCTTTGCCATGTTGATGTTGGTAACTGGTGATAACTTCTTACAACTGTTCTTTGGCTGGGAAGGTGTTGGTTTAGCTTCGTATTTACTTATTGGCTTCTGGTATCAAAAAGAGTCAGCTTGTAATGCAGCTATGAAAGCATTTTTGGTAAACCGGGTAGGTGACTTTGGTTTTGCATTGGGTATTTTTGCTATATATATGATCTTTGGCACACTAGACTATGCCGAAGTGTTCCAGATGGCAGGAACCGCACAATACCCAAAAACAATCGATTTTATAATCTTTGGTGCATCAGATACTATTACTGTAATTACATTGTTACTGTTTATAGGTGCAATGGGTAAATCAGCACAGTTTCTTCTCCATACTTGGCTACCCGATGCTATGGAGGGTCCAACCCCAGTTTCAGCTTTAATTCATGCAGCAACAATGGTTACAGCAGGCGTGTTTATGGTCTGCCGTACTTCGCCACTGTTTGAGTTATCAGAAACATCACTTACTGTAGTTACGTTAGTTGGTGCAACAACTGCTCTATTTGCAGCTACTGTGGGTTTAGTGCAAAACGATATTAAACGGGTTATTGCTTATTCTACCTGTTCACAGCTTGGTTATATGTTTTTTGCTGCCGGTGTCTCAGCATACTCAGCTGCAATGTTCCATCTTATGACTCATGCTTTCTTTAAAGCTCTTCTCTTTTTAAGTGCAGGCGCAGTTATACACGCAATGCATCATGAGCAAGATATGCGTAAGATGGGCGGACTCTGGAAAAAAATTCCAATTACTTATGCAGTGATGATGATTGGTACTTTAGCCCTAACTGGCTTTCCATACCTCGCAGGATTTTTCTCTAAGGACGCAATTTTAGAAGCAGCATATGCGTCGCATACTTCAGTAGGTATGTTTGCATGGGTTATGGGAATGACGGCAGCAGTGTTGACCTCATTTTATTCTTTCCGCCTTGTTTTTATGACCTTTCATGGCAAACCTCGTGATCAGCACGCATACGATCATGCCAAAGAGGCTCCATGGTCAATTCGTTTTCCTCTTCTAGTTTTGGCATTTGGTGCAATTTTCGCTGGTATGCTTGGCGCACCTATGGTACATGGAGATTGGTTTAAAGAGGCAATTGTATTGGCTCCTGGTCACGATGCTATGGCTAATGCCCACCATGTTGCTATGTGGGTTAAATGGCTACCGTTTGGAGCATTCTTAATAGGTGTTGCATTAGCTTGGGTTCTTTATATCAAGGTAACCACCTTACCTAAAATTTTAGCAGAGACCTATGTTGGTATTTATAAGTTCCTTCTGAACGCATGGTACTTT
The DNA here is from genome assembly GCA_015231305.1 of Magnetococcales bacterium. Lineage (GTDB taxonomy): Bacteria > Pseudomonadota > Magnetococcia > Magnetococcales > JADFYX01. The sequence continues at coordinate 35,040 of JADGBW010000019.1, read as the reverse complement.
GATAAATTATATGACAAACTTTTTGTAAGGCCAGCCAAAGCAATAGGCATGGGTTTCTGGCAGACCGGAGATGTAACCATTATTGATGGTTATGGTGTTAATGGTATCGTTGCAACTTGTGGTCGTATAGCTCAATGGTTTAAAGGTATTCAGACAGGCTATGTCTACCATTATGCTTTTGCTATGATAATTGGTCTTTTGGTTCTCGTAACCGTTTACTCTTGATGGGCAGGACGTAAGGCAATGCTGAGTCTGGTAACATTTCTTCCTTTGGCCGGTGTATTAGCGATTATTATTGCGGCCAGGAATAACGCAAACACAGCCCGATATATTGCACTGATTGTCTCATTGGCTACATTTGTTTTGAGCCTGAGATTGTTGTTCAACTTTGATACTTCCACAGCTGCTTTTCAGTTTATGGAAGAGTCTACTTGGCTGCCTGCTTTTGGCATCACCTATCGTATGGGTGTTGATGGCATTAGCTTGCCGTTTGTACTTTTAACAACCTTTTTGACACCATTATGTATACTTGCATCATGGGAATCTGTCCAAAAGATGGTCAAAGAGTACATGATTGCATTCTTAGCATTGGAATCTTTCGTAATTGGTGTTTTTTGCGCTCTAGATTTTATTCTCTTCTATATTCTTTGGGAAGCAATGCTGATTCCGATGTTTTTATTAATCGGTGTCTGGGGTGGTCCTAATCGAGTTTATGCTGCTTTAAAGTTTTTCCTCTATACCTTGGCTGGTTCAGTGCTAATGCTGATCGCCATTATAGTATTAAAAAACACAGGTGGAACATTCTCTATACCTGATCTGATGAATGCTCCATTAGATTTCAACCTACAGGTTTGGTTATTCTTAGGCTTCTTTATATCGTTTGCAGTTAAAGTTCCTATGTGGCCATTTCACACATGGTTACCAGATGCTCATGTTGAAGCTCCTACAGGTGGTTCTGTAATACTGGCAGGTATATTACTTAAAATGGGCGCGTACGGGTTTTTACGTTTTTCCATACCCATGTTACCTGATGCATCCCGTTATTTTGTACCGCTAATTTTTGGGCTTTCACTTGTAGGCATTGTCTACACCGCTCTTGTAGCTTTGATGCAAAAAGATTTAAAAAAGTTGATTGCTTATTCCTCCGTTTCACATATGGGTTTTGTAACCATAGGTCTATTTTCCTTCAACCAGCAGGGACTAGAAGGCGGAATTTTGCAAATGATAAACCACGGTATAGTTGCAGGTGGTCTATTTTTGCTGGTTGGTGTTATTTATGACCGTATGCACACAAGAGAAATTGCAAAGTTTGGTGGTGTAGTCAACGTGATGCCAGTTTACGCAGTTATTTTTATGCTGTTTACTATGGCTGCTGTAGGACTACCAGGAACAAACGGTTTTGTTGGTGAATTCCTTATTTTACTAGGAGCTTTTTTGGCTAACAAAGCAGTTGCAGTTGTAGCATCTACAGGCTTGGTATTAGGTGCTGCATATATGCTGTGGTTATATAAAAAGGTTTTCTTTGGAATTATTCATAGTGAAGAGGTGCAAGCCTTAAAAGATATGAACAAAAGAGAACTTGCGATTTTTGCTCCTTTAATTATTTTGATTTTTTGGATTGGTTTCTATCCCGGACCTTTCTTAGAAATTATGCACACATCAGTTGAACAGCTGCTGACTCAGTCGCACACAATTAAAGCTGGAACAAACGCAGTAGCAATGTATTAAACAGACTTTAGGTCTGATGTTAGAATAATCAATAATTTTTATTCAGAGAGTGCTGATAAACAATGCCTGTCCAAATGCCTGATATAAACCTGGGCCTAATGTTGCCAGAGATATTGGTTGCTCTTCTAGCCATGGCGTTGCTTTTATTAAGCGCGTGGTATGGTAAAGAGGGACGTGGAACCATTGGTTGGATGTCTATTTTAGGCATCGGCTTAACTGCACTTGCTATTATGGCTTCTGGCGGGTCTGGTGAAACAACTTTTGGTGGAATGTTTGTAGACGACCAATTTTCCCGTTTCATGAAACTGTTGCTTTGCGTATCAACTGCTCTGCCTCTGTTAATCTCTTTAAACTATGTACGTGAACATAAAATGGATGGTGGAGAGTATTATGTAATAACTCTTTTCTCCATGCTTGGTGGTATGATTATGATCTCCAGTGGAGATTTTGTCATGCTTTACTTGGGACTTGAGCTTATGTCCTTGTCCATTTATGTTTTAGCAGCATTTAAGCGTGGAGATGTAAAATCCAGTGAAGCTGGTTTGAAATATTTCATACTAGGTTCACTTGCATCGGGCATATTGCTTTACGGAATATCTCTGATTTACGGATCATTTGGCAGCGTATCATTTATTGATGTTGCACAAGGTATAACAAGTGCTCATGGTCATTTATCACCTGCTGTTGGTTTAGGTATGGTGATGATTATTGGTGGCTTAAGCTTTAAAATTGCTGCGGCTCCATTCCATATGTGGGCCCCAGATGTCTATGAGGGTTCGCCGACTTCTGTTACAGCTTTAATGGGTGTCATGCCCAAGGTTGCAGCTTTTGCAGTTCTTTATCGTGTGCTTCTAATTGCTTTCCCAGGTCTACATGACCAATGGGGACCGCTGCTGCAATTTATGGCTGTCCTCTCTTTGGCCGTTGGTTCTTTTGCAGCAATCGCCCAGACCAATATCAAGAGAATGCTTGCATATTCTGCTGTTGGTCATATTGGATTCTTGTTGATTGGTTTAGCAACCGGAACCAGCGATGGCTACCAGAGTGTTCTAATTTACCTAACTATCTACATTTTTATGAACACCGGGGCATTTGCTTTGGTATTGATATTAAACCAAGATGGTATTGGCGATAACCTTACTGACTTTAAAGGTTTGGCAAAAAAACGCCCTTATTTAGCAATGTTGATGGCAACCTTTATGTTCTCTATGGGTGGTATTCCTCCACTTGCAGGATTTATAGGTAAACTTTACGTGTTTATGGCTGCTGTTAAGGCCGGTATGATTACAATTGCAATTGTTGGCGTGTTGTTCTCAGCTGTTAGTGCTTTTTATTATCTGCGTGTTGTTAAATATATGTATTTTGACGAAGCAGAATCGCCATTCTCAATGGAGGTAAGTGCTACTAGCCAAGCTGTTGTTGTATTAAGTGGTATTATTATGTTGGTTTGGGGTGTTTTCCCAGGTTCACTTTTAGCCTGGACTGAAACTACGATACGCATGTTTCAATAATGTTTTAGAGCTTGGCTTTATGCCATTAAAATAGATTTTAGAAAGCACGGAATATTTTTTCCGTGCTTTTTTTTTCAATTGTTGTGACTGATAATCCATGAAAAAAATTTTAACAAAATTAATTAAAGATTCAGGTGGCTCAATACCTTTTATCCGGTTTATGGAGCAGGCCCTTTATCATCCGCAAAAGGGTTATTATATGACAGCTTCTAAAAGGTTGGGTTCGGCTGGAGACTTTGTTACAGCACCGGAGTTAACTTCTTTGTTTGGTGAGTTGCTAGCTTTGCAAATGATCGAGCTGTGGCAATTAATGGGGTCACCCAAAAATTTTAAATTAATAGAGGTTGGGCCAGGTAGTGGTCGCTTGGCCTATGATATTTTAAAAACTGCTAGTAAGTTTAAAACTTTTTATGCAGCTGTGAGTTATGATCTAGTAGAAATAAGCGATGATTTTAGGCAAAGACAAAGAAAACTTTTAAAAGATGGCGGAGTAATTAAAAAAATCAGATGGCACTCTGATATTGATAAGGCAACTGATGGTGGAGTAATAGGAGCCATATTTGCAAATGAATTTTTAGATGCACTGCCAGTTCATTTAGTGGAGCAAGTTCCCCATGGTCTTGGTGAGGTGGGGGTAAAATTAACTACAGAAGATAAGTTTGCTACAGAAATAATACCACTTTCAAAAGATATAGCTGGGGACTATTTTACTTCAAGAGGAATTTCATTAGCTACTGGTACTCGTACAGAAATTGGTTTGCCAGGTCAAAACTGGGTTACTAAAACAGGAAAATTACTGAAAGAAGGTATGGTTTTATTGATTGATTATGGCCATCCTCAAAATGACTATTATGCTAAAGTACGAACAAATGGCACTTTAGCAGGTCATTTAAAGCATGTACGCATTGATGATCCTCTGGCTAACCCAGGTGAGATGGATTTAACAGCTCATGTAGATTTTTCAGCTATATTAGCTGCTGGAAAACAGGCCGACCTAGAATTATTAGGATATACGACCCAGGGTTGGTTTTTAATGGGGTTGGGTATATTAGAAAGGTTGGAGGCATTATCTAAAATTGAAAGTGTCGATACAGGACCGTTAAAAGAGGCAGTTAAACGTTTGATTATGCCTGAAGGCATGGGGGAGACTTTTAAAGTTTTGGCTTTAGGAAAAGGAATTGGTAGCCCGAAATTAAGTGGTTTTAGGTTAAATGATCAGAGTGAGCGGTTATAGAGAGCAAATTTTAAAATATTCTATCCATTTTGTTTATATAATCTTTATGGTTTGTTATACTGTAGTGTGTGTTGATTTGTTTAATATGAATACCAACAAAATTAAGGGATGAATTATGGGGTTGTTGGAAGGAAAAAAAGGTCTAATATTTGGTCTTGCCAACGAGCGAAGTATAGCGTGGGGAATATCTCAGGCTTGTCATCGTGAGGGTGCAGAGTTGGCTTTTACTTACTTGGGCGAACCGTTAAAAAAACGTGTTGAGCCACTTGCAAAACAGGTTGGGTCTTCTTTTGTTTTGCCTTGTGATGTAAATGATGATGAGCAGATTGACGCTGTTTTTGCTGAGGTAAATCAGCGATGGGGTGAGCTTGATTTTGTTGTTCACTCTATAGCTTTTGCGCAAAAAGAGGAGTTAAAGGGGCATTTTTATAATACAACAAGAGAGGGGTTTCGCATTGCTCTTGAGGCTTCTGCATACTCTTTGACGGCTATTAGTGCTAAGGCGGCTCCATTGTTAAAGGAGGGTGGAAGTATTTTAACTCTCTCTTATCTTGGAGCAGAAAAAGTTATACCGCATTATAATGTTATGGGTGTTGCAAAGGCAGCATTGGAGGCAAGTGTTAAATATTTGGCTTCTGATTTTGGCCCCCGTGGTATTAGGGTAAATGCAATATCAGCAGGACCAATTAAAACATTAGCAGCTGCTGGTATTGGAGATTTTAAAGATATACTTAACTGGAACCGAGATAATTCACCCTTGCGGCGTAATGTAACACAGGATGAAGTTGGTAATTCTGCTTTATTGTTACTTTCTGATTTAGGGTCAGGAATAACTGGTGAAATTATGCATGTTGATGCGGGCTTTAATGTGGTTGGTATGAAGTCTGTTGACATTGATTGATAGATTGTGGTGGTTTGTGTATTTTTATCTAAAATAATCATAAAAAACGTTTGAGGGGTCCAGGTTAATCATTTCTCTAGCGAGTTTGGGCAGCACCCAAGGTTTGCTGTTGCTTTTTAGCCGGACTTAAAAGGAATTTTTTAGCTTTTGAAAAAACTCCCGGCTAGTATATTAATCCACAAAGCAAAAAAACCCTGACTTTTTAGGGTTTTTTTGCTTTGTGGATGTCCTTTCCTTACCACTGGTTGGATTAATATATTAGCTTGTAGCTAATTGAACCGCTGGTAGGATTTACTTTTAAGTTTGAGAACCTGATTTTACCAGTGGCAGGTAAAGGACAAGAGCGTATGATAAACTAGCCGGGGATTTTTTTTAAAAAAGCAAAAAAATCCTTTTTAAATCCGGCTAAAAAAGCAACAGCAGAACCTTGGGCTTTGCCCAAACCCGTAAGGGAAATGATTCCCCTTAACCCCCAATAATAAAAGACTTGAACAAACATACTCATAAACATAAAAATTCAACAGCATAAAGGAAATTTATATGTCCGCAAACAGCTTTGGACGCCTGTTTTGCTACACAACCTTCGGTGAAAGCCACGGACCAGCTATTGGTGCAATTGTCGATGGCTGTCCCCCTGGTATGCCTCTTTGTGAAGAAGATATACAAAAAGACCTAGACCGTCGTCGTCCAGGAACAAGCCGTTTTACTACCCAACGAAAAGAACCCGACACTGTTCAAATACTCTCAGGTGTTTTTGAAGGAGTAACAACAGGTACTCCCATCGGCCTTATGATCGTAAATAACGATCAACGTTCTAAAGATTATACCAAAATAAAAAATACCTTCCGGCCAGGTCATGCCGACTATACATATTTTCGCAAATATGGCATACGAGACTACAGAGGAGGGGGGCGTTCATCAGCAAGAGAAACCGCTATGCGTGTAGCAGCAGGAGCCATAGCTAAAAAACTTCTGCTTCATGTTGGGGTTAAAGTTAATGGTGCTCTTGTTGCTATGGGTGAGGAAAATATAGACTATAAAAATTGGGATTGGGCTGAAGTTTCTAAAAACCCCTTTTTTACTCCTGACGTTAATGCCGTACCACGGTTTGAAAAACTAATAGAAAAAATCCGCCAAAAAGGTGATTCTGTAGGTGCGCTACTAGAAGTGGTAGCCCAAGGTGTTCCACCAGGATGGGGTGAGCCAGTTATAGATCGTCTTGATGCTGATTTAGCCAAAGCTATGATGAGTATAAATGCCGTTAAAGGGGTTGAAATTGGCGCAGGAATGGATGCTGCCCGTGGTACAGGGTCGGCAATGGCTGATGAAATGGTGCCAGATGAAAAATCCCCAAATGGTGTGAAATTCTTAAGTAACTATTCTGGAGGTATTCTTGGGGGAATCTCAAGTGGTGCTGATATTGTATTAAGAGTTGCAGTTAAGCCAACATCTTCCATTCATATACCCAAAAAAACAATAGATACAGAAGGTAAAGCCCAAGAAATTGTCACCCATGGACGACACGATCCATGTGTGGGTATAAGAGGTGTTCCTGTTGCCGAAGCTATGGCTGCAATTGTTCTAGCCGATCATTTTTTACAAAACCGCAGTCGAGCTAATATTTTTTAATTGCAGTTTTTATACTAAGTATAAGTAGATCTTATCAAATTAATCTACCTGCGTACTCTTATACTAGATTCGCCAGTTGTTATAATTGCTTCACTTATAGCAGGTCCATTTTTAAACGTCACATAATGCTCAGTTCTCGTCATTACCGCGTAGGCGGTAATCTAGGGTAACAACGTTGGATTCTCTGGATTCCCGCCTACGTGGGAATGATGGTGGTGCATATCATATGTGCCAATTTCAATTGGAAACGCTATAAAAACTGTACACAATAAGAATCCATAGAAACTCCAGCATAAAAGGGAATCTAGGTCAGCAAAGTTGAACTCTCTGAATTCCCGCTTTCGCGGGAGTAATGTTGGTTGTAGAGTGTCTGTTTTTGATTTGAAGTCACTATAGTTTAAAAAATTCTAGGTTATAGTTCCTCTTCAGGTGGAATGAAAAAGGCTAAAGCCTCTAACAAGGCTTGTGATTTCAGATTTAACTTGGCAATTTGCTTCTCAATATCTTTGTTAGAAATTAACTCTTGTTTTGGTTTTTCGACACTCACCTTAGAAGTTTCTGTTGGTCTGTTTTGGTCTATCTGTTTAAGCTCTATTAATAGGGCATTTAACTGCTCTTTCTGTTCTTTTCTATCAGCAGAATGTTGCTGAATAAGTTCTATGCTCTTTCGAATAACAGGAGATAAATTAGTTAAAATCTCTCCCGCTAGTATAGTGCCACGCGTGTTGGCAGTAGATAAACGATGAATTTCACTTGCACCAATACGGTTTTGCTCAGCTAGCCGTCGCATATCTTTGGCAGTATCAACAAATTCCTCACCTGCTGCACCAGAACGAGCAGCTTCAATAGCAGCATTCATAGCCATTAAACGCAGTTGTCTTGAAGACTCCTCTATTACAAAGATTCTCTCAGAAACATTGCGACTGGCAGATACTGCTTCATTTATAGCTTGGCTGCCCTCAGCAATTTCCATTGAAGTTATCTCAATTGTCTGCTCTTTAGCTAAAGCTTTACTGTTCTCTTTGTCTAATGAGGTGGCAAGGGCATTTATAGTATTTAAAACTGGTTCAAGGTCTATATCGGTATTTGTATTAGTATTTACATTAACCGTTTCTTGCTGAACTAGTACTGGTTTTTGGGTTTTTACAGTTTTTACCAAATCTTGGCCTTGTTGAATTAGCTCATTTGCTGCATCGCGAATATTAATACTTGTCTGCCCAAGACGTTGGGTCATCTCTATAACTTGATGAGCTAAATTACCCAAATTACCCTGTGGCCTATTTTGCAGTGTTGCAGCAAAATTTCCTTGAGAAAGTTGGTCTATTAACTCAGTAAAAGCAGCTAAAGGATGGACAATGTTTTTGGCTCCTAATATAGCCAACAAAACTATAAGGGGTATTAAACATAAGGCAATAATATTAATATTGCTGATAATATTAGACAAAACCCCACCACCGCCAGATGGCCCGCTCTCAAGTACCAGTGCCCAGCTAAATGAGTTAAATGATATAGGGGTATACGAATAAAGTTTAGAATTATCGTCACTTTGTAAAGTGCCACTTTCTCCTTTAAGAGCAGCAGTAACCGCTGGTATATCCATACCATTTTCAGCCAAAGAGCCATTAAAAGAGGCTGAAACTGAATGGGTTTCTGGGTGAAGGTTAGAGTTAGAGCGCATTAGTTTATCAGGACCAACAAGATATATATCGCCACTTTTACCCAAACTATCACCAGGAGCAAGAATTTGGTTTAAGTTTTCTATTGGTAGTTGTAAGGCAACCACCATCTCTACTATACCGTTGTGGATAATAGGAGCAGCCATAAAAGCTGATGGTTCGCCGTTACTAGGTGCATAAGGGGCAATGTCTGTCATTCCCGGCTGTTTAGTTTTTAATACTGTTTTTAGCAGGTTTGTAAGGGTGGAATCAGAATAGGGTCCGTTGAGTAGGTTGGTTCCATAATCTCTTTGGTGCGCAGCAGTGTGAAAAACCAGCCCATTTGGTTTAATAAGAAAAAGATCATAGTAGCCTGTTGAATCTAGATATGATTTATCTAAACCTTTTGTATTTGTACCTGCAAAAGACTCCTCTGGGTCTGTTTCTGCAACAATAGCCCAATATGTGTCACCAACAACTATTGGTCGCCAAGCTGCCAAACGGGGCTTGCCTTTGTTGGCAATTATACCTGAACCAGTCAAACCAATAAGAGCTTTTTTGGCAGCATCTATGTTGACTGAGTATTTAGTTTTACGTGCAGTTTTTTTAGAGCCAACAAGTAAAGTAGAACGTAGTTTTTTATCGGGTCCAACCAGATAAATTGTGCCTTTATTGCTTAAATTCTCTCTAGATAACATTGGCGAGAGCATTTTTTTTGTAACCATGCTTACTGCAACTATCCCAATTACTTTATCTTTACGTTTTACGGGGGCTGCTATATATGCTAATGGCTTGGCTCCGCTAACTTTACTTGGTAGATAGTCTTGAAAGGTAACTTGTTTAAGAGAGCTGCTAAGTAGCTTGCCTAATGGGGTGTTGCTCTGCTTGCCTTTTACGTTTATACCAAGCTCAGGACCACGAGATGCTGTAAAAAAGACATCTCCACGATTGGAAATAAGATAAAGATCTTCATAACCATTAGTAGCACGAAATTTCTCAAGCCATGGGGTCTTTTTATTTGCAATTGATGTCCACTTCTCTCCATCTGTTTTTTTATTGGCTTGGCGGTAAACCCAATCTAGGGTTGCCATGGTTTGTGCTAGGTTTTCGTTGTTGGCTAAATCCTCAACTTCTTTCAGGCTTTTAGTGAAATAGTCTGTTATATGTTTTTGGTTGATATCTCTAACACGTTTTAAATCAATTTCTGTCTGGCTCTGTCTGTTGCCAATAGATTGGGTAAGAAGAGCTAAATCTTTTTTGCGTTGGTTAAAATATTGCTCTACAGAAGATTTTTTTGATGCCCTGAGGATCTCCATCTGCCCAATTGTGCTATCTACAAGAGAGTCATGTGTAAGATAGTGGGCGGCCCCGACAATGACTAGAATAGGGAGTATCCCGGCTATAAGAATAAGTACCGTGATTTTTTTTTGCATTGTCATTTTATTCTTTTTCCTTGGTTCTCATCTCTATTTTGACAGTTTATCCTAGTTAATGCAGTTTGCTATATATGGTGACAACTGCCTAATCTGGAATAATTTATTAACGTATTCTATATCAGGGAGGTAAGGAAGCAATAAAAAATCAGCTTTTTTTCCATGATTTCATTATTTTTTAGCTATTTTCTCCTCATATGTGCTCTAACTCATAGGCAACGATTAGATTTTCGCAGTAACTTCTGATAAGATTTGTGAAAATATAAACCTTGTTTGTCACAATGGTCGCCATGTACAAGCCAACATCTGCCGAAATCATGATACACAACAAAATAAGGGGTTTTTTGATATGAAACCTGCTAAAAAAATAGTAATTGTCACTCCAGGGGTTGATCGTGGTGGAGGTGCAGATGCTGTTGGCAAGGGACTGTATTCAGGTTTTTGTGAATTACCAAATATTGAAGCTACCCTGTTTGATTTTGGGGCGTATATACAGAGCTTTGATAAGTTGTTAAAGAGTAGCGATGATGGATTGTTAATTGAAATAATATCTCAACATTTTATTACAAAGTCTGTTGAAAACAGCCCCGATGTAATTATTGTATTAACATTAACACCTTTAAGCCCTTATTTTATCGGTCTTTTACGTAAACTTAACATTAAAGTAGTACATTGGTTTGTGGAAGATTATCGCAGGATAAATTGGTTAGAACTTCTCCAGCCTTATGACCATGTTTTAAGCTATCAAAAACAGTTTTTACGTGAAGATCTTGTTAACAGCTGTTTGAACTCTTGTTCTTACCTTCCTGTTGGGTGTGAATACCCGGAATCTTCAGAGGTTTTTCAAAAAGATGAAAAATCTTTTGATATCACTTATATGGGGTTTCCTTACCAAAATAGAAAGCGGGTTATAGAATACCTATTAAATAACGATATTAACTTAAAAATTTGGGGCTTTGGCTGGAAAAAATATAATAAATCTCCTTTGATAGCCAACGCACTACAAGAAAATGGCCGCTGGCTAACCCTGCCAGACACAAGAGCCATCTATAAAAAGAGCCGTATTGTTTTAAATATCCACTCTGCTGTTATGCAACAAGATGCCGAAGTATATATGAAAGATGAGATGGTTAACTCTAATCTATTTGAAATTTGTGCTAGTGGAGCTTTTCAAATAGTAGAGAGAAGGTCAGGAGTTTTAGAATATTTTGAAGAAGATAAAGAGGTAGTCTGCTACTCTTCAAAAGAGGAGCTAGTAGAGAAAATTAAACACTATTTATCCCGTCCCGATGAGTGCAAAAACATTGCCCGTGCCGGATATTTAAAAACATTAAATAACCACAGGTTCAGCCATCGTGCTCAAACTATACTATATGATTTGGGGTTAATTTAACCTTATTGTATCTCCAATTCATAGTGTCATTGTATCAAGGCATCACTTAAAAACTGTACACAGTAAGAAACCATCGTAACTCCCGCGTAGGCGGGAATCTAGAGCAGCAACGTTGAACTCTCTTGATACCCGCTTTTGCGGGAAAGGCTTAATGTTGGTTGTAGAGTGTCTGTTTATAATTTGAAATCACTTTACTCAATTTTTTGCAATAAATTTCTTGCAGCATCTCTGGGAGATGGGTGGCTTAATATTCCCCTTATTAGGGCCACGCCATAGGCTCCGGCTTTTAATGCAGCAGTTGTGTTTTCACTATTTATTCCCCCTAATGCCAGCACAGGGCCAGGAACTTTATTAACTATCTTGTTAAATTGTTGCAGCCCCAAAGGCAGAGCCTCAGGGTGAGATTGTGTAGAATATAGAGGTGATAGGGTAACGTAGTCTGCCCCTTCTTGAATGGCAGATAGAGATTCTGTTAAGTTGTGACAAGAGCGACCCAGCAGACGGTTGTTACCCAACAATTCACGGGCTTTTATGGTTGCCATAGCATTTTGGGGCAAATGAAGGCCCACATTACTAAATTTTAGTGCTACATCTATATCTGCTGAAATTAAAAGGTGAGCTTTTTGCTTTTGCGTTAGAAGATGGAGTTTTTTAGCCCAAATATTTAAATTGCCAGAATCCGAATGGTTTTTTATCCTTAGTAATATATGTTTAGCACCACCAGCTAAAGCTTCTGCAACCCCTCGCTCAAGGTTAGGGCAGACTTTAAGGTCTGTTATTAGCAATAATTTTGGTATAGGGGGTTTCACGGAATTTTTAAATATTTATGAATTTGGGTTGATAGTTTAAGCCTGCCTTGTGAGGTAAGTACCCAGTCTAGGCATATTTCAGTAGCTTTAGAGTTAGGTATATCACCATCACTAATAGGTTGCAGCCAAACATTGGGGTGAGTTTGCGCCCAATGGTTTATCTCTTCTTTTTGCAATTTTGTGGTTTGTGGGCCAACAATAAATTTTAACTCATTGGCTTTAAGCATTTTTTCTTTAGAAATCACTTTTTTAGGACTAATTGTTAGCCAGTTTAACCCTTGGGGAATATCATAACCAACACCACTGCTCTCCATACCAAGCCATTTTCCGGCTTTTTTTAAAGCAGTAATTAACATAGGAAGCTCTTTAACAGCTAATGGTTCACCACCTGTTAATAGTACTGCGGGTATTTTTGGGCCGATGCGTTCTATTTCAGCTAAAATAGAGTCAATACTCATCGCAATTTTAGCTTTAGGGTCTTTATGCAGTGGTTCATCGCACCAAGAGCAATTAAGAGGACAGCCCCAAAAGCGCAAAAACACCATAGGTTTGCCGCTCCAAGTACCTTCACCTTGAATGGATGCAAATAAATCGCAGAGATAAAAAACTTGGCTAGATGATGGTTGGCTCATCTAACGGTTCTCTCGATACCACCCTTTTTCGATATAATATTGTACTGCTCCCACATGATAAGGAATAACAAAAGAGCCAAGCATTTTTCGTGGTGAAAGCCGGTAAAAAGCTGGGTCTGAACGACGAAGTTGTTCAACGTCGGCAAATATAGCCTTTACAAGATCAAATGCAGCAGCGTTTGATAAGTCAGAGTTTGCCACCAGCCATACTTTAGAGCCTATGGTGGGGATGTCAGATGCAACACCTTTATATAACCCCCCAGGAATATTTGCTATATCTAGGTATGCTGCATCATCAACAAAACTTTCTACACACTGACCTGTTATTGGGAGAAATTGCAGGGGTTTATCTTCAGTTAAAATTTGAATAGATTCAGTGGGGTGAGGCATAATATCAAATCCGCCATCCACTGCATCATTTGCCAGTAGTTCTGGAAGTAGGTTGCTATCTTGACGACCAAAACTTTTGCTTGAAATATCGCAGTAGCGTAATAGTTTTTTTAACAATCGGCCGTTATTAGATTTTGTAGGCCCAACATTAATCGCTTTTCCTGGTATCTGCATAAATGACAAAATTTCAGAATTACTATTGGTTAGCAATGTAGCCATTTCATGGTGTAAAGATAACAGTACCCGTAACTTGGTATTGCGTTTGGAATATGGTTTTTTACCGTGCCATGCAAGATAGGCAGAGTCGGCCCGCACAAAGGCTAAATCTACTTGACCAGAACTAACAGCAAGAACGTTTTGTTGGTAGCCTTCAGAGGCTAAAAGTTTGCAAGGTAAGCTGCTGCCACTTTTTTTCAAGGCCACACAAATTGCGGTTCCAGCAGAATAGTTGGTTCCCTCAACTTTGCCTAAAGCAATGTTTAAACGTTGGATTCCTTCTAGTTCTGCGTTCATGGCTTCCACCTCTTCTTCAGAGGCTGAACAACCAAACAGTAACAATAATATGCCAATAACAAGCCCAGCTTTTAATCCCGTGTTCATTGGGTAACCCTCTTTTTAATAGCTACTCTACAAATATTTTATTATGACATTTTTTCAAGGTTTTCGCCAACTGCCGAATCTAGGTTTAAGCTTTAAAAAAGAGCAAAACTTGTTATGGTCGCCAGTGATCGCCCATTTTTAGTTCATCTAAACCTTCTGGTATGTCAAGAAGATCAGAAAAATCTAGTTCTACAATACCCACATCTTCATAAAGATAGTTTTGAATGGTATCGAGAGTTTTAAGTTTATGGCGTTTCTCCAATGCTTCAAGATCATCTCCCTCTCGCACAATTGCAAATTCTGCTCTTACTGCATTTATAGGATTAACCACTATAATATCGTAAAAGATTTTTTTCTCAGCATCAATTAGGGCTTTTACCAAATTTTTAGGAGTAATAGAAAAACCCTTTTTATTGAGAAGTGATAAGGCTAATCCGTTTCTGCTTTTTTCAGCCATTGTTAGCAGCCCCTTTCTTTTTAGTTCAGAATGGGGAATACCAAGCTTGGTTAAATCCTCTAGGCTTAGTCTCTCCTCAAAGCCCGGAAGTTTAACTTTAAAAGATCGTAATGGGTTGATACCCAACCGTTCCATTTTTTTTGCTTTAACGTCAATACCTCTACTTTTTAGACGGCTGATACTGATACCGTCATTTTTTTTGATTAAATCTAAATCAAATCGCTTCTGTTTTAAGGAGAACAGCAACTCCATTTTCTCAAGGCTTTTATAAGAAAGGCTTCTGGAAAAAGCTTCAAAAGCAATCAGTTGTCTTTCCCGTGGCATCACCTTTTTTACCAAGGTAATATCATGTTTTTTAAATGCTTCTGGGGTTAATATATCTTTTAAAGCACCTTTAGAGGCGTCTAGTCTGCGCAGCCTTTCTAATACCAAACCACCCCGGCGACGAATACGGTCAACATCTAAACCGCGTTGGTAAAGATAAGGTATTACTCCTAGTTTTTCTAACTCAGAAAATGTTAGCAATTCAACGGGCCGTAAAAGTTTGGTGCTTGGCCCTGGCACAAACAGTTTTTGTTCTTTTTCACGGGGTAGGGCAACTCTAAGCCCTTTAGGTAGTAGTGTGTCATGTTTGCTAAGATATGTTGCGTGCCATGCCCGATAATGCTTGGGGTTAAAATGGCCCATTTGGGCATCACTGTTCATGATGACCAAAACTTTAAATGGAGCTAATGCGCCTTTATACGAACGAATCTCCTCTAGGGCAGAAACCATATCTGCCATAGCACTAACTTGCATTATCTCCAGGTCTTGTTGGCTGGCTTTTTTTAGGTATTCGGTAACATCTATCTTCATACCTTTTTTTAAATAACTGCGAAAAAGGCTAAATCCGCCATATCCTTTACCGGGAACTGTGGAGTACCACTCATGATGGGTTAAGGCTACCATCACCGGCAGGTCAAGCTCGCCATCATAAAGAAGACGACCGCCAAACAGCGAGTGGAGTTTCATTTCACCCCACTGTTTTTTATTAAGTCTGCCAGGCCATTCCAAGGTATCTAAGCGGACTTTTATTTTACCAATATCATGCTGCATGGCAGCCATGACACCATTTAAGGTTTGCTCTTCATCCCAGCCCAACTCCTTAGCAATAGCCATTACGTTAAAGCCGGATATGATACTGTGGTGGGCGGTGTTGGGGTGATGGTTGTTGAGTTCAATCATGGCATCAGCTGCACGTGGATTAAAAAGATGAAGTACATCTTTCATTCTTTTTTTCACCATACCTTGCAGCTCTTTTACCTGGCTCATCTCTTGGTAAGAAGATACAGCTGATTGTATGCTTTGGCCTTTGGCTGATATTATATCCTCTACAAGTGAGAATATCTGCGAAACCTCGGTAACAGCCTCTTCTAACATCTCTCCAGCAATAGGAGATGCCCATACCCGCTCAATGTCCCGTTTAGTTAACTGAAATACAATCTTTTCAGTAATTGGGGTTTTACGAGTAATAAGTACAACACCAGTATCAGGGTGTTTAACACTCTGAGATAGCATCATATTTTGCAACAGAGTGGGGTCATTTATGTCATATTCAGCACTTTCGTTGCTTGCTTTCACTTGTGACTCGCCATTTTAAGTTATAACCTTAATTCAGTAGTTGAAAAAGATGTTGCTAATTACCGAATTTAGGTAAGAGTGGATTACCAGTTTGCCGATCTTTGGGCTAAGAATCAAACACAATCGTGACAATATTAAAAATCACCCCTGCTATCTTATAAAGATATCGGCTATTGTTAGGTTATGGTTCAGTTATTTTTTGATCAAGGCACACTTAAAATATTCGGTGCAAAAGAAGATCTTACCTCAGTAGACCGCTATATGGAGTGGGATGAGAGGAGCGATTGTTATAGGTCTGAGGCCCGTTATTATGGCCCTATTGTCTTAACGCTGCATCGTTTAAAGACCAAATTTGACGATCAGGTAAAAAAATTTACCCCACAAAATTTCAATTCTACCAATGAGTTTTTTCCTCGCCCACATCAAAAAGCCTCTTTAGATGGCTGGCTTAAAGCCAACCGTTGTGGTGTAGTGGTTTTACCAACCGGATCTGGCAAAACCTTGGTGGCAAGGTTGGCAATGGTAAAGACCCAACGTGACACCCTTATTTTAGTGCCAACCATAAATTTAATGCACCAGTGGCACGAGCAACTAAAAGAGGCTTTTGGAGTTGAAGTTGGTCTTTTAGGAGGAGGGGACAAACAGCTAGAGGCTATTACAGTAAGTACCTACGACTCAGCCTTAATATATATGGATAGCATTGGTGATAAGTTTGGCCTACTTATTTGTGATGAGTGTCACCACCTACCAGCAGCCAGCACCAGGTTGGCAGCGATAATGAGCATAGCTCCATTTCGTTTAGGTCTAACTGCAACCCCTGAGCGCACAGATGGTCAGGAGTCTGACCTTTATGATCTACTTGGGCCACTATGCCATAGGGTTGAGATAAACGAACTAGAAGGGCAGTATTTAGCCCCCTATAAATTAGAGCATGTACCGGTAACCTTGGACCCAGACGAAAGAGAAGCTTATGACAACGCCTACGATCACTATAAATCTTTTGCCAGAGGCAGCGGTATAAATTTTGGTCGTAAGGAGGGATGGTCACAATTTATAATGCTGTGTGCTCGTTCTAAAGAGGGCAGGGCAGCTTATGCTGCTTATCGAATGCAGAAAAAACTAGCCAGAGCTTCGCGGGCCAAGTTAAGGCAGGTGTGGGGAATACTCAGGCGACATAAAGATGAAAGGGTTATTCTTTTTACCGATGATAATGCAACTGCTTATGCTATTGGGGAGACTTTTTTTCTGCCTGTTATTACCCATAAAACCAAAGGCTCCGAGAGAAAAGATATTTTAATAGCTTTTCGTGATGGCAGCTTGCCATATCTGGTAAATTCACGGGTATTAAATGAAGGTGTAGATGTGCCTGATGTATCTGTTGGTGTTATTGTCTCCGGCAGTGGCTCAGTACGAGAGCATGTACAGCGTTTGGGGCGGATATTACGACCAAAAGAGGGTAAACAAGCGATATTATATGAGCTGGTTAGTGAAGATACCGCAGAGCAGTTCACTTCGGAACGTCGTCGCCAACATACAGCATATCAAAAGCAAGGTACATTAGGGCTTAATAATAATGCTGACTAAAGATCTCATACGTTTTAACCGCAATCGCCAGTCTCGCATTTTCCCAAGATTTTTAAATGTTGAAGATAAAATCACCCTAAATTTGGTAGAAGAGTTATCAGACCTTTATATTACAGGTGAGGGGCAGAGCCGGGAGGATTTAGCAGATCTTGCCCAGCCAATTATAAATGCTCACAGGTCTCCACTAATAGCTAAGGGTATAAATAAGCTGCTGTTAGACCGTTGTATTTTTCGTGAACCAGATAAAGACGTGGCCCCTTTTCGTGCAAAGGTGTTTGCAACGGCTGCTAAACTGTTAGAGAGCAACGACTCTAAAATGGATAGCCTTACCCATTTTCGCCAAGCTGTAGGGCAAAAGTACGAACAAGACGCAGACGAGTTAGCGGCATCTCTTCATGGCGATCTGCCTATTCGCCAACCTTTACAATCTTTTGAGGCTGTTATTGCTGCTAAGTTGATCCACCGTTATAATTTGGCACAAGCTCAAGGTTTGCTTTTTAACTCATCTAAAATGAGTATCACATTTAAAGAGGCCGATGTTGGCAAAAGGAGGTTTTTCTTTCGTTATCTAAGGTTTTTCCGCCTTCTTGCCAGGGTTTACAAAGAGAAGGGAGATAATTATCGCTTGGAGCTAGACGGTCCTTTAAGCCTTTTTGACCAAACCCGTAAGTATGGTTTGCGAATGGCAAATTTGTTGCCGGTTGTGGTTTTGTTAAACGAGTGGTCTTTAACTGCTACGGTTAAGCCAGAGGAGAGGTCGGGTACTCTACAGTTGGACAATAACGATGGACTAGTATCTCATTACCGTTTAACCACCGCTTATGTTCCAGATGAGTTTAAAATATTTGCCCAGCAGTTTAAAAAGGAAGTTGTGGGGTGGAAGATACAAAAAATATCTCCACTTCTTGATCTTGGTAAACAAGAGTTGGCAATTCCAGACTTTTCATTTCGTCATGAATCTGGCCAAGTTGTCCATTTAGAGTTATTTCACCGTTGGCATAAAGGGGCAATGATAAGACGGCTTAAACATATGGATGGTTTAAAAAAGAAAGTTGCTCTGGTTATTGGAGCAGATCTTTTTTTAAAGAAAGATCCTCCCACATTAAAAATGTTAGAGAGATCACCATGGTTTAAAAACCACGGCCTTACCTTTAACGCTTTCCCCCCTGTTAAACGGGTTGTTAAGGCTTTGGAAAGTTTTCTTATAGCTGCAAGGTAGTTTTAACTTTCCTCTGGTTTTTCTTCTGGTTTTTCTTCTGGTTTTTCTTCTCCTACCATTTCATCAGTGTAAAATTTGAAGTTATTTCTACCTTCTTTTTTAACCACATACATAGCAATATCAGCTTTTTTTAGTAGTTCATCAGGGGACTCTCCATCGGTTGGTAAAATACTTATACCAACACTAGAACCGATATTACATTCATGATTTTTTAAGAAAAATGGTTTGCCCAACTCAGTTATTATTTTCTGTGCTACAAGACCAGCATCATCACGAGTTTGGATAAACGGCAGGGAAATAGTAAACTCGTCACCACCTAACCTTGCGATCATGTCGGAGTCGCGCAGGCAGGTTTTAATCCGCGCTGAAACTTCAATTAATAATAGGTCTCCAATATCGTGGCCCATAGTGTCGTTGACCTGTTTGAAGCGGTCAAGGTCCATAAATAGAACTGCTAAAATAGTTTTATCACGGCTAGCACGGGCAACCTGTTTTGTTAAGTGTTCAATAAATAGCAGCCTGTTGGGTAGACCTGTTAAAGAGTCATGATGGGCAACATGGGACAGCCTCTCTTCCATTCTTTTGCGTTCTATAAGACCTGCCATAGTGTTAGCCATTGCCTGTAGAAACTCTGTCTCTTCAGGGTTTCTTTCATGACCATGAGGAATGTAACTATTTACTACCCCTAAAAGTTTACCTTGAAACATAACAGGAACACAGTAATGACCGTGGGGTTGAATACCATCAAATGTTACTTCGTGACGGTGGTCTAAACAGTTTGAATATATAAGTTTTTTCTCTTGGGCAGCTCGGCCACACAAACAATACCCCATTGGCAGTCTGGCACAGGCTGTTAAAAGATGGTCTGCTAAACCACTTTGTACCACTAATACCAATTCGTTGGTCTCATCGTCCATAAGAAAAATGGACCCCTTAGACTGCAAAGATAACCACGGTACGGAGAGTATAACGTTTAATGCTTTCTCTAGTTGCTCTTCTAACGGAATAGATTCTAGGGAAATTCTTAATAGCGAGCTAATTGCAACTCTTGATTGTTCAATACGTTCATTACCCTTCTCAGACTCTTTGCGTTCGGTAATATTACGCATTACTGCTGCATAATAGCGGTAGCCAGATTGCATCCATGTAGCAATTGAAATCTCCAGGGGAACTAGTTGGCCATTTTTGTTGAGACCTTCAAACTCCATTACTGAGCCTATAATATTACTACTTCCAGTATCATTTACCTGTTTAATTCCGACAAGCAGTTGTTCTCTGTATTTTTCTGGTATTAGCTTTGTAATGGGTTGTCCTATTATCTCAATAGCTTTGTAGCCAAAAATATTGGTTGCACCATTATTCCAGAGAGAGATAATACCATTTTCATCTATAGATATGATGGCATCATGGGCAGTGTGGGATACTGACTGGGAAAGCTCTCTCTCTTCTTTTAGTTTGTTATTGTAAGCCTCTAAACGCGAGTATGAATTTACCAACTCTTGTGAAAATTGCTCTACTTCTTCAAGGCAAGTAACTGCCGGAATCCAACGATATGTTCCAACACCAAGCAAAAGAAAACCAAGGGAGTTAGTATACTGTACGGGATCTATATCTGGTATACCTAAGTTTGTGAAATACAGAGAAATAAAATTTAGAAGATAACCTATAAGAAGAATTAACAGGCCGCTTATGATGAATGGCGCACCTTGTTTGGGAATTATCCGCCGGGTTTTTCTGTGGTGCCAAATAAGCACTAGAATACCCAGAATAACTACTGTGGGAATAATACTAAACATAGCAAAAGTCGTCCTCTATATGCGGCTTTTACAAAATTGAACTTAGAGAGTATTGACAATAATATTTTGTATAATTTATTACTATTAAATCCCTAAGTTAATATTTTTTTACTCTTTTAGGTTTATAGGCAAGTTCTCAAATAAGCTTTGTTTAATACCTTAGTCTTTTTTTGAGTTGTTAGGCATTGGTAAAAGTATAGCCAATAAAATAGTGTGATTTAGCCAATAAAACTATAAAAGATAAACTACACTACACCATCCACTATACGAACAACAGACTATAATAAAATTTATGTAAAAAATACAATTCCCAACCGCTATTACGAGGTTTTAGACACTCTATTTTTTTTGCAGTTTTTCATATAGCTCTTTTGCTTTAATGAGTACCAAGTTAAAACGACCGAAACTAATTACATCAGCATATTTTAGATCTTTTTCCACAAATGGGCCTAACCGTTTACCGTTAACAATGGTAGTGTTGCTAGATCCAACATCTTTTATGCTAAAAATATCAAAGCGTTTTTTCTTGCCCATCTGAACATAAATTTCTGCATGTTTAGCCGATATAGATTTATCTAATAATATTATATCGTTTTTAGCTGACCTTCCTATTTTTATGATATTTTTTTTCTTTTCAGAAACAACAACTTTACCAAATAGTGGATAGACATGTTTTTCCAACATTTTTAACTTGGCAACCTCCTTTTTTTCTTCAGGAGTTTGCAGAAAAAGAATAGTCTCGGCGTGGCGACCTTTAGTTTGTGCATATGTTTTATTGTCAAACCAGCCCCTATAAAGCCCAGAACCTACTAAAACAGCATGGGGAGATTCAGATAGAAATGTCTCAAGGCTATTTTCTTGGGCAAAAGATTTCAGTTTATTAAAGTCAAATTTACCATTTTCATCTAGCATTTTCACAAAATTATACTCCTAATTTTGCAGTTAAAACTGTATAAGAACAAATTAATTATGCTGTTTAATAAGTTCAATATTTAGAACCCTATCTCTATTTTTAATCTTTATCCACATTTTTTTTGTCTTGTAGCCAGTGTGAGAAATTTCAATATGGTAATTTTCAGGAACCAGGGCCATTCCTTGTTTAAATTGTGGCAATATATTTAATATTCTTATACGAGCTTTTGCAGGTTTTGTTTTAATTGTTAAGCTAAATTTATTTGCTTTTTGGGTTGGGCTAATAATTTGTGATACAAAGTTTTTAGTCTCTTTGTAGGCTCTTTGAATAGGTTTAGTTGATAATAGATGCTCTGTATTTTCTGCACTCTTTTTTGTTTTTTTATTATCGTCTGAAATCTTCTCTAGTATTATAGGTTGTAAATGGTTGTATGCCATAATAATAAATGGCTGAAGAACTAGAAACACAACAACTGCTATAAATACACATTTTTTACAGCTTGGGCTATGCCCACCACTGCTAGTTACGTTTTTATCACCGAAATTTGAAGCTTGGTTAATGGAGTTTTTCTGTGCTAAAACAGTTTCGGTATTATGACCGACAATTGGTTTATCTACTGTTCTCATCATCTTTAGCCAATCATCGATAGATTTTGGTCTTTTTGATTGGTCAATTAACAGGGCTTCGTCTATAGCATGCAGAAACTCTTTAGGAAATTTACCTCTGCCTATTTGTTTTGCAGGTATATAGGGGTCTGGTTTGTTGGCAGAAGTAGCAAGCAGCCTAGCACCGGCATCTAGAGGTTTTTCCCCGCCTATCATTTGGTATAATACTGCTCCCATAGCAAAAATGTCAGTCCACGGGCCTTGATTGCCATCTTGAAGAAACTGTTCAGGTGGGGCGTAGGCAGGGGTTGCCATTACGGTAAGCTGTGCATTTTTTTCTAGTATTGCTTGGCGGGCTGCGCCAAAATCTAGCAGTACAGGAACTCCATTATCACGAATAATAATGTTATCTGGTTTTATATCTCTGTGTATTATGCCTGTTGCATGTATGGCTTTTAAACCACCACTTAGATAACGGATAATTTTAAATATTTCGTCTTTAGTAAAATTGCGTTTAGCTTGAAATAAACTTTGTTGCTGTTTTTTAATATGTTCCCCAAGGCTTAACCCTGGTTCAAAGTCCATAATTAGGTAAGCAGATCCCAACTCACGAAAAATACGTACTACACCCACAATGCTAACATGTTTAAATTTTGCTAATGTACGGCCCTCAAGAAAAAACCTCTCCAACCCCCATTTAAATAGCTCCGGGTCAGAGTTTTGTTTGGGAACGACATGTTGTTTTTTATTACGTGTTGCAAAATCACGGGGAAAAAACTCTTTAATCGCTACTTTTCTATCTAGTAGTTTGTCATAAGCAAGGTATGTAATACCAAATGCACCAATACCTAGAACCTTAAGAATTTCACATTCATTTAAAACTACTCCCTTTTTGAGAGGTTTTTGTATTTGGCTTGCCATCTGTTATTTTTTCCTGCTTTTTATTTGTTTTATCTGCTTATAGCACTAATTAAAAAAGCTTTTATTTTTTGTTGGTAAAGGGAGATACTCTTCCTTAAAAGGTATGAGTAAAGCCCAAGGTTTATTGTTAAGTCTTTGTATTAAAAGGCCTAAAGTTTTGGGGCTGTAGGTTCTTTTAGGTTATTGCAATTGCCTTTTGTGCAAATTATAAATTGAACGATATTAAAACAATTTTTTCTTATAGATATCATAATTTACGCCGCTAAATATCGCAATATAATTCGGTAGCTACACTGTAAAGAAGGCAAGCTTTAAGCATTTGACGGGATGACAATATAGGGGTGAGAGTCTACCTGGGTTATGGGATGTTGGGGGTGGTCTAGCTGCATTGCTGTTAATTTACCACCATATACCGCACCAGAGTCTAGGCCAAAGTGGTGAGAACCTATGGTTAAACCTGCCACGGCCCAATGACCATATACTATTTTTTCATCTGCCTGCCAAATACGGTGTTTATGCCACGCTTGATAGGGTGAACCTTTGTGAGGTTCACCATTTTCACCCAACAATTTACTTTCACGAACCTCTTTAGGTGATAAAAGCTTACCATCTTTGTTGCAGTAACGAATTTTGGTCATTAACTCAACGTTATAATATAGACAATCACGTTGATTGTTGGGGTCTGGTTGTTGATAAGCTTTTTTTTTGTTTGATTTGGCAAAAAACTCTTTGGTTAGTTTTTTGTCAGCCAATATATTGCTAAACATTTCAGAGTAGTTAAGAGCATCAGCTAAACTACAATTGGGAGCAAGGCCAGCATGGACCATGGTAAAGCCTAGCTTCTTATCATGGTGCACCAACGGTAAGGAGCATATCCAGCTATAAAGCTCTTCACGGTCTGGGATATTATTAAAAAACCCCATAAATGAATTAAACTCCTTAGTGCCATTTCCACTAAGGCCGACAATAGCTCGGAGTTCATGGTTGCCCAAAACCACCTTTGCGCTATCTCCCAAATCACGAATAAACCGTAAGCACCCCAGAGAATTTGGCCCTCGGCTAATTAAGTCTCCCACAAACCACAGATTATCATGTTTAGGATTAAAGGCTAATTTTGTTAGTAGGTTTTGTAATTCATCAAAACAGCCGTGGATGTCGCCTATTGCATATGTTGCCATATTTTTTAACTATTTTGTCCACTGGCTGTAAGGATGTTTAATTAAATTGGCGTTGAAATAGCGGTTATCATCAGATACATCTTCTCCTACCCAGTCGGGTTTGGTAAAAGTCTGCTCGGCTTCGTTTAGCTCTACCTCTGCTACAAAAAGGCCTTTGTTATCACCCTCAAACTCATCTACTTCCCAAATATTATCATCATGTTTAATAACATAGCGAGTTTTCTCTATTATGGGTTTTTCACATAGATTATTTAACATAGCTTCAGCATCTGCCATGGGTATTTCATACTCATATTCAGCACGGGCTATGCCTTTGCTGACTCCTTTTATGGTTAATGTTGCCTTTTCTCCTGCAACTCTTACCCTGACTGCCCGCTCTTTTACAGATGATAAATAACCCTGTCTGTAAACAGTGCCAACTCCCAAGCCACGCCAGCCGTCATTTTTCAATAAAAATTTACGCTCAATCTCAATAGCCAAGCCCTATCTCCTTATCAATTTATTATCATAAAATAGTGATTTAAATCCATAAACAGACACTCTAAAACCAACTTGGCGTCGTTCCCGCGTATGCGGGAATCCAGGGAGTTTAACGTCGTCGCTCTAGATTCCCGCCTACGCGGGAATGACATGTAACTCTTATTGTGTACAGTTTTTTATTGAAGTCACTATATTCAGTTATAACTATCAATCATTCAGAATAAAAATGCACCATAAAAAAAGCACCGGGAACATAAAAAACCCGATGCTTTTGTTTATTTAAAAGGTTCACTTACATAGCATTAATTTAGTGTTTTAGGTCTAGTTCCCGCTTAAATATAGCCTTATGGATATCCCCTAAACTAACAATACCCACTAGTTTGTTACCAGGACCAACAACAGGTATCCGGCGGAACTTATGAAGAGCCATTTGCGATGCCGCTTTCATTAGAGGGTCATCAGGAGATACAGAGAAAGCCCTTGGGGTCATAAGTTCACCAACAGTTTTAGAAAGTATCTCTTTGTAAGAGTTCTCCATTCCTTCAAAATCTCTACCGCGAATAGGATCATGGAGAAATTCTGAATAGCTAGGCAATAATGAGTTGAGAATATCTTTTTCAGAAACAACACCTACTAATGTATTGTCGGCATCAACAACCGGAAGGCCGCTAATTTTATTTGTACAAATAGTACCAGCAATGCTGCGGACTGAATCTTCAGCACGTGCGGTAAGGACATTTGTTATCATTACGTCTTGAACCAACATGGTATAAACCCCTTAAAAAGTCAGTGTTATAAAAAAATTTGATTACCAATAACCCAGTTTTATAGCTATAAAACCATTTTTGTCAGCAAAAGTCCAGCAAGTTACGAAAACTTTTCACGATCACTCTCTTTTACTAATCTTTTCATTACCACAGCATCTTCTGGACCTGTTGCAGATTTATAATATTTTTCTCTGATATGTAGAGTTTCAAAACCTATTTTTTTATAAAGGTTTATAGCACTATTATTTGATGCTCGCACCTCTAACAATACAGCTTTATCAAGATTTAATGCAGCTTTGCGAATTACATCTACCACCAAACGTTTTCCATACCCCTGCCTACGTAACTTGCTATCTACTCCAACTGTTAACAAATGCCACTCATCGACTTGGGGCCTTGATACTCCATAACCAAACAGATCTCCATACTCGTCAACCAAAACCCTGCAAAAAGAGTTTAAATTTAACTCTTCTAAAAACATAGATGTTGACCAAGGGTTATGGGCAATTTTACTATCTAGATGAACTACTTTGTCAATATGTTTTTTTTCCATATTTTCTATTGAAATTCGCATTGTTAAAGCACTCTTTTTTTAACTACTGCATCTGGGCGGCGAAGGTATAAGGGTTGTAAATTTGCAGCGTTGTCACCACCATGTTTACTAAATTTTTGCAGACCAAGCTTGCCTAAAAGAAATGGATCTGGTTGCCAAGCTTCCATTGCAGCAGGAATGTATCTATTACCAAGTGTCGTAACAAAAAGGTCTTTATATGGCCCCAAGCCAGAGCCGTTCATATATATAGGTTGATTGTTTAAGTTAGTATCTTTGGCTAAATCTTTAGCTAAAGTTACAGGGTCAGCAATATATGGTTCGTTTATAATTGTAGGAAAGCCTCCGTCAGCTAGTTGGTAAAGAGCAAAAAACACCTCTTTGCGCCTCGCATCAAGAACACAAGCCACATAGTCACCATCTTTTTTGCTTCCACAACCTGCTGCAACTACATCTAGGGTAGATATACCTACAACATTTATACCTTGCCCCAAAGCTAAACCTTTTGCCAAACCTAATGCTATACGTAGCCCTGTAAATGATCCCGGACCTAGAGTAGTCACCACCAACTCTATGTCTGCCATTGTAATATCTGCTTTTTCAAGGAGAGTTGTGATAGCTTGGGGAAGAGAGACAACATGTCCCGTGGGGTTTAATAACAGAGAGCTTGTAATAGGTGTTTCACCATCTAACAGAGCAACTGAACCTTTTTGTCCTACTGTATCCATTGCCAAAATACGCATAATAAATTCAATCAATCCTTTTTTAAAAAAATGGTAGATTTTTTTTAATACTTAATTAAAAAATTTACTAACAGCTACTCTATCACTAGTTAAAGGTGCTGGTGGCAGACCAGACAAAAACCGTTTGCCATACCATTTTTTAACCAATCGTCCATCTAAAACTACCATTACACCCCGGTCGCTACTACGTCTTAATAGCCTGCCTAGTCCCTGTTTTAAAGCGATAATGGCTCTTGGTACAGACATAGTATTAAATGGGTTAAGCTTTTGTGACTCAAACCAACGGCCTCTTGCTGCAACCACAGGGTCACTAGGAGAGGCAAATGGTAACCTGTCAACAATTACCATGGAGAGAGACTCTCCTGGAATATCTACTCCTTCCCAAAAGCTGGCTACCCCAAACAGTACAGATGATATATCAGCTTTGAAAGTCTCTAAAAGTGCAGCCTTTGGCCTACTACCTTGTACAAGAAGAGTATATGGTAGCCTATCTTGTAGAGATTGTTTGACTGACTCCATCATTTTTAAACTAGTAAACAGACACAGAGCTCTCCCTTGGCTTACTTGTAACAGCTGTTCAATCTCCCAGGCAACAGCCTCTGGATAAGAGGGGCTGTTTGGTTCTGGTAGATCATTAGGTACAAATAATAAAGCGCGGTTTTCATAATCAAATGGTGGTGGCAGTCGTTCCATAACTACCTGATCTCCAGCAACCCCAAGTTGGTCTCTAAAAAAATTAAACCCCTTATCTCCTGAGCCAGTTGCCAATGTTGCAGAGGTAAATATAACGGCATCCAATGTCGGATAAAGCAGCTCTCGCAATGTAGGGCCAGTCTCTAGAGGTGAGGCGTGTATAAAAATACCTCTACCTCTGGTTTCAAACCAATGTACCCTTGTTAAATCTGCTAACGAGCGTATACGCCCAGATATTTCTAATAGTTCTTCTGCACGACGATATAAGCTCGCTATGTTTTTACTGCGAATCTGTTCTGGCTCAATCACCTCACGATATCTATAAAGAGCATCTTCAACTGCCACCATAGCTTTACCAGGTGCATTATTAATATCACTTGGCAGTAGAGCATCGCGGCAATCTTCTTGGGGAAAGGCTCCTCTAAGGCCGTTTGCAACATCATCTAAAAGCTGCAAGCTGTCATATAGAATATGGTTATCAACCCCAATTTCGTCAAACTCACGGCGACTATCAAGAATCAACTCACGAACTTTATAGTTGCTTAACTCCCAGCCAAAAAATGTAGTTACTACGTCTGGTATGCGATGGGCCTCATCAAAAACCACAATTTTATGATTTGGTAGTATCTCACCAAAACCACCCTCCTTAACGGCTAGGTCTGCAAAAAAAAGGTGGTGGTTTACAACTAATAAATCAACATTTTTAGCAGTATTTCGTGCTTTTGTAAGGAAACAGCTATCATAATCATCACACTTTTTTCCTATACAGTGGTCACCACCAGCACTTACATCAAACCAAAATGGTAGTTGCTCTGGCATATCTTGTAGCTCATCCCTATCCCCAGTATTGGTGTAGGGTAGCCAATCTTTTATAAGCTTAAGCCATTTTTTTTCCTGGGGTATGGTTGCCCCATGGCTATAAGCTCTAAAACGTAGAAGGCATAAATAGTTAGCTCTGCCTTTTAATGAGGCAAAACTAAAAGGGCTACGCATAATCTGCCGAACCAGTGGTAGATCTTTAGCGACAATTTGATCTTGTAGAGCTTTAGTAGCTGTTGCCACTATTACCCTATGGCCCATGGCAAGCAATGGCAATAGATATGCCAAGGTTTTTCCCGTTCCTGTAGCTGCTTCAACCAATAAACAGCCATCTTTAACAGCCACCTCAGCCACTAGTTGAGCCATCCGTACTTGGGCTAAACGAGATTCATAGTGGGGGACTGTACTAGCAAAAAGACTTTGGGGGCCAAAAAGAGACTGAACTAACTGATCTGTATCACTCATAACTACAGTATCGGTCAAGAGGTCATGGTGGGTAAAGGGAAAACATAACGTAAGTCAGAATAGCATGCTAGTTTTTGCTAAAATTAGCAGTAGTAGCTCTAAAATTAAGATAAAACTGTAGATTTAACTAGTATATATGGATTTTTGATTAGTTAATCAGTGAAATGGCTTATAAAGTATTATTAGTTTTAATAGGGGAAGGGCATAGCCTGGATATTTTGTCTAATATCCAGGCTATATACTAACTTTTAACTAAAAAATGTTTTTATCATTATGGCTAAAATAGTTAATTTGTTCTAGCGATGATCTTTTTTTGTCTTCTCAACGTGACCTTTGAGGTTTTCTGTTAAGGTGTCTAGGGTCTCGTTAACTGCTGCAACTACTGTAGGAGCTTCTTTAGCTGCTGTTATTGTACTGCCAGCAATATTTACTACTGCTTTTGCTTCGGCACGTTGCTCGTTTTTGTGCGGTCTCCTTTCCACGGTAAACCTTGCGTGGGTAATAGGGCCGAATCGTCGGTCTAAACTATCTAGGCGTTTTTTAATGCGTTCTTGTAACTCGCTACCAAGATCCACCTGCCGACCTTCCAGCTTAATTTCCATAATTTCTCCTATTTTATAATCCATCAAAGGGTGAACTATAGTCCGTAATTTATTATTTTTACGAGCTTAGTATCATTAAATAACAGTATATCTGCTAGCTCTTACTATTTCCAGATAAAACGCTTTTTGTGCAACTTCAATAGGCTAGCCACCACCAACAGTAGCCAACAACACACCTGCAGCAACCGCTGAGCCAATTACACCAGCTACGTTTGGTCCCATAGCATGCATAAGTAAAAAGTTTTGGTTGTTGGCTTCTAGCCCTACTTTATTTACAACTCGTGCAGCCATTGGTACAGCAGATACACCAGCAGCACCAATTAATGGGTTAATTTTGCCACCGGACATTTTATACATCAGTTTGCCCATCATTATGCCTGTTGCTGTTCCTACACTAAAGGCGACAATACCAAGAACCAATATGCCCAAGGTCTCAATATTTAAGAAAGATTCAGCCGATAGTTTAGTACCAACAGCTAGCCCAAGGAAGATAGTAACAATATTGATGAGTTCATTTTGTGCTGTTTTAGATAGCCTTTCAACAACCCCACACTCTTTTAATAGGTTGCCAAAAGTTAGCATACCAATTAATGGAGCCGCAGTTGGCAAAAAGAGCAGGCAGAGTAGTAATACGGTTAATGGAAAAAGAATTTTTTCCAAACGTGATACAGGCCGTAGTTGAGTCATTACTACTTTACGCTCTGTCTCATTAGTTAGTGCCATCATAATAGGAGGCTGAATAAGTGGAACCATCGCCATATATGAGTACGCAGCAACCGCAATAGCACCCATTAAATCAGGAGCAAGACGCGAGGAGAGGAAAATTGCCGTTGGTCCGTCAGCACCACCGATTATGCCGATAGCTGCTGCATCTGCCAGTGAAAAATCAAAACCTGGGAGCAGGTTCATAGCTAACGCACCGATGAGAGTGAGAAAGATACCAAACTGGGCAGCAGCACCAAGAAAAATGGTTTTAGGGTTGGCAATCAGAGGACCAAAGTCGGTCAAAGCCCCTACACCCATAAAAATGAGCAAGGGGAAGATTCCGCTATGTATACCCACCTCATATACCATATAGAGCATACCCCCTTCATCTGCAATTCCTGCAACAGGAATATTAGAGAGTATAGCACCAAAGCCAATTGGCACCAAAAGAAGTGGCTCAAAATTTTTGACAATTGCCAAATAGAGCAGCAGACCTCCTATGCCAATCATAGTGGCCTGTCCCAAGGTGAAATTTGCTAAGCCCGTGGTTTGCCAGAGTACTAATAAATTATCCATGATGATTTAGACTCAATTCAGAGTAAGCAGAGGATCACCGACAGCAACTGTGTCGCCAGCTTTTACGGTAATGGAAGCAATTGCTCCACCTCTAGGAGCACGAACTTCTGTCTCCATTTTCATAGCTTCAACAATGACTATCACATCACCTTCATTTACTTGGTTACCAACTTGAACGTCTACCCGAACTACGGTTCCTGCAAGAGGAGCATTAACTGGCTCTCCACCACCACTAGCTGCGGGTGCAGCTGCAACCGGTGCTGGGGCAGCTGGAGCTGGAGCAGCAGCTGTTGTTTGGCTAACCGCACCACCAGGACCAACCTCAACATCATAGGCTGCGCCATTAACCACAACACGGTAATTCTCCACTGCACTAGGTGCAGCTTTAGCAGGTGCAGCCGGGGCAGCTGCCTTGGCAGGTGCAACATCATCTGCGCTAGGTACTGGCTCAAAAGCATCTGGATTGTCACGGTTTTCTAAGAATTTAAGGCCAACAGCCGGGAAGAGAGCATAAGTAAGAACATCATCAACAAAGGCATCTGCTCTGCGAATATTTTTTTCTTTAACTAGTTTGTCTAGCTCTTTGGATAACTTGTCTACTTCTGGTTTTAGTTTGTCAGCAGGGCGACAGGTAAGTGGTTCTTCGCCTTCATCTAAAACTCTTGCTTGCAGATTTTTATCCATAGGTGCTGGGGTAGATCCATACTCACCCCTAAGTATGCCACGAGTCTCTTTGGTTATGGATTTATAACGTTCACCCATCATGACATTAAAAACTGCCTGTGTGCCGACAATTTGTGATGTAGGTGTAACAAGAGCAATGTTACCAAGGTCTTTCCTGACTTTAGGAATCTCCTTTAGTACATCATCCATTTTATCCATGGCCCCTTGCTGCTTAAGTTGGTTCTCCATGTTGCTGAGCATACCACCTGGAACTTGGGCCAACAAAATACGAGAATCAACACCCTTAAGGCTGCCTTCAAATTTAGCGTATTTCTTACGGGCTTCACGGAAATAAGCCGCAATTTCTGCCAAAAGAGGCATATCCAGACCTGTGGCTACTTCACTATTTTCCATAATAGCAACAACACTTTCAGTCGCAGAGTGACCAGTGGTGTGGCTCATGGATGAGATAGCAGTATCAACAATATCCAAGCCAGACTCAACTGCCTTGACGATAGTAGCTGTACTCAAACCAGTTGTAGCGTGGCACTGCATGGCAAGAGGAATGTTAACAGTCTCTTTTAAGCGTGATACTAGCTCTTCTGCCACATAAGGACGTAGAAGACCTGCCATATCTTTAATGCAGATAGAGTGTGAGCCAAGGTCTTCTAGCTTTTTAGCCATATCCAGCCAATATTGAGTATTATGGACTGGGCTTATGGTGTAGGAAAGAGTGCCTTGAGCATGTTTTTCGCACTTAATTGTAGCTTTAATTGCGGTTTCTAAATTTCTAGTGTCGTTCATAGCATCAAAGATACGGAAAATATCCATACCGTTGACCGCTGCACGCTCTACAAATTTTTCCACAACATCATCTGCATAGTGGCGGTAGCCGAGAATATTCTGACCCCGAAACAGCATCTGCATTGGGGTGTTGGGCATGGCGGCTTTTAAACGCCTGAGGCGTTCCCAAGGATCCTCACCTAAAAAGCGGATGCAAGCATCAAAGGTGGCTCCCCCCCATGTTTCTAGTGACCAATAGCCGACTTGATCGAGTTTTTCGGCAATGGGGAGCATATCGTCGATACGCATCCGGGTGGCAAAGAGAGATTGATGGGCATCTCTGAGAACTAGTTCCGTAATTCCAAGGGGCTTTTTTTTCATGGTACGTATGGTATCCTTTGGACGGGCAAAAATTGGGTTGATAGATAGTTTTTAATAACAATTAAACAAACGTTTTATTTATGTTTAGAGCGATATTGGTGAACCGCAGCTGAAATCGCAGCTATATGATCGCTGTTTGTAGCTGCAACAGTTGGTCTGGGTGTTTGTGTTTGTGGCTGGGGTTGGCTTTTTTCAATTTTTTGTGCAAGTTCTGACATTTTGGTTACGAAAAAAACCAAAACAGCTAAAAATACAAACACAGTTCCCATACCAAGGAACATTAACTCTATACCCTTTGACATCAGTTCATCGAATGGCATTTTTTTACTTTCCTATAAAAAGAAAAATCGGAATAAACATCACTTATAACACTTTTTTAAGGTCATATTCCAGGATACCTACCGCACCAGCCGATTTAAGGCTAGGAATTAGGTCCCTCACAAGCTTTCTATCTACTACAGTTTCTAGGGCTTGCCAAGTAGGATCAGTAAGTTGATTAATAGTTGGAGCCTGCAAACTAGGTAGTATATCAACAACAGCTTTAGCACTGCTAGTAGGTATGTTCATCTTCAACATTACCTTGTGCCTTGCATCAAGTGAGGCGTTTAGTAGCATGGCGATTTGGTCAATTTTATTTTTTTTCCAGCTATCTTCCATAGCTTGTGGGTATGCAATTAGCTTAGTACTGGTTAAAAGAAGGTCTTCAACAATTCGTAAGCCATGGGCCTTGATTGTAGATCCAGTTTCAGTAATTTCAACAACTGCATCCACAAGACCATCAACCACTTTTGCTTCAGTAGCACCCCAAGAGAATACAACCTCTGCTTCAACCCCACGTTCTTCTAAAAAACGCCGGGTGAAACCCTCAAGCTCAGTTGCAATCTTCTTGCCTTGCAAATCTTGAATAGTTTTAATAGGAGAGTCTTCACGGGTAACAAGCACCCAACGACATGGCTGATTAGAGGTTTTAGAATATTCCAATGTTGCAACTTCTGTAACTTTATCTTGGCAATCTCTCTCGATAATCCAATCCCAGCCTGTCAAACCAATATCAAGAGTGCCATCGGCAATATAAGCAGCCATCTCTTGTGGGCGAACCAAGGATAATGCTAGTTCAGGATCATCAACACTGGGGAAATAGTTCCGTGAGTGGATTCTTATGTTCCATCCTGCTTGGGCAAAAAGATCAACGGTGGCTTTTTCCAAACTCCCTTTTGGTATTCCTACTTTTAGTTGAGGCATTGTGTTTCCATATTATAAATTGGTGATAATAAAAAATTACTATAAAAAACTTTTTAAGCTAACTCAACTAAATGCGGAAGTTCGTCAAAAAAATCTATGGTTTTATCGGGGGTTAACTCTGTTACAGGGACCCCTTTGTTATAACCATGACTAACCATAATCAAGCCACATTTGGCAGCTTTAGCAGCCAGACAATCAGTTTCAGAATCCCCTACCATAACCCCAAGATGGGGGGGTGTGTCCATTTTTTTTAGGGTGTGGAGTAGTGGCAGTGGGTGGGGTTTTCTCTCTGCCAAGGTGTCACCGCCTATTATATGGCTAAAAAAATGGTCCATGGCTAAATTTTGCAACATTTTGTGGGCCATTGTCTCAGGCTTGTTGGTAACTACCGCTAGTTTAAAGCCTTTTTTTGTTAAATTTTCCAGCATATCTAAACAGCCAACAAAAGGTAGAGAGTTGTCAGTCATATGATCTTGATAATATGGCAAAAACAGTTCTATGGCTTTTTCGAACTCAGGATTACCATCAGGAGCTGTTGCTTGAGCGCCATACATACCACGTGCCATTAAAAAACGTGCACCGTTACCCACCAGATGGCGAACTTCTTCTAAACCAAGAGTTTCTAGGCCAATTGATTTTAATACATAGTTCATGGTGTGGCACAAATCTGGTGCAGAATCTACCAATGTTCCGTCTAAATCAAAAAGCAGAGTGCGACATTTAATTGTTGTAGGTATCACTGTTTAACATATCCCACATAGGGCTGTTCACGAAAATGTTCTGCAAAATCAATTCCGTAGCCAACTACAAAAAGGTTGTCTATGGTAAAGCCTGTATAGTCAGCAGTAAAATTGTTGCTGCGTCGTGACGGTTTATCGAGGAGAACAGCTGTTAAAACCTCAGTTGCCCCAAGTTTTTCAAGATGGTCTTTTGCAAAAGATAGTGTATTGCCACTATCTAGAATGTCATCAAGTAGAAGAACCTGCTTTCCTTGTAAATTTTCAGAGCAGTCAAGTTTAATTGTAACCTTGCCAGAGCTAACAGTGCTTTTACCGTAAGATGATAGAACCATAAAATCTATTAGAACTACTTTACCAAGGCGGGCAAGCTCTCGGACTAGATCCGCAGTATAGACATAAGCTCCTTTAAGTAGCCCTACAACTACCGCATTTTTTTCAAGGCGAGGAGCTATTTGGGCAGCCATAGTTTTAATGCGAGCTTTAACCTCTTCTTCACTTAAAAGAACTTCTACTTCAGCATTTTGTGGGGTTAACTCTGCACTCATTTAGTGTTCCTTTCTAAAAGAAAAATGGCTAATGGTGCAAGTAAGTTGGCGGTGGATGTGGGTAGTTTGCTTATAAGC
>JADGBW010000220.1 GCA_015231305.1 Magnetococcales bacterium | reverse complement strand
CAGTTGGGGCAACTCCAAAAGCTTTTGCAGCTCCTTCAGAACAGCCTTATGGCTGTTACTACTACTTTTGCGTCGCTTATGTTCAACCTCAGCATTTACTTCAGCCATTTTGATTAAACGGCGTTTTTCCCCACGCATAGGTTTTATAATGCGAACCACACCTCCCCGCAGACGACTTAAAGCTGCACTTAGCCATTGGCTCTCTTCTAATGGGTGGTTAACTAATATTTCAGGGGGAGGCCAGCCCGATTTACCACCAGATTCCATACGATATTCAGGATTTGAATAGTATTGAGCGATGAAGGCTTCTAAAACCTGCGTCTCTTGTAGTTCTTCAGTATTGTCCGGAAAAAAACTTCTATTACCAAGATTTATCCCCTGACGAACAAAAAATATTTGAATAGCTGCTGCACCATCAGGCATAGCAATACAAGCGACAACATCTAGGTCAAGCTCACGGGTTAAGTTTAAACGCCGTTGGTCTTGTACCGATGCCATAAATTTTAGTTGGTCCCTATATGCTCCTGCGTCTTCAAATTTACATGCTTCTGATGCCTGCCACATTCTCTTTTTAAGAGATTTTTCCAAAGCCCTATCTTTGCCCTCTAAAAATTGTACTAAATCACGCACCCACCCCTGATATTTTTCATCTTCTACCCTGTCACAACAAGGGGCAGAGCAACGTTTTATTTGATATTGCAAACATGGCCGAGAGCGGTTGGCAAACTGCCCATCTGTACACTGGCGGATGGG
Organism: Magnetococcales bacterium; assembly: GCA_015231305.1. Taxonomy (GTDB): domain Bacteria; phylum Pseudomonadota; class Magnetococcia; order Magnetococcales; family JADFYX01. The sequence continues at coordinate 3,552 of JADGBW010000220.1, read as the reverse complement.
AAAAATAGATTGTAAATTTTTTAGGGTTTCACGAAGTTCGTTAATTGAAGTATAAGGTCCAAAATATCGACCTGGTTTACTACGTCTTCCACGGTGCAAAGATAGGCGGGGAAAATCGTGTTCTAAATTTAAACGTAGGTAAGGGTACGATTTATCATCTTTTAACAATACATTATACGGTGGCCTAAACCGTTTAATAAGGTTGGCTTCCAGTATTAATGCTTCGTTTTCAGAATCAGTTACGGTTATTTCCAAAGCTATGGCTAAGTTTACCATTGCCTGGATTCTAGGGCCATTTTTACCACTAAAATATGACCCGACACGTTTTTTTAGATGTTTTGCTTTACCAACATAAAGCACCCTACTCTCTTCATCTAAAAAGCGATAGACACCTGCTTGCAAAGGCAAGGTTGCTATTTGTGGCTGGAGTGGATGCTGTGATATCAAGGTGATTTAACTGCAGAACTGCGGGCATAAAGGAGAAGAGCAACTCCCACCATTAACATTGGCAGACTCAACCATTGCCCCATGGTCATACCCATAGATAAAAAACCTAAATGGGCATCTGGCTCACGAAAAAACTCAACTATAAATCGGCAAATTCCATAACCGAGAATAAAAACCCCAAACAGATATCCAGGAGGTCGGGCTTTTCTACCTAACCACCAAAGGACTGCAAACAGTACAAGCCCCTCTAATACTGCCTCATACAGTTGGCTTGGATGACGGGGAAGATAGCCGGCCCCTGGGAAAACCATACCCCAAGATACATCTGTAACCCTTCCCCAAAGCTCACCATTTATAAAGTTGCCAATACGACCCAACAACAGACCAATGGGAACAATTGGAACTAAAAGGTCTACCAATAGTGAGCATGAAATTTTATTGCGTCTTGCAAAAATACAGCAAGAGATAATTACCCCCAACAACCCACCGTGGAAGGCCATTCCTCCTTCCCACACCTTAAGAATTGCTAAGGGGTCAGATAGGTAAAAACTTGGCTGATAAAAAAGCACATAGCCTATTCGCCCTCCTAAAACCACCCCCATCAAAACCCATATTAACAGGTCTCCTAATGCTTCTTCACTGAGGGTAGATTTCAGTGTTTTCGCCCTATGTTTTAACATCGGCCACCCAATGATAAATGCCAAGCTGTACATTACCCCGTACCAACGAATTGCCAGAGGGCCGATCTCAACTATTATTGGGTCAATTTCTGGATAAGCAATCATATTTTATCGATTTTTCATTCCGAACGATTGATAGCTTCAGGGTAACAACCAAGCACTTTGAGGCTGTTGGTAAAAAACTTCAACTCCTCAAAGGCTAAGATACAGTCAGGGTCATCTTGTCTGCCTTGAAAATCCAAATAAAAATGATAGCTCCAATTTTTACCTGGTACAGGGCGCGACTCCAAACGGGTTAAGTTTACCCCATTTGTGGCAAACCCACCTAAACATTTGTAGAGAGCTGCTGGTATATTGCGAACTTCAAACAACAAGCTGGTTTTATGGGCAACATTTTCTTTTTGTTCACACTCACTATCTTTAGAAATAACTAAAAACCTGGTTGTATTCTCTGCACTATCTTGAATATCTCTTTCTAAAACATCTAAATTATAAAGCTCGGCGCACAACTCCGATGCAATTGCTGCCTCTTGTTTGTGGCCTTGGGTGCTTAAATTTGCCGCAGCCCCTGCGGTATCATAAACGGAACATCGTTTCCAGCCCTGTTCACGAATAAAAGATTGGCATTGTGCCAACGCTTGAGGGTGAGAGTAGACAGCACCAATTTGATCAATGGATGAACCACGGACCCCCAATAGACAGTGGTGAACCTTTAAATAGTGCTCTCCAACAATAGATAAATTTTTTAAGGCAAGAAGATCATAACTATCTGACACCACCCCAGCCATGCTATTTTCTACTGGAACCATGCCTAAATCTACGTTACCAGACTCCACCTGAACAAAAACATCTTCAAAGGTGTTACAAGGTAGATATTCCCATTCTGGCATTTTCTCTCGGCATGCCTGTTCGCTATAGGCTCCTCGCATACCTTGAAAAGCTACTGTTCTCTTATTATCCATCAGTTTTGGCATTCCTTGGCTGTTTTTTTATCGAGGTGTACTATAACTGCTAGAAGTAAGAACTGAAAGCCCATATTATCAGGTTTATGATCTTAGCCCGGATATTTAATGAAAAAACTGCAAACTGATTCTATAAATTTACCTCCAATATGGGCCGAAACCCAATATTTAACCCCTATTGCAAAAAATATTGCAAAAAATATGGGCCTTAAGTTTATTGGTAAACTTGATAAACATAAAGATATGTATCTGGCCTTAACAAATATGCGACTAGAGCTACACACTGCTAAAAGCTCTAAAGAAGGGCCTATATTTGCAGAGTTTATTGAAGGTAAAATGGGTTACAGACGAGCCCAAGGTTTGGGAAGAAGACAGCTAATTGGGCGAGCTGTTGGTCTTAAAAAAGGGGTAGCACCAACTATATTAGATGCTACCCCTGGTTTAGGCCGCGATGGTTTTGTGCTTGCCTGTTTGGGTTGTTCTGTGCGATTGGTGGAGAGATCAGTAATTGTGGCTGCTCTACTGCAAGATGGGTTAAAGCGAGCTATGTTTGATCCTGCAACCAGAGATATAATCAATAATAATATATCTTTAGAAATTGCTGATGCTAAAGATATAATGGCCTTGGCAAAAAAACCAGAAGATGTAGTCTACCTTGATCCTATGTATCCCCACCGGACAAAATCGGCTTTGGTAAAAAAAGAGATGCGATGGTTGCGTTGTGTGGTTGGTGGTGATGAAGATGCTGAATCTCTATTAGATTGCGCCTTAAAGTATGCTATAAAAAGGGTGGTGGTAAAACGACCTCACCCATCTAAACCATTGGCTGATCGAAAACCAAACTTTACCATAAACGGCAAAAAAACCCGCTTTGATGTTTATCTAACAAAAAATGATTGACCCATAACTATGCCAACTTCTAAAAATTTTCCCCAGCAAAACCTTAGACAAAACCTAAAAAAAACCCACAAAAGCATAAGAGATACTATGCTATGGGACCGTTTTGTCTTTAGGCAAAAAATGCAAACAATAGAGAACAAACTATTAAAGGGAGACAAACGAGAAGAGGCTAAACTTATTCAACTGCAAAAAAAAATCGCAACATCAATTAGCAAAAGAGAATTTAGAGCCAAAAACCTACCAAAGCCAACATACCCACACTCTCTGCCGGTGGTGGAACAGCGTTATAAAATTGCCAAGTTAATAACTGATAATCAGGTTATTGTATTATGTGGTGAGACTGGGTCTGGCAAAACCACTCAATTGCCAAAAATATGCCTTGATTTAGGCCGAGGTGTAGCAGGGTTAATAGGTATGACCCAACCACGGCGTATAGCTGCACGTAGTATTGCGCAATTTATTGGGGATGATATTAAACAAACCTCAAATGGTAAAATGCCTAATGCAGTTGGCTATAAAATGCGTTTTGCTGACCAAATTCGTGATGATACTTTTATAAAGGT
>JADGBW010000093.1 GCA_015231305.1 Magnetococcales bacterium | reverse complement strand
ATTTATAACTGTATTCATATTACTAGCAATACGAACATATGCAAGAGAATGAATGATAAAACAACAATATATAAGCAATGAGGAGATATTAAAAATATAGCAGTATAAGAAGCACTATAACTAATAACGATTTACTAACAAAGCACTAGGTATAAAGATACAAAGCAACCATTCATAAAATATACTAATTTATATTTCGTCACTAATTTTCACACTGGTGAAAATCCTTGGGGTTTTGAATTACCCATGGATTTTCACCTGCGTAAGAATAACTTTTTAATGAAAAATACTCAGTATAAATAAGGATTTTCTACTATTTTATATACCAAGACATACTAGTTGATAAAATATTGGAGACTTTATCTGGAGCCAATGTCTAAATTAACCTTTAATAAGCTTAGCAATTTGGTTTATATCCAAATTTTCATCCAAAGCAACAACGACATTTCCCTCAGGGTATGTACGAGTTACAGAACAACTGACTTCTCCATCATCACCAAGAGGTAATAGATCAAGCTTTACTTTAACGCCATCAGACAACCACTGAGGAACAGAAGATGTTAGGCTAATTAAGAGACTACCCGGCCCCACATTTTTTATAAACCCAGATACTTTCTGCTCACCTGAAAGCTCCACTACAACGTTATCCGTTGCATTAATACGTGGCGCACGCGGTTGCACGCCCAGGTCTCCTGGTATCATATAGTCCTTAGCTGCCTTATCCACATTCATAATGTGCTCTACCAGCCAATTAATAAGAATTTCGAACACCTCATTTGCAGCTTGTTTAAAATCTTCTGTACTAGAATTTGAAATTTTTAATCTAAGTTCTCTAGCTGTTTTTGTGAAATCATCATGTAGCTGTTTGTGATCTTGAAAATCAGGACTACCATTTTTACTCATGAGTGTCTCTTCAAAGCCGAGATGCTCCTGTACATATGCTTCCAGCTCTAATGTACAAACGTCTATCTCATCACGGGTTGGAGATTTGTCTAGTAGTTTGCTTACAGCAAGTGTAAGACGGAACAAAGTTTGGTGCTGTTCATCAATTTGCTCAACACCTAACTTTAGGTCATTTTCAAATGTTAATTCTCTGTTTTTATATTTAATGATTTCCATGATTATTCCTATTAAGGTGTTTCAAATTGGATGGCAAGCCAACAGTCTAAATCTTGTGACACTATATAATCAATAGATTATCCATCAAATCAACACCTTTTAAATTATTAAGACAACAAGTTTGATCTCTGTTTATTCATAAAGACACCTATCTTATAAAGTAGTTTTGTTATTCACTAATATTTAGGTATCCAGTATATGTAAACCCATTGCAATTTATGGTGAAATTATAAACACAAAAAAAGCCATCGAGTGAGTCACCTAAAGTGATCATTCAATGGCTTTCTTTTAATATCTATTGAAAAATTTGAAAATCAATAGTTTTGTAAAAATTGGTGCGGGTGAGAAGACTCGAACTTCCACAGCTTACGCCACCAGATCCTAAGTCTGGCGTGTCTACCAATTCCACCACACCCGCACTGTGACCGGGACAATATCAGTACACTCTTGTAGCGTCAAGGGATGCCTCTGCTTCATTGAAAATAATGTAATAGTGGGGATAGAGTTACCATGGGCATTGCACCCTACTCCCCTTTTAAAATTCTTGCTTTATCACGGTTCCAGTCTCTATCACGCATGGTTTTGCGTTTATCATGCAACTTTTTACCACGTCCAATTCCTAGCTCTAGTTTTACCTTGCCACTCTTCCAGTATGCTTTTAGGGGAATCAAACTTAACCCTTTTTCTTTGGTTAGTCCTATTAATCGCTGTATCTCTTTTCGGTGAGCTAATAGCTTTCTTACCCTCAATGGGTCATGGTTGTGTAGGTTTCCATGTGTGTAAGCCGGAATATTGGCATTATTGAGAAAAAGCTCAGCGTTACGCACAGAGGCGTATGCGTCCCCAAGGTTTAGCTTACCTGCCCTTAAGGATTTAACCTCTGTACCAAGAAGCATAACCCCTACCTCAAACTTATCTATAATCTCATAGTTAAAGCGAGCTTTGCGGTTATCTGCTATTATTTTAATACCCATTAGATGCCTATTTTAGCGTTCTAAGGTAGGTAAGTAGGTTTTCGCGCTGTTTGGGATTGCTCACCCCTGAAAACAACATTTTTGTTCCTGGTATAAACTCTTTGGGATTGGTTAGGTAAGTGTCTAGGTTTTTAATAGTCCAGACTAAACCTTCAGATGCTTTCTTTTTAAAGCCTTTGGAGTATTTAAAACTCACAACCCCACCAGAAGGGCGACCTACAATTCCAAATAGTGGCGGGCCAACAATATTGCGTTTACGTTTGGTAAGATCATGGCATGCACCACACTTCTCAGCAACAATTCTACCTCTTTTTACACGAACCTTATAGCTTATTGAGCCAGTATTTCCGTTACCAGAAAACTGCGCATGATCAATAAGGGGGTGTTCATAACTGTCGAGGTCGCTTTTATCTTGTAGGGTTTTTAGATATTCAATAAGTGCCCAACGCTCTTCATCAACCTTAATTCCGGCAAAGGCCATACGATTGCCTGGGATAAATGCTTTAGGGTTGGTAAGGTAGGAGTCTAGGTTCTCTTCAGTCCAGACCAATCCAGCCTCGACTGCCTCCATATGTGCCTTGGAATATTTATAACCTTTGGCAGTACCTGTGGGATTATTGATTATACCCCAAAGTGGAGGACCAATTAGAGTTGTCCGTCTAGCACTGGTTAAGTCGTGACATGCAGTGCAACTTCGCGATATCCGCTTGCCCCGTTCAACCTGCGTCACAACAGATGAAACATGTTGTTTAGCAGTGCCTGCACTAAACTCGTCTGAAAAAAAACGGAAAAAAATAACAAGAGCAGCCACACCCAGCAGAGTTAGTATTATAGTGTGAAAGTCCTTATTTCCTTGATCTGACATAATTTAAAAACGCAACTTAAACCCAAAAGATGTAGGAATATTCTAATCAACACTATTATAAAACTATATTTGGCTGCTGGTAATAACTTAGTGCCAACTTTATGAACATAGGCAACACCCGGATATTGGCAAACTATATCCGGGTGTTAAATTACAACTATTAAATTGACTTTAAAAATTCAATTACATTATCACGCTGGCCTTTTTTCTTAATACCTGGGAAAGCCATTTTGGTTTTCTTTAAAAACTTTTTGGGCTTTTTCAAAAACGCATCAAGATTTTCCTCATTCCAAACCAGACCACCATCAGCAGCTTTTTTCATAGCTTTGGAATATTTAAATTTAGCAACTTGTCCAGCCTTTTTACCCATAATACCATCAGCTAGACTTGGACCAATTTTTCCTTTTTTCTTTATTTTGGGCCCAAAATTGTGACACATTGCGCATTTTTTCGCTGCATATTTCATACCTTTAACAGCATCAGCAGCAAAAGATGGTGATGCAGCAAATGTTAGAGAAAATAGAGCAGCTGTTAGAGTGAGTCCAAGTTTCTTCATGTTGATTCCTTTAGCAAAAATTTGTAAAAACTACCAAATGTATAAAACCAAAATTTATAAATACTAGACAAGGTTAAGTTCTGCTAGAGCTTGCCTTAAAGGTTCTCGGTTTTCTTCTCCTAGCTGGGTTAGTGGCATACGCAACTCAGGACCACACAACCCCATCATAGAAATTGCAGCTTTAATGGGGATAGGGTTTGACTCGCAAAACAGTAGCCCATTTAAATCTAGTAGTTCCTGATGGTGGCGGTGAGCCGTTGCCCAATCACCATTTTTAAAAGCCTGCCACAAAGCTACCATGGATTTAGGGGCTATATTTGCGACCACAGAAATAACACCCCCACCTCCAACAGATAAAAACGGCAGAAATGTAGCATCATCACCTGAGATGAGTGTAATTTTATCCCCGCACTGTTTATGTATTATAGATGCCCGCTCCATGTCAGCAGTGGCTTCTTTAATGGCAACAATGTTTGCAACCTGTGCCAACCTACCAACAGTGCTTGCTTGCATGTCTATGGCAGTACGACCAGGAACATTATAAAGAATAATTGGCAGATCAACAGCATCTGCGACACTTTTATAGTGTTGATACAGCCCTTGTTGAGTTGGTTTATTATAATAAGGGGTAATTAGAAGAGCAGCATCGGCTCCTACATCCTTAGCAAAGCGGCTAAGCTCAATAGACTCAGCTGTTGCATTGGAGCCTGCTCCAGCAATAACCGGAACCCGGCCTGCGACTAATTCAACACAAAAGCGTACGACCTCTTTATGCTCTTCATGGGTTAAAGTTGCCGACTCACCAGTTGTACCACAAGGAACAACGCCAGTGATCCCTTGCTCAAGTTGATATTCCACCAATTTAGCCATAGCATCGCGATCCAAGCGACCATTGGTAAATGGGGTAATTAACGCTGAAAAAACACCTTCAAACATAGGAATATCCGTCAAACAGTTAAACCATAAGTACACGCAAGATATGTATCACAAACCTGCCAACAAAAACCATAAAATTTTACTTCAACAATTTATCACAGTGACACAAAGTAACGGAATTAATCATGAGTAACAAGCCAATACATTTTTAGAGTCACATAATTTTTTTTATACTCATTTCTGGGTTTTACATACAACCGCTATAGTGACTTAACAAAAAAATTCTAAAATTCAAACCATTAAGGCAAAATTTTATTTTCTGCATTAAGCTTTTACCTAGATTATTAGGTTTAAACACACCTCTAATCTAATATAGACCGTAACAAATCAGTTGCCTTTTGATCCTTTGTCATACCATCTTTTATAGCTAAAAAATCAGCAGCTATATCTGCCATGCTTTTACTCTCTAAAGGGTGGTGAAGCTCTGGAGCTAGTTGTGCAACAGGAAGCGCAACAAATGATCGCTGCAAAATTTCCGGGTCGGGTAGAGTTAAATTATCTGAGTCAACTATTCTATCGCCTACCATGACAATATCTAAGTCTATTGGACGAGGAGCAAACTTATTATTACTAGGAACCCGGCTACAATCTGCCTCAATATTTTTAAGGATTTTTTTTAACGAAAAAGGGTCAATTTTGGTAAAAGACAACACCGCACCGTTTAGATAACTTCCACCAAGGTCATAATCAGCCCCTTGCTTTGGGTCAGGCAGAGGGTCTGTGCGCCAAACCGTTGAGATATCTTCTAATTTTATCTCTTTGTGCAGGCTCAACAAACCTCTATGCAAATTATTGAGGGGATCAACATTTGCGCCGAAGGATATGATAACCGGGATTGACACAAGCTCTATTTAGACCTCTGAATAGTTACCCCAACTGAGCGGGCAAAACGTAGCGCACCTGGTTTTTCAACTGTAACCTGCACCATCTCAACCCGTTCATCCCCTAAAGCTAGGTCAGCAATTGCACTAGCTAATTTTTCAACCAAAAAGAAACTGGAAGCTTCTGTCATCGCTATTATCTGTTTACAAAGGGTTTTATAGTTAACAGTATCGTCAATGTTGTCACTTTTACCTGATGCTGTAAGATCTGTAAACATGGTTAAATTAATCAAAACATCTTGTAGAGTCTTTCTCTCCCAGTCTTGAATACCAATTATACACCGCAATTGCAGATCTTTTATCTCTATTTTATCAAGGTTTTTGCTCATCTCACGCCCCCAAATTTTAATCATAATGGCAATTGTAAGCAGCCACATCAAAAATTTAATTATTATCCTAGGTCTGGCAATATGCGCTTCACAACGCTAATTGTTGAATTTAGGTTTATTGTAAATGTTCGCCACCGTCAACTCGAATTATCTCCCCGGTAGTATACTCTTGCTTTATTAAAAAAATAACTGCTTGGGCTATATCATCTGTGCTTCCAGGCCGTCCAAGAGGTGTAGCTTTTGCGACTTTTTCAAAACTGGCAACTGGCTGGTCTGGGGCTGGAAGTATAGGCCCAGGAGCAATAGCGTTAACTTGAATCCAAGGAGCCATCTCTTGAGCTGCAATTTGGGTTAATGTCCATAAACCACTTTTTGCAGTGTTGTAAGCTATATGTCCTGGTCTGGGCCTCTTAATACGCTGGTCGATAATGTTGATGATTTTACCAGGAGTTTTAGGCGGTAGTTGGGCTGCAAACTCCTGCATTAATATAAATGGTGCAGTTAGGTTAATATTTAAATGTTCATGCCACTGTGTTAAATCGGTGTTTTTAAACAAACCGGGTTTAAATATAGCTGCACTGTTGAGCAATATTTGCACTGGCCCAAAAAATTGCCCTGCCTGTTGCATAATAGAGCCAACCTCATCAGGGTTTGCCAAATCACCTTGCACCATTGCAGCTTTGCCTCCCTCCTTACGAATTTTAGTAAGAAGAAATTCAGCCTCTTTTTTGGAGCTACCATAATGTATAACAACACTAGCGTGAGATTGGGCTAAGGCTTCAACACAAGCTTTGCCAATTCTTTTACCCCCTCCAGTTACCAAAACTGGAACCCCACTTATATCCATAATATCACTCTGCACCACGTCTCATCATAACTATTTACGCTTTGAGGAGTGAGAAAAAATATCTTCTTCATCCCATCCAGCCAAATCAAGGCTTACCCTATGGGGCAGAAAATCCATACAGACATTTGCCAGTTGGGTACGTCCATCACGTTGCAGCATAGCAGCGAGTTTTTGCTTCATCTCAACCAAATGGATTACATCAGAGGCAGCATATTCAATCTGCTGCTGAGACAAAACATCTGCGGCCCAATCTGAAGATTGCTGCTGTTTATCTAGTTCTATATCTAAAAGCTCACGAGTTATATCTTTTAAACCGTGGCCATCGGTGTAGGTACGAACAAGGCGAGAAGCAATTTTAGTACAAAAAGTTGGGGCTACCTGACATCCCAACCAGTGGCGCAAGGTTGCTAAATCGAAACGGGCAAAATGAAATATTTTTTCTACTTTTGGAGACTCTAAAACCTTTTTCAAACGAGGTGCATTATAGCTTTTTGTCTGAACAAGAGTGGTAACACCATCCTCATTACACATCTGAACCAAACACAGGCGATCACGTTTGACTTGTAGACCTAGTGTTTCAGTATCAACGGCTAAATACTTACTATCCATATAGCACTGAAATCGTTCTTCATCAAGATCATCCAATAGCACAAGAGGTTTTGCAGTCTGTACTGTCATGGCTTTTCCTTACTTAGTTATTTACCAAAAGAGTATATTACCAAAAAAAAATATAGTAAAACCCGTTAACTCTTGGAAAGCAGATCATATTCTGGCATAGTCACTAGGTTCTTTATATTATGTTGATGTAAGTATGTTCAACTCAATTTTAAAATGTAACATTGAACGATCTGGTTTTCAAAAAACAAATATAAATTACTCATTTTTTCATATTTTGTAGTTTGTTATTATAATAATCTTCTTTTTTTCGAAGAGAATCTATCCTGAAGCCTTCAAGGAGTGGACCATGGCAGAACGAGACCTCTACACATCGGAACAATTAGCAAAAATTCGCGCTACCCTGGAAAACACGCTGGGTGAGACTGCTGGAGGTGCTGTAGAAAACCTAAATTCCCGCTTTACCCCAAAAGTTGAAGGAGTTGAGCCCGTCACAGCCGAAAGCAAAAAAAAGGCTGAAAAAGCCCAGAAAAAAGCTGAAGAAGCTAAAGAAGCAGCTAGTGTAGGAACTGTCCTTGCAGAAAACAAAATAAAGCACATGTGTGAGGTCGTACCAGAATTTAAAGATAGCCCTGATGATATCAACCAGTTAATTAGTGCTATCCTTAAACATCCAGATGTTAAGGCATTCCATATGGTGGACTGCTTACAAAAAATTAATTCTAATGATGTTCCTCTCATCGACTCATTAGTTGAGGGCATTACCTCAAAAACAGGTATCAACCCACTGATTGATGCTCTTCGCCATGCTACAGGCAGCCCTGAAGCTATGAAAAAACTGGCTACAAGCATTGCCGAACAAGGCTCGGTTAACCATCTTATCCGCTCTATTGCTACTGCACCTCAAGGGCAACAAGAGGCAGAGACAATCTGGGCAATGGAGATTATGGGTAAAGGCTCAATGGAGCAGCTTTTAGAGGCTATGAAACTTCTAGATGATGCCTCACCTGGTATTGTTATACTTGCTGCTGGCCTTATAAACCGCAAAGAGATTGCCATTGAACCTCTGGTTCGTGCATTAGCAGCAGCAGCTGAAAACCCAAAAGCCAGCGGTATTCTTGCCCATGCAATGACCCAAATAGCAGATGAAGCCCAGCTAATCACCATGTTAGAAAAATATGTTACTGACGATACAGAAGCAGCGGAGATCTTCGTAACAAAGCTTGTTCATGAAAGCCAGAAAGAAAAAGGTAGCGGAAAAATATTGACAAAAGCTTGCGGGTTTATGCGTGCAGAATCTATGACCGGTAAAATTCTTGCTTATGGTATTGTACTACAAAAGAGCGACTCTCAACTTGAGAAAGCTTATGCCCGCATGAAAGCCCACCCTACTGCTAAAAAAATGATTGCTGTAGCTATTAAAAATTTAGGGGGTATGAAAGCAATAAAACTATTGGGCGGTGAATTTTTCAAGGTATCAAAATTTGAAGATGAAGCACGTACCGCAACATCTGAAGCAAAAAAACGTTACAAAGAGATTGTTGAAGGTGTGCTTAACGAGAAGGTATAGATATATTTAACAATCTTTAACACACAAAAAAAATCGTAGAAGCTAAATTGCTTCTACGATTTTTTTTTGCTGGATAATTTGTAAAAAAAACTGATCTGTTTAATAAAACCTATTTGCCAAACGGACTATCTATAACCAAGGTCTCTTCACGATCAGGACCAGTGGATAGAATTGCAACAGGTGTTCCCACCAACTCTTCTAAACGCTTAATATAATTACGCGCTTCTTGAGGTAGACTATCTAGATCTTTACAGCCTACAGTAGAGCCAGACCAACCTGGCATCTCTTCATAAATAGGCACACATGCCTCAAGGGTAGAAGCATCTGTTGGCATAGTGTCTATACGCATGCCATTTCTCTCATATGCAACACAAATTTTTAAAGTTTCAAGACCATCTAAAACATCTAGTTTAGTTAGGGCTAATCCAGTTAAACCGTTAACCCGTGCTGCATGGTTAACCACAACCGCGTCAAACCAACCACAACGACGCGCCCTGCCTGTTGTTGCGCCAACTTCACCACCTACTTTGGCAAGTCGCTCCCCCACTGCATCAAAAAGCTCAGTAGGGAAAGGACCACCACCAACGCGGGTAGTGTAGGCTTTAACAATACCCAAGACATAATCAATTGCTGTTGGTCCAATACCCACACCACTACTTGCACTACTTGCAACAGTGGTTGAAGAGGTAACAAATGGATAGGTTCCATGCTCTACATCTAACATGGTTCCCTGCGCGCCCTCTAAAAGAATAGACCTGCCAGCTGCAATATCTTTAGATAATAGCAGGGCAACATCGTCTACGAAGGGAGCAATAATTTCTGCCATTCGCATATAATCGTCACGGATGGTTTCAAAGTTGAAGGTTTGGGAGTCGTAGTAATTCTCTAACATAAAATTGTGATAGGCTAAGTTATCTCGTAACTTAGACTCAAAAACCTGCTGGTTATAAAGATCACCCATGCGAATACCACGACGGGCTACTTTATCTTCATAAGCAGGACCAATACCCCGACCTGTTGTGCCAATTTTACCTTTGCCCTTACGTTTTTCGCGAGCCTGATCCAACTCTCTATGATAGGGCATAATAAGATTGGTAAGAGATGAGATTTTAAAGGAGCTTCCACTCACAGTTACCCCTTGCTCTTTTAGGTTATCTATCTCTTCTATAAGAGCAGACGGGTCTAGCACTACTCCGTTACCAATAGCGCAAACTTTACCAGAGCGAAGAATACCTGAGGGAATTAGATGTAAAATATATTTTTTACCCTCAATTACAAGAGTGTGCCCAGCATTGTGCCCACCCTGAAAACGAACGACCGTATCTGCCGACTCCGTTAGTAGATCGACAATTTTACCTTTTCCCTCATCACCCCATTGGGTTCCCACAATAACGACGTTAGCCATCTTATATCTCTCTCTTCGTCATGAGTCAGTTACTAAGCCTTAAAAAGTACAATAACAGTGCAAAACCAACAACCATTACCATTAATAAATAACTTTTGCAACTAACCATTAAAAATGGCTAACTAACAAATAGGAGCCATAGAAATAAAATACCTCTGTTTTTATTGGCTTAATAAATTGCCTTATCTATTATATAAGAGTAGGTTAATGTACTATATCAACAATGATTTGGGTAAAATAATTACTGTATGGATCAAATCCTAAATGAGGATATTTCATGAATTATGGGTCTTATAGCAAATATTTTATCGCCTTTCACTAACCGTAGAAGCGGTGACAGGGCATGCGTACAGTTTTCACCAACAATTGTGCACATTGTAACTATACGCCAAAATAGTGAAGGTAGACCCCAACTAACCCTATGCATCCGCTTGAAAAATGCAACCACAAGTAGTGCAACTATTGCAGATATAGTTAATAAATATAAGCTCCGCAACACCCCTACTACTATGGTTTTAAACCAGCATGATTATCAACTATTTCTCATGGATGCCCCTAACACTCCAAAAGATGAGTGGCAGGATGCAATGCAGTGGCAAATCCAAGAGCATATAACAGAACCAGCCTCTGAGATGGTAGTTGATCTATTTGATATACCAGCAAGTAAAACTGGGGCTGAGCCTAACCGTATATATGTTGCAGCAGCTAAAAAAAGCACAATTGAAAAGTGGAGCCATTTAAGTTTAAACAGTGGCCTTAAACTCGACAATATCACTATACCGGAGCTATCACTTGTGCCACTGGCCGCTCAACTGCCAGAACAATCCAAGGGCTTAGGGCTGCTACAGTTAGACAGAAAAGGAGGTACACTTTTAATTATTAAGCAAAATACTCTTTATATTGCCAGAACAATTATAAACTCCATATCTCTAAGCGAAGAGTTAACCAGCTTTTCTGCTGCCTCCCAAGATGAGGTAGCCCTAGAGGTACGACGTACCATGGATTTTTTTGCAGGAACCTTTGATCAACCCACTATAAATGCTCTCTATTTACTACCTAGCTCACAACCACTACCCGGATTACAAACTGCCCTATCTTCTCGCCTTGAGCTTGTAGTTAAAGAGTTTGATATAAAAAAATTTATTGATATTCCCACAGATTTACCAAAAAATGATTTAATAGATGCACTGCCAGCAATAGGTGCAGCATTGTTAAATAATAAAGCAAGTGCAGGTGGATGATGCAACAAAAAATCAACTTCTTCCATCCCCAATTTCTACCGAAAAAAAACCTGTTATCTGCTGTTACTATTTTAACCATTTTAGCAGCACTAATTTTGACCCTTAGTATTTTGTCTTTTAAAACAGAGTCTTTTATAAAGCAACAAACAGATAGCCTTGCTACGCTCCAACAAAAACAAGAACAAATAACAAAAAATATATACTCCTTACAAAACAGCCTTGGGCCAGACAGTAACTTATTAGCCAAAGAGAGATCACTAAGAGAGAAGATTGTCGCTAAAGAAACTTTTATTGAAGATGGTATTAAAATAAACGTTAAAAATGTTAACTCTTTTGCATATATTTTAGAACAGATAGCTCAAGCAAATATTGAAGGAATATGGTTAACAAATATTGCCATTAACAACCAAGACCAACCCTGGACAATTGAAGGGTATGCCAAGAGGTCATCCCCTGATTTAATTACAAAATATATTCAAAAACTAGCCAGTACTGTCAAACATCAGCAAAAGTTTTCCCTTAACCAGATAGGAGATGAAAAAAACTATTCCCATAACAACCCTCAATCAAGCCAAAGCCAGCCCCTGTTCTTACGGCTGACAACCCAAGGCAAACCATGAACTACATACTAAAAGCCATAACAAAAACTTGTGCTATAATTGACAGTTACACCACAAGAGAACGGTTTTTACTGCTTCTTACATTAATGGTTACAATAATATCGTTTTGGTATACGCAATATTATCAAATTAAACAACAGCAGATAACTGTGCTGACAAATCAGTTAGAGGCTCAACAAAAAACCATTGTTACAATGGAATCTCTAATAGCCCAAAACAGAAAAAACATGTTACAAGGCCCAAACACTATTGTTAAACAAAAGATAGACCACTTAACAGCACAAAACAGCATGCTAGATAAACTACTTGCCAAGTCTGGTATAGTTTTACACAACAATAAACAAAGAGACAAAATTGAGGCTACCTTAATAAAGCATAAGGGTGACTTGGAGCTTTACAGCATAAAACAGCTACCGAAAAAGCTGTTGTTAAAAGCGCAAGAAACTAACAATGAGGAAAAAACAACTCCCAAATTTTACAAGTATCAATTGAAATTGCAGTTTTTAGGTAGTTATCTTGAAAGCTTTGTTTATTTAAACAAGCTTAAGAAATCAAACCTTCAATTACATTGGGAAAAACTCAGTTTTAAAATTACCAACCACCCCACAGGAGTTCTCACAATTATTGTAAGTAGTGTGGGGCTTCAGTAGTTACTTTTACAAAATTTAATGAATCTTTTTAACTAAATATTGTCCAAAATTTCAGGACGACTATAACCAGGATGTTGTGCAGAAGATCGCCAGTAAACTACAAGGTTATGAAACGGCCATCATTTTAACACAATGTCCATGCTAATTTTAGTTAATTAAAGAGGCTTTAACAATGGACTCTATACCTATAGAAGAAAAAGCAAATATTTACCTTAGATGCATAGATTATATAACAACAGAACTCAGAGGACACGCAAGCCAAGAACCGGGCGCAGTTTACAGAGCCATATGGAAATTACGCAACGAGCTTGAGACAATCAGAAATAAGGGAGTAACTCTTCCCGATGTAGCCAACTTAGACCATGCAAAATATGGTAAAAATAACGATTTATCTACTCTTTTTGATGTAGCAGAAATTACATTTGATACTATTCTTTGTTATGATGGAACATCCCGTGGCCGTCGTTATAAAAGCAATGAATTTGCAACAGCAATGGAGAGGTCATTTAAACAGCGAAACAATAATTTAAGCTTGGACTATTCACATTTAAAAGCAACTTTAGACATCCGCAGCAGACAACTAGGCTGCCTATTATCAGCAGCAGGAACAATGCTGCTGACCCCTCTTGAACTCCGTACTTTATTACAATCTCTGCTTACAGAAGATCTTTTAGCCAACCAAGCCCATCTTTTTGCCCAAATCCATGAAAGGCCACAGTTTATTAAGCAGGTTTTAATTAACTTAGGCCTGTCAGGTAGTGCTTTAGCCCAACATTTTGTCTCTTCCTTATCCCACACCCCAACTAGCGAAGCAGAACAACGTTGTAAAAAATTTCAGGTATTAATGTATACATTGGGTATGGACAGCCCAGAGTGCACCCATAGCATGACTCGCATTAAACAACACAACTTTAACTTAAAGACAAAACCTGTAATAGAGTTCCGTGACGACGGTAAAGGAGGCTGGGAAGAACAGATGCAGGCAAATTCACCGCAAAATGGCTGGACAACATGGCTACCCCTATCACCGCGTAAAAAAACCAGCCAAACAAGAAATAGTTAAGAGCTTTGGGGAGACAGGTGGTTTAAAAAAATAGATAACCACACCTGTTTTTCCCATATCCCCTTGACCATGAAGTTGCGAAGGGTGAGAATGTAGAGTTCTGAATATTACTCCTCTTAAACTTGTTGATAACAAGTTTTTGGCTTTGAGGTATAATGGGTAACTCACAAACCAGCCCCGACAATTCAGTCGGTATTGTGGAGCAACAAAAAGTTACACTATTTGATAGTGGGCAACCCCTCGCCCTGGAATGTGGCCAAAGCTTGGGTCCGGTTGATGTTGCGTTTGAAACCTACGGAACCTTAAACGCCAATGCCAGCAACGTTATTATTGTCTGCCATGCTCTTTCAGGTAATGCCCATGCTGCTGGTCGCCACAAAGCCGACGATAAAAAACCGGGGTGGTGGGACCACTATATTGGCCCTGGCAAACCCTTTGATACAGACTACTTTTTTATTATATCCAGCAATAATTTAGGTGGCTGCGACGGCACTACTGGTCCGTCTAGCATTAACCCTGAAACAGGGAAACCCTTTGGCCTTAAGTTTCCCATGATCACTATTGGTGATATCGCTAGACTGCAAAAAGCTTTAATAGACCATCTTGGTATTAAAAAAATACTTGCAGTAGCAGGCGGCTCTATGGGTGGAATGATCGCCCTACAGTGGGTTTTGGATTATCCTGATATGGTGCATGGTTGTGCGATTATTGCCTCTACACCAAGGCTTACAGCACAAAATATCGCCTTTAATGCTGTTGCAAGACAAGCGATAATGCTAGACCCAAATTTTAATAATGGTGAATACTACGAAGGCACTGACCCAGCAAATGGCTTGGCAATTGCCCGTATGATGGCACACATCACCTACCTATCTGAGGCAGGTTTAGATAAAAAGTTTGGTCGCCGTATGCAAAACCCTGAGCTTACTAGCAACGATTTTGACCATGATTTTGCGGTGGAGTCCTACTTACGCTATCAAGGCTCATCGTTTGTCACTAAATTTGATGCAAATACATATCTTTATATCACCAAAGCCATGGATCAATTTGACCCATTTCCAGACCCCGAAACCACTGCAAAGCGACTGGAGAAGGTCAACTCTCGCATTATAATCATGAGCTTTAATACTGACTGGCGTTTTGATACTTCTCGCTCTAAAGAGCTAGTAAAAATATTAAATTGGCACAATAAAACCGTCTCATTTGAAGAGTTCTCATCTCATCATGGTCATGATGCTTTCCTTATGGAGTCTGTTAACTATCAACAATCTCTGGCCTCTTTTTTACTCCGCCTCTACCAAGATTTTACAGACGAACCCATAACTTCTGGTAATGGGAGTACATAATATATGACTTTGTTGCGAGTTGATCTTGAGGTAATTGCTAACTTGGTTGAAAAAAACAGCCGAGTGTTAGATTTAGGCTGTGGCGATGGGCTTTTACTGGATTATTTAATTAGCCATAAAGAGAGCCACGGTTTTGGGGTAGAGCTAGACCATGAAGGGGTCCACACCTGTATTTCTAGAGGTCTGCCTGTTTATCAAGGTGATATTGACCAAGGGCTATCTGATCACCATGACGATGCCTTTGACTATGTTATATTATCGCAAACACTACAGGCCACACGCAGACCAAAGTTTGTTGTACAAGAGATGCTGCGTGTGGGAAAACGGGTTATTGTCTCTTTTCCTAATTTTGCTTACTGGCGAGTCCGCTTTGGACTGTTTTTGACAGGCCGCATGCCCCGGACAAGAGTTCTTCCTTATCGCTGGTACGATACCCCCAACATTCATATGTGTTCTATTCAAGATTTTAGAGAGATGTGCCAGAGCATGGACATAAACATTATCCATCAACTGCCGTTAGCAGCTAGTGGAGGCTTACGAAGTGATTTGGTGCACCCTAGGCTTATAA
>JADGBW010000219.1 GCA_015231305.1 Magnetococcales bacterium | reverse complement strand
GAAGAGTTAAAGCAACTTGAAGCAATCATCAAAGCAATTGAAACAGAGTATTAATTAATTGTAGTAGCTCAAACTTGATATGACTGTAACCATTTGTTCTGCAAGTATCTGCTAGCCAGGATATTTCATGAAGAGTGGCCGAAAGGTTGTTCCATGGGTTGTCAGAACAAGGCGCAGGTTGAATTTTTTAGTTGAGCATACTGTCAGTATGTGATCCTTAAAAATTTATCTTGCAACGCAGTTCTGGCAATCCATGGGGCAGCATAGCGGCTATTCTTCATGAAATATCAGGACAAGGTTAGGTTTGGGGTAAGTGTCTACTTTATCACGTCTGTTTTCCATCATTTAAAATACCCATTTGCGTTATGCCATAACATATATATATCTGGATAATTCTTTCAACATAATATTATAGCAGGTCCATTTTTAAACGTCACATAATGCTCAGTTCTCGTCATTACCGCGTAGGTGGTAATCTAGGGTAACAACGTTGGATTCTCTAGATTCCCGCCTACGCGGGAATGACAGTGATGCATATCATATGTGCCAATTTCAATTGGAAACTCTATACATCCATTTGTCCAGTGCTTTTTGTAACTCCTTTCGCACCGTGCACAGGTTCGGGCTAGCACCTTCATATGGGTATTTATTGATTTAATGGCCTTTTTTAAGTTGTTGAATGCAGTCATAGTACTTTGAGGTGCAAAGATCAACACATTTTTCACGGGGAGAGCTAGATAGAAACCCTTTACTTTTGTCGCTATAATCACTGCACGGACTCTGGCAATATTTATATGGGTTGTAACAAGGTTTATAGGAGACTAAATCTCGTACATACTCTTCACTATGTAGAGGCCAATTATATTTTACGTCAGAAAAGTTAGATTTCTGCTTAAACCGACTGAACAATTTCTTAACATCACTAACAACCTTTTTTAGTGAGTCGACAGGTTTACAGTCGTAAGCATATCTTTTATATAGTGCATAAGAGACAGGCAAAAACAAAGATGAACGGTCTTTTTTTAGTTCTGAAGTTGTTATCAGAGTGCAATCTACTTTTCCATGAATAGTCACTAAACTGCCAAAATTTGGAACCCTGGCTTCGAGATAATAATCTTTCTTACCATGCCCATGAAGTTCAATTGAGATAGTTTTGTTCTCGTAGCTAATCACATCCTTATATTGTGCGGATTGGAAATAAGCAGTTAGTTTGCTCATAAGCTTGGCAGAGCTTTTGGTTACATCCTTGCCTGTTGAGGTGAAGGTTAAAGAGTTAAAGTCAAAATCATTCTTTCTTTTTAATTCATAAAAAATAGTTTCTCGTACAGTAGGCTCTAGTTTAAGTATAATCGCTACGAGGTTGCTCCTATGTTTACTATTAAACTGTTTTAATTTTTGGGAATATTTTAAAGCCAACTCTCCCAGAATCTGTTTACCATGGAATGCCTGAAGCATTTCCTTTCGCTTAGACCATGATGCTTTGGAAAAATAACTTACAATCTCTCCAGGATAGAGAGGTTCATATTTAAAACCTGTTAAATGTTTAAAATTACCAGATCGATTGACAGATTGAATTTTTCCTTGTTTATTAAAAAAAATTAGCTCGTTTCCAGACGAAGCTAGGACAATAATAGAGGTTTTTTTGCCGTTATTATCGATTATATGGTCTTTGGTGAATTGTAGACTATCATTACCTTTGTCGACATATAAAAGAATATCTTCGCCAAAACTTTTTAGAACATTTAAGATAATTTTTTCTCTTGAAATATCCAAGCGGTGGATTAAAGCTCCAGACTGACGGACATAGACAGTCTGATTTTCAATGAATGCACCATCTGGCTGAAAGTGCATTTTTTGTTTTCTTAAAAGCTTGCCATTTTCATCGATAATAAAAAAATCACCCTTTGTAATGACAAGAAAAATATTTTTTTTATCATCATGATTTAATAAAATAATTTTTGAGCCTAAGTTGACCTTTTTAAAGATTTTGCCCTGCTTGTAAAGCCACAGCATTTCTTTATTATTTTCTAGGCATGTAGTTTGGTTGCAAACTTTGTCATTTGCCAAAGCAGTCTGTGATACGAAAAAGAGTAGGGCAATTAGTATAGCCAAATAATGTTTCATGGATTCACACTTTTACTAAACAGCATTTTTAGGATGCACCCTCCCGTTTAACGCTGCAAAAAGGAAGCTAGGCAATCCTATTTTGCAGCGTTAACCGAGAAGACCATTTCATGGTAAGAGCAAACACTCTTTTCAATCAATTATTCGTTCACTTTCCTCTCACAGAGTTTGCCTTACTGGTCAAGAAGTATGGTACTTAACTTGGTGCTAAGGAAGCCACCTTTTAGATCCAATTTTTTTGAATATTTTCTTGCCAGTTGTTGTACGTGGATCGCTTGTACAGCATTCACCAACCCTAAACTGGTTAATCTTGCCAAAAGTTAAATGATTACCAAGACTCAACAGCAACAGCATTCTTATCATAGTAGATGTCTAGATCATAAAAAGTTGTTTTCCCTCTAGTGTGAGTTACAAACATATTTCCTATTATTGAAAAGCGTAAATCGTCAATTTTTTCGTTTTCAAGAATACTTTTTATCGGTATTGCTTTTAGGAAACTAATATTTTCCCCCTTAAAAACATTACCCTTGAACAAAATAAATGGGGTTAGAGGAGGTTCTCTTGTTTTGCGGCTATAACGATCATTTTTCCTAGTTGGTAGTATATAGGTGTAATCTATGCCATGGAATTGGAATGCTCCAAATATAATATCTTCTTCATATGCCAGGATTAAGTGGCCTGCCTTTCTGGTTTTGATATACTCAATACCTTCTAAAGAGCCTCGCCCTATTTCACAAAATTTTGTATTTGAGCTTACTTGCCAACAGTTTTCTATCTTTTTAATATGCTTTCTTTCGATAGGAGCAAGTTTAAGTTTAAGTTCTTTAATACTATCATGTCTACTTATTTGCTCAGTTCTTATTGATCCATACCCTATTTTATAAACCCACCCTCTGTAGTGCTGCTTAATAGTTTTAACAATATTCCCTTCAGCACTAACTTTTGGGTAACCACCTTTAACATGACCCCAGCTTTGCTTATCATAATTAATACCACATACTTGAATATTCCCCCCTGAAGGAGTTTTTATTTTGGTAAGCAGGTTATAGCTATGTCCCACATTAACTGGTTCTGACTTCTCAAAATACAAGAACTGATCATCTTTATCATACTTAACTCCCCATCTATTTTTTTTGGTTCCAAACAATATTTTTTCAATATTTTCTTCAGAGAATTTGTTTTTAGAAAAGAAGTCCCACACTTTGAAATATACACCTGTCGATCTATTTTCATTTTCTATAACAGAAATTTCATTTCGGCTTATTCTGTGCAGTCCTCTATAGTCAGAACTGGTCTCGGTTTCACTAGATGCCAAAAGTACCAACCCTGCCTGTTCAATTGAGTAAGCTTGTATGTTTTTTGCAGATTCATCGATGACAATTATTTCATCTCGACCATCATCATTTAGGTCGACTATATCCTGAAGAATTATATCGTGACGTTTTTTACCAATCAACGTAGCCGAAGCATCACCCTTTTTGTAGTAAAATACGTGCTCACTTTTTCCGCTTGTACCAAGGAAAATATCATCAGTAAGTTGATAGATAGGACAAAATCTAGTATCAAGAAAATTTTCACTTTGGAGAATCAGCTTAGAATTATCTGCAGCGTATAATCCACATAGCCAATACGTCCCTGGAACTCCACAAGCCCCGTAGAAAGCAAGATCATTGTTTTTATCAAACCATAAAGCGGTCGTTCGAGACTCATTTCCATAAGGAATGCTAAATCGCTCAGTTGCTTTTACTATAAGGTTTTTAGAGTCTGCTGAGGCTTGAGCATTAAGTGGAAATAATAGGAGTGTAAAGAAAAAAACATTTAATATAACTAAACCAAAACTTTCAGTAAATCTTCTCATAAAAAATTCCTTTACTATATTATTGTTATTATAAATATTGAGCTGATAACTTAGAGATAAATGATAGTTAGCTAAGCTCCAAAGTCTATTAGTTCATACTATTTAAAATCAAATACCTCAAAAATGATCTTAGCTATAACAGTATGAATAGTATTTTTTATATGAGACATAATATACAAAAACAAATAAGTTCTGTCACATAGATATTTCTGTTTAACAATGTGATACGAGCTCTTATTTTATGAAATATTCTTACTTAGTTATTATTTCATAAAACTTTTCATGAGATTTATATATTGAGTGCCAGTGACACCCTTTTTGTTCGGCTACTTTCTTGAGATTATGTGAACACTATATACGTCAAGCCTATCCTGCCAACTTTC
>JADGBW010000092.1 GCA_015231305.1 Magnetococcales bacterium | reverse complement strand
GACAACTGCCGAATCTAGGTTTAACAGTATGGACATAATAATGAGCATTTTCAGCCTACTCTAATTTATGTCCTGAAAATCTAATATCTGATTATTTTATCACATCCTTAAACTCATCGGAAAATATAATAAGCAAGCTTTTGTAAAGATTATTATTTTTCGATACTATATTATAATTGTATACTATATTAACCTATTAAAACTCGTATCTTAACGGCATAGCTATTAAAACCTTGCAAGGTTATAATTCATTACTGATTTGAGGTTTTTTTTGAAAAATACGCCACTTTTCAGAGATTGGAATAAAGCTATTAACAACATTAGAAAATTTTAAAGACTCCCGGCTACCCAAACAGAGCAAACCTTCATCTACCAAGGTATCATTAAGCAGAGTTAAAACCCGGTTTTGTAGTGTAGCATCAAAATAAATTAGAACATTACGACATAACACCAAATGCATTTCTGTAAAAACTGAGTCTGTAGCAAGGTTAAAATTAGAGAACAGAATGTTTTTCTTTAATTCAGGATCAATTAATGCCAAACCATATTTGGCAATGTAGTAGTCAGATAAAGACCCCTTACCACCAGATTTTTGATAATTAATAGAGTAATCTTTAAGGTTATCAATATTATAAACACCCTCTTTTGCCATAGATAAAGAGCGGTTATTAATATCGGTTGCATAAATCCTTACCCGGTCTGATAACCCCTCTTCATGGAGCAAAATTGCCATGGAGTAAACTTCTTCACCTGTGGCACAACCAGCGTGCCATACATTGATAATAGGGAACTTATCTAGAAGCGGTGTTAGTTGTTCGCGTACAGTTTTGTAAAATTGAGGGTCACGGAAAAACTCAGTTACTGTCACAGACAATATATAGAACAGCTTTTGAAAAAAATCTTCGTCATGAAGAACACGGGGAATAGCATCAGAGACATGCTCTATTCCACTAACCTTAATGGCATAAAGAAGCCTGCGTTTTAGAGAAGTCTGAACATAATTGCTAAAATCAAAATCATAACGATAACGCAGTGATTCTAACAGCAGCCGTATTTCAAAATCTTGGAGATCATCCCGGCTCATGTTATATACCTATACATTATGTGTCTCTATGCAACCAAACTTTCATAAGTGAGAATAGCTTTCCCATATCCACAGGTTTGGTAAGATAGTCACTAGCCCCAGCATCAAGACATTTTTTCTTATCATCTGACATTGCTTTAGCAGTTAAGGCGATAATAGGTAAATTTTTAAAATTATCAAGTTTACGGATCTCTCCCATTGCTACATAACCATCCATAACCGGCATCATTATATCCATAAGTACTATATCTACTTCAGGATGTTTTTCTAACATATCCAAAGCCTTTTGACCATCAGCAGCCATAACTGTTTTTAGATCTTTTCTCTCCAACTGCTTAGCCATAGCATATAGGTTGCTCACATCATCATCTACAATTAAAACCGTCTTATCTACAAAAACATTGTCTTGGTCATATAGCTTGCGGATCATGGTGCGCTGTTCATCTGGTAAATCTCTCTCCATTCGGTGTAAAAATAGTATGACCTCATTTAATAGACGTTCTGATGACTGCACACCTTTTACAACAAAACTGTTGGTGTAAGCCTTAAGACGGTCATATTCCTGCCTTGATAGCTCCCTGCCAGAATAAACAATTACAGGTGGAGCTTTAAGGGAAGCATCAGCAGCAATAATATCTAGAAGATCAAAACCACTCATGTCTGGTAGACCTAAATCTAAGATCATACAGTCGAATGTTCTTACCTTTAGAACCTCCAAGGTATCTGCACCAGTTGAGGTTTCTACTATTTCAATATCTTTTCCTGCTAACAGTTTGGCAGTAGCATTACGTGATAGTTCGTCATCTTCTACTAACAGGAGAGACCTAGGCTCTGTTTCAGCAAAATGCGCCATTTTGGCAAAAGCTTCTTCGATGTGAGACTTAGTAACAGGTTTATTACAATACCCCACTGCCCCACGCTTTAACCCCTCAATGTTATCATCCATAGCCGACATTATATGAACAGGAATATGCCTGGTTTCACTATTGTACTTAAGCTTATCTAACACTTCCCACCCATCCATACCTGGCAGGCCTATATCCAGAATAATACTTGCTGGCTTATGTTTAATAGCTAAAGCCAAACCACTTTCACCATCGTGAGCAGTAATACACTTAAAACCAGTTTTTTGGGCCATATTGACAATAACTGTTGCAAAATTCTCATCATCCTCTATCACCAACATCAACCTGTCACCAGGGGCATACTTTTCCTGGGTATCGTCAACCTTGTTGGTTTCTATAGAGGGCATAGAAAATGTCGGCAACTCTATTTGTCTTTGTGAAACAGGCTTTTCTATAGGCACAGAAGTGATTGTGTGGGTTGTTTTATAGTCAACTTCACCATCTGGTAATACCGCAAGAAAGAGAGAGAATACACTACCCTTACCTTGGGCGCTCTCTAGGTGGATTTTGCTGAGTAAAAGTTTAGATAGTTGGTAAGAAATGGAAAGACCTAGACCAGTACCACCATATTGACGGCTGGTAGAACCATCTTCTTGTTGAAAAGCTTCAAATATAGCTTGGTGTTTATCATCAGAAATACCAATACCGGTATCATGAACAGCTATTACCACACCACCATCTGTAGATATTTTATTATCATTAAGTATCCAGCCTTGTGTTGGTGGTGATATACGCAGTGTTACCCTACCCTTGCTAGTAAACTTAAATGCGTTGGATAGTAAATTTTTAACAATACGTACAGCCTTCTCAGGATCGGTGAATATAGTATCTACACTACCTTCTATAAACTCTATATTAAATTCTAAATTGGCTTTTTCGGCTACTGGCCTAAATTGCCTATCTAGGTTTGCTGCCATATCAGATAATATCAGACGTTCAGGATGGACATCCATCCTACCTGCCTCAATTTTTGCCAAATCAAGAATTTGGTTAATCAGGCTGAGAAGATCACTTGCAGAGCCATAAATAATTTCAGCATCCTTTACATCACCTTCAGAAAGATTACCCTCTTCGTTATCTGCTAGGCTTTTAGATAAAATTAACAGGCTGTTTAAAGGTGTGCGTAGTTCATGGGACATATTGGCAAGAAATTCTGATTTGTATTTACTGGCTTTTGCCATCTCAACAACTTTATTCTCAACCTCAAGCTGTGCTGCTTGTAGCTGTTCATTCTTATGGTTTGCTATCTCTTTTTGTTCCTCTAGCTGTTGCGCCTGAGCTTCTAACTCCTCATTAGAAACGCGTAACTCCTCACGCTGCTGTTGCAATCGAGACTCTGAAGCCCTTAGGGAGTTAGCCTGTTCTTTTAGTTTAGCATTCGTTTTCTCGAGACTTTTTCCTGCAATTTCTAGAGAGCTGGTCTTCTCTTTCAGTTTATTGTTGGAGTTCTCTAAATCATATTGCTGCTGCTTAAGTGATGCAGCCTGTTCTTTGGTTTTTATCAGCATCTCTTCCTGCAATACACGAGATTTTGTCACAGAAGTTTTTATTGCAATTCCCTCTGCTGCCTGCTTGAGAAAATTCATTTGCAGATCAGTGAACTCATTGAAAGACCCTAGCTCAATAACTGCTTCAACATTTCCATTATATATAAAAGGATAAACTAATAAGGTTCTTGGTACTGCAGACCCCATTGAAGACTGAACTGATATATAATTATCAGGCAAGTTATTTAATGTGATGGCTTTTTTCTCAAGAACAGACTGACCAACTACACCTTCTCCTGGTGCAAGCTCACTTTTTAAAAGCTTGGGGTTTTCAAAAGCATAGCTCCCCTTTAGTTGCAAACTGTTTTCTTGGTTTGCCACATAAAAAACTCCAACTGAAGCTTCCATTTTTTCTGCCAGAAAACTACTTACAACTTGACCTAACTGCGTTAATGTACGCTCATATCGCAGGTTTTTATTAAGCTGTGCGCTAGCCTCTTTTAACCATGTTTCTCTCTTTTCATTATCAGCAGAAAGCTGTAGAGATTTGCTCATTTCTAAGAATGCCTCTGCCAGCAAACTTAGTTCATTGCTAGAAGCGTTGATTTTCTCTTCTTTAAAATTTCCTGCTGCAATCTGCCGCGACCAAGCTGTAATTTGGAGGAGAGGTAGAATTAAACGCAGAGCAATAAACCCTGCTGCGAGCAACACTACCAAAGCTGTAACAAAAATACGGATAAACATCGCTTGCTGTAATTCATCAGAAGAAGCATAGGACTCCTCTACAGATATTTCAGAAATTAATACCCATTCCAGCCCTAGCTTGCCCAAAACTGGCAGGTGGGTGTAATGGCCAAACACCTCTACTCCTTTATAATTTTTATAGACATCCCAAGAACCTTTGGCTTCAACACCGTGTTGCAACACCTCACTATTATGACTATCTTTACCATTATCTTGCAGCCAACTTTGCACTGGAGAAGTATCTATTTGTTGGCTAAGAAGAGCTGATTTACCTAATTGACGAGTATAAGATCGCGATATGCGGTCTTCTCCTACTAAATAGCTTTCATGAGTAGTTGAAGATCCATTTTGCTTGGCGATGAATTTAAATAGTTTTTCTAAGGGAGGCTGAAGTACCACTGCACCGATTGTATCTCCATCTCTGTTTAGTATGGAGCGAATAAAAAAGAGTGTAGGGTCATTACCAAAAATAGGGTTAATAATTAGATCAGTAATTACTGACGAACCACTCAGTAGGGCTTTTTGTACACCAACACCAAATTTACTAGCTCCTAACTGACCATGCAGCATGTTTTTGCCAAGCAGAGAAGATGAACTAGCAGAGAATAGTATATTGCCAGACTTATCTAGCAAATAGAGGTTGGGATAGTGGTATGTTGTTTGGAAATCCTTCAGGTCACTGTTGTGTCCATCACCTGTGGTTAATTGTGACCACTCTACACTTTTTATAAAGGTTTCAGTATCTTTACCTTGTTTATCCTGTGCTGCCAACAATGTTTCAAGAAACTGTATATTATCATATGCAGCAGAATGAAAGTCTAAATGTCGCAAGCGTTCTTCAAAAAAGGTAGATATATATCCAGCTTTATCGTATAGGGTGGCAACCATAAAATCTCTACCCTGCATATGCAGGGCTAAGCGACTCTGTTCTATAACATTCCAACCAGTTAACACCAATGGAATGAGAGAGAGAAGCAAAAACCATGTGTAAATTGTTCTACCTATCCCGCTTTTAAGCAAAATCAATATTTTAGACATTTATAACCTCTTCCCGTTTTTAATGGGCATTTTTTTTATTTAATCCGGGCAAGGGTTTTGCAGTCATATTTTTTTAATGCTAGCTAAACATAACTGCAACCAACGATAGCAATAACAATAAATCTTCATAGCCATTGTTAACAATGGCTTTATTACCATCTAGTATAATATAATAGAGCATTAGCACTTATTATTGGATGGCAAATAACAAGGTAGAAAATCATTTTGCCCTACATCAATTTAAGCATTCTACCAAATCAACGAAACTATGTGTTATGGTTTATTTAAATATATGCTTTGTGATATACTTAATTGCACAATATTAAACAATAAACTACAACTTAGCAAACTGCTATTATAACAGGAAATTAGCTTTGACAAAAAGAGAAAACGTAATATTGATAGTAGACGATATGTTAGGCATGCGCCGGGAGTTACGCACCGTTTTAAGTAGTGAAGGATACAATATTCTTGATGCAGCAAGCGGTAAAGAAGCTTTAGAGATTGTAAAATCCAAAAAAGTTGACTTGGTTTTATTGGATGCTGTTATGGATGAGATGGATGGCTTTGCTGCCTGCTCTATTATTAGAGACAGCAATAAAATAGCACATATACCAATCCTCATGGTTACATCATTAGATGATAAAGCATCCATCAAACAAGCTTTTGATTCTGGTGCTACTGATTATATCACAAAACCTGTTAACTATACTGTACTATACCATCGCTTAGAAAAAATATTTCATAATATCGAACAAGAAGAGAAAATAGCCAAACAGAACAACAAGCTTCAATCTCTATTAAATGTTGCAAGCCTAGAAAATAGTTACAAACGCAACATATTAGAAACCATTACCGAAGGACTTCTAGTCTTTAATTCTGAAGGAGTTATAACAACTGCTAACCGGGCATCTCACTCTATATTACGCTACAGTGAAATAGATAGTTTGTTAGGCCAGCATATTAATGCAATTTGTACCGACACAAGCGACTTTTGCAATAATAAAACAGATGATGACTATAAATGCATAAATTTTTTAGCTCTTAAAAATGCAATACAAGAAAGCCCTTTAATAGAAATAAGAACCTACCTTAACAGTGCCGATAAAACTGAACTCCCTGTTATTATATCTGGCTCTACATTTTCACATGATGACAAACAACCAGCTAGTTATATGATATCCTTTAAAGATATGTCTGCACAAATTAAGGCAGATGCAGAACTTAACCAAGCAAAAAAAGATATTGAAAATGCTAACAAAATGTTAGCCAAACATAACGAGACAACCTTGCAATTAAAAGATAACAACCTAAATTAACAGTACAAAAACAGCAAAAATTATTGCCAAAGTTTTACCACCACTTTCATAACGTCTTTCTGAAGATTTTTTTTCTAGATGGGTTCACACCACAAACGATAGCGGTTATCTAAAGATATATTTTCGGTATATTGACCAGAATACCTTTTAGTGCAATTAAGTATAATTTGATTTTTTTCACCAATGATCTTGTCTTATGGTTCCGTTGTTTTAACTTCCAAAATTTCTTCAATACCAATATAATATTAATTTATTTTGGCTTTTAACAAGAGAGAAATAAATGTCGAACTTTAAGTTTCTTGAGTTTGTACGACACCACTTTTACGCATTAGTGGTATTTTTTGTGGGAATTGCTATTTCTGGGCTTGGAGCTTTGTTCTATAATTATTACCAAGCAGAAGAGATTAAAACTAACTTCGAGTGGGCAGCAAATGAACGTTTTCTGGCAGTTAAAAAAGGAGTTGAAGGGACCAAAAACTCTCTTGAGGATATTGCCAGCTTTTATGCTGGTTCTAAATATGTTGATCGTCAGGAGTTTTACAAGTTTTCCAAACCAATTTTAAACCGAGAAAAAGGTCTGCAAGCGTTAGAATGGGTCCCTAAGATATCCCATAAAGAACGACAACAATATGAGGAAAAAGCTAGACAAGACATACCAAGCTTTAAAATAACCCAGAGACAAAATGACAATAAATTAGTCCCTGCCCAGATACGTGATGAATATTACCCTGTCTATTATTTAGAACCACTTTTTGGCAATAAAGCAGCACTAGGTTTTGATTTAGGGTCAAGCCCAGCTAGGCTTAAAGCACTAAAAACAGCAATTGAAACCGGCAATGTCTCAGCAAGCGCACCTATAAACCTGATACAAAAAAAAGAAAAACAGAGTGGCATACTGCTTTTTCAACCAATTTATATTAACGGCAAGCTAAAGAACACACCAGAGCAACGCAAAGCCAATATTCATGGCTTTGCCTTAGGTGTTTACCGTACTAGCGATCTTATTCAATCTACCATTGAAAACCTCTCTTCACGGGGTATTGATTTTCTTATAACTGATGAAAATGACCCAAAAAATGTTAAACAGCTTTATTATCACATAAGCAGAAAATATAGAAACACCACAGATAACACTCCCCAGTGGAGCGATAATGAGGGAGAACTTTCGTGGAAACGCATGTTTTTAGTTGCTGGAAGAAAGTGGTCTTTTGAGGCAAGGCCAAATACTGCAAGCCTAAGTTACTATGCTCACAACATCTATATACCACTAGCAATTTTTTTTACAGGCTTTTTAATGACCATATTGCTAACAATGCAGTTGGTCCGTTTAAAAGAAAATATATTTAAACGCAACAGAGCCGTTAGCAACTTAACTGAGAGCGAATCGCGCTTTCGCTCAATAACACAATCAGCTACTGATGCAATAGTAGCAGCAGACCACCATGGAAATATCACCTTTTGGAACCATGGAGCCGAAACTATGTTTGGGTATGAAAGTGCTGAAATTATAGGCAAACCACTAACTACACTTATGCCGAAAAGATTTTACCAACTACACAAAGATGGATTTAACAAGGTATGCTCAACTGGCGAGTCAAGAATAACAGGAAAAGTATTAGAACTTTTTGGCGTAAGAAAGTCTGGTGAAGAGTTCCCACTTGAAGCATCTATTTCTACTTGGTTAACTGCAAATAATCGTTCTTTTGCCTCTGTTATTCGTGATGTAAGTGAAAGAAAACTTGTTGAGGCTCATACCAAATATCTACAAGAAACCCGTGAAACTATAAGCAAGCTGCTTTACCTCTCTTTAAAAGAAATGGATTTAACCCAGATTATGGATAAGGCTTTATTGCTACTCCTTTCCATATCATGGCTCTCCAACCAAAACAGAGGGGCAATTTTCTTAACTGATAAAGATACTAACACTCTCAATCTTGTTAGCCAAAAAGGTCTTTCCCAAACTCTTATTACTAAATGTTCAAAAATTAAGTTTGGTGAGTGTTTGTGTGGTCTATCAGCAAAAGAAAAACATGTTGTTTATGCAGGATGCATTGATCATCGCCACACTGTAATAGATGAAATAATGGAACCCCACGGACATTATGTTGTCCCCATTCTTATTGACGACCTTCTGATGGGTGTATTAACAATATACCTAGATGACGGACACCCTAAAAAAGATGAAGAGATAAACTTTCTTACAACTTTTGCCACAACTATGGCAGTAATTATTCAACGCAATAATGCTGAAGAAGCAAGAGCAGTTACAGCACAAGCAAATAAAGCTAAAAGTGAATTTCTTGCAAATATGAGCCATGAAATACGCACCCCTATGAATGCTGTAATAGGGCTTACAGAGCTTGCTTTAACCTCACAATCACTAGAAAAAAATAGAGATTATTTAAGTAAAATTGATAG
This sequence comes from Magnetococcales bacterium, assembly GCA_015231305.1. GTDB lineage: Bacteria > Pseudomonadota > Magnetococcia > Magnetococcales > JADFYX01. Next base: position 6,819 of record JADGBW010000092.1, on the reverse strand, counting down.
GGCTTCCCGCTCTCTAATGCGTATTATCAATGATATCCTTGATTTTTCAAAAATTGAAGCAGGTAAATTAGACCTTGATAATAATGACTTTCTTATTCGTGATGTATTTGACAATTTGTCAGATATATTTAGATCCAAAGCAGACAAAAAAGGGATAGAGCTAATATTCGGAATTTCATCTGAATGTATCTACGTTCTAGTAGGAGACTCCTTACGCTTAGAACAGATTTTAATGAACCTTATAAGCAATGCCATTAAGTTTACTGACGAAGGTGAGGTAGAAATAATAGTAAGAACCATTGAGGCTAAAATTAACAACGTTGAGTTGGAGTTTTTGGTTCGTGACAGCGGCATGGGCATGAGCCAAGATCAGATAGCAGAACTATTTGCCCCATTTGCACAAGCTGACAGTTCTGTTACTAGAAAATTTGGCGGAACAGGGCTGGGACTGAGTATATCTAAACGCTTAACACAGATGATGGGAGGAAAAATCTGGGTTGAGAGTGAAGTAGGCAAAGGCAGTAATTTTAAGTTTACTGTAAAGTTGGAACGACGAACAGAAATGGAAGATGGTGTTGAGCTTATGCCCCCTGAAGAACTACACCATATGAAAACTCTGGTCGTAGATGATAACAGTGCTACAGGCTACGCTATTAACAACATGTTAAAGCTTTTCACCTTTAATACCACTGTCGTGGCAAATGGACGTGAGGCAAAAGAAGCTATTCAAGCAGGAATAAAAGCAAACGAACCCTATCAATTGGCCTTAGTGGATTGGTTAATGCCAGAGATGGATGGTATTGAGACAGTAAGACAAATTTCAAATTCAACATCTAAAAACAACAAGACACCAGGGCCAAAAACCATATTGTTAACCAGCTTTAGCCATGAGGAAGAGATAAAAAAACGGGCAAGTCATGGTGATGTTGATGCCTTTATTTCTAAACCAATAAATTGCTCTGTACTGTTTGACACAGTTATGGATATTTTCGGCAAAGATATTTCCAAAGTTTATCGCCCTGGCCGAGAGACTATTGACCCCACATTAATTGCAGACAAAATAGGTGGTGCTAAGGTTCTATTGGTAGAAGACAACGTTATAAACCGTCAGGTAGCGCGCGAGATATTAGAAGGCATAAAACTAAATGTTGAAATAGCTATAAATGGTTCTGAGGCAATTGAAATGGTTCTGCAAGAAAATTACGATGCTATTTTAATGGACATACAAATGCCCCAAATGGATGGCTATACTGCAACCCGGACCATAAGAAGCTTTGACCAATTTAAAGATCTACCAATCATTGGCCTTACTGCCCACGCCATGAAAGGAGACCGTGAACACTGCCTAAAAGCAGGTATGAATGACCACGTTGCCAAACCCATCAACAAAAAGCAGCTGTTTTCCATACTTTTAAAATGGATTCCCCAACAGACTCAAAAAGAAGAGCTAACTATATCGCCAGTTAAAAAAACCGAAGAAGATATAAATGAATTACCAGAAAGCCTACCGGGAATCGATATACAATCTGCCTTAGAGCGACTAAATGGCAATACAAACTTACTCCACTCTTTGCTGCTAGAGTTTGCTGATACATTTATTGATTCAGGCAAGGAGATAAGGTTAAAACTAAACAGCAAGAACAAAAAAGATATTAAGACAGCTAAGAACTTAACTCACGCAGTAAAGGGTATGGCTGGCAACCTCTCAGCACAATCACTTTTTGAGGCAGCCAAAGAGCTAGAGAAAAGAATATTTGATGACTCCAACTCTAAATGGCCAAACCTGCTTGATAGGTTTGATAAAGAGATGCAACAAGTTTTAAACTCAATTGCTACCATTAAAGGTGTAGAAGCCGATACTAAGCCAGCAAACAAAAATGATTAAAAAAATAATTAAATAATACAATTAACAAAAAACCAGGCTAAAAAGGTTATATGGCTGATTCCAATACACAATCTGTGATAAATAAAGAGAATAAAGCAAAAATTCTCATTGTTGACGATATCCCAGGAAACATTTTGGTACTAGCTGAAATACTCGACGAAAATTATGATGTTGCAGTAGCCACAAGTGGAAAACAAGCTTTAGAGATAACAGCAAAAGAACAGCCAGATTTAATTCTTCTTGATATCGTAATGCCAGAAATGGATGGTTATGAAGTTTGCACAAGAATAAAACAAGATAGTGTTAGCAAAGATATCCCTATAATTTTTATCACTGCAAAAAATGCTCCATGGGACGAATCAAAAGGGCTTGGGTTGGGTGCTGTGGATTTTCTCACAAAACCAATCCGGCCTCAAATTGTTAAAGCCCGTGTAAAAACCCATATAGAACTAAAAAAACAGAAAGATGGCTTAAAAGACTCTGCCAAAAAGTTAGAAAAGCAGGTTTTAGATCGGACAATGGAGCTACAAGATACAATTAATCTACTATCAAATGAGGTAGAAGATCGTAAATTGGCAGAACAGACAGCAGTACGTAATGCAAGGCTAGCTTCTCTTGGTACACTAGCTGCTGGTGTAGCTCACGAAATAAATAACCCAAATAATGCAATTGGCTTTGCTGCTGCAACCCTGACTCGTTTATGGCAAGAGTTCATACCCCATTTAAATGAATATAAACAAGCTAACAAAGATATAGATATATGTAGCATATCAATTGAAGAGGCTATAGAGACCATATCCACATTGGTTTTAGAAGTTGGCAACAATTCAAAACGTATTGCAGCAATTGTTACCAACTTAAAACAGATGACCAAAGGAGATACAGAAAACCTTGAACAAAAGGTTGATATCAACAAAGCACTGCAATCTGCTGTTGCAATTCTTGATAATGTTATAAAAAAACATACTAACCATTTAACAATGGAACTTTATAAAGACTTACAACCAATAAGAGGAAACATTCATCAACTTGAACAGGTATTTATCAATGTTATTCAAAATGCATTGGAGTCTCTACCAAACAAGGACAAAAAAGTTATTATTAGCACAAAAAAAGGCCATGGCAAAAACCACAACTCTGCAATAGTAGTGGTTCAGGATGAAGGCATAGGGATAAATAGCAACTATTTAGATATGATAACCAGACCGTTTTACACTACTAAAGGTGATGATGGTGGCACTGGGCTGGGGTTGTCAATTTCCAAAACTATACTTAATAACCACCACGGCACAATACAGTTTAAATCTCAGCCAAAAAAAGGAACCAACGCCATTATTAAACTGCCTATTGAAAAATATATTCAGGATCAGGCGCAATGAAAAATAGTCGCACCCAAAACCAACCCCCTATAGTATTAGTTGACGATGAAAAAAGCGTTCTTATAACAGCCAAGGCCATGTTACGCACCAGTGGCTTTGCCCATGTTGTAACTATTAGCGACAGTACAGAGCTACTACCTTTTTTAGAAAAAGAGAAAGCAGCCGTAGTGGTGCTGGACTTAATGATGCCAAATGTTACAGGCATGGAGCTTCTACCAAAAATTGTCAGCCGTTTTCCCCATATTCCAGTTTTAATTATGACCGCCTCACAAGAGCTAGAGCTTGCTATAAAGTGTATGCGCGAGGGTGCTTTAGACTATATGGTTAAACCAGTTGAAGAGAGCCACTTTATTGCAAACTTGCACCGAGCAATGGATATGAACGCCATGCAACAACAAGTACAACAATTAAAAGGAGCCTTGTTAGCTGGCAAACCAAAGCAGGAAAAGATTTTTGCCCCAATTATAACCCGCAGCCCTAAAATGCGAGCGATATTTCAATATGTTGAAGCCATAGCACCGTCACAAGACCCTGTAATGGTCAGCGGTGAAACAGGTGTTGGTAAAGAGTTACTTATACAGTCGATACATGACCTAAGCGGCTGCCAAGGAACTTTACAAGCTGTAAATGTGGCAGGACTAGACGACCATCTATTTACTGACACCCTTTTTGGTCATAAAAAAGGAGCTTTTTCTGGTGCAGACAGTGCTCGCCAAGGTATTGTATCTAAAGCAGAAGATGGCAGTCTGTTTCTTGATGAAATAGGTGATTTATCACCAACTTCTCAGGTAAAACTTCTGCGTCTTCTTCAAGAAAAAACTTATCAACCACTTGGTTCTGACATTACTAAAACCAGTAATACAAGGGTACTATGCGCGACAAACCATAACCTTGAAAAGGCAGTTAATGAGGGAAAATTTAGAAAAGATCTCTATTACAGACTACACACCCACCAAATTGAGATTCCCCCATTACGAGAACGACGAGAAGATATACCGCTGTTGTTAGGGGCATTTTTAGATGAGTCTGCAAAAGCAATTAGAAAAGAGACCCCTACCCCACCACCAGAACTACTAAAACTTCTGCATATACACCCATTTATTGGCAATGTAAGAGAGTTAAAATCTATGGTAGCTGATGCTGTTGCTCAACATACATCTGGTATTTTATCGATGGAAAGCTTTGAGAAAAGTATACTTACAAAACCAATTCAAGAGACTAATGGCATTGAGATACAAGATAATTTCATACTAGACACTCTCCCCGACCCCATTCCAACTCTCCAAAATTGGTCGGACCTTCTCATTGAAGAGGCATTAAAACGAGCTGCTGGAAATCAAAGAATTGCTGCTGCCATGTTAGGTGTCAGCCGTCACACCATAATACGTCGCAAACGTAATAAACAAGAGAAACAAGGGAAAAAAGAGCCTTAAATCATAGTTGCTTTTTGCAACCATGGTGCAAAAACAATGCCCCACATTAATATATTGATATTATTTGTTTTAATGATATATTAATGATAAAAAAACCAACTTTATGTTGCAATTTGCAACCCGCTTTTTAACAGAGTAATTGAACATTTATATACCTGTAACTTACTGATTGTTAATCTATTAACCTTCACAAACCTAACTTGGTGTAAAAATCGCTATGTATTATAGATGAGTAAGAATATTAATAACTGCCTTATTTGCCTGGGTATGTCATGAAAAAACGAGACAATATACCACCTCGCTGTTCTCTACCCGGGGGAGACAAAGGCCGAAAATTATCTGGTGATATTTTAAAGCTTCACAACTGCGAATTGTGGCTTTGGTGTGAAACCACTGGCAAAAATAGCGCTGTTAAAAAAGAAGATTTTCAAAAGTTATTACAAATTCATGCTCAGCTACACTGGATTGCACAAGAAATAGTTTGGTATGAGGGCGTACTAAATAGTGACATTGGTATACATGCGATGGAACATTTTAATGATCTATGGCAGCAGTTAAGCTATAAAATGGACAACATTAATAGGTATGCTCCATGATTGTAAATTCAATAGCAGCTATGACCACTATAGATATCCTAATTATTTTAGGGACAGCAATTGCCGGCTGGCAATTGAAAAAAAAGTGGGCAGTTCTTCAAAAGTTAAATGTCATACGCCCAATTCTATTGATATTTTCTGGCTTATTATTAATTGCATTATTTTATTTTGCTGATCTCTTCACCATGTATGTACTGCCTATCTACATGCCCATGGATGAAGCAATGGAGATAATGCACAATTTACATTTAAATAGCAGATGGGGGGTTTCTCTTGCGGCAGAACTATTAATTATCTTAGGTCTGTTTTTTCTTATTAAAAATCTTTTCCCCCAAATAGTTAGCTTTCAAGGGCAGCTAAAAGAGCATAAAGAGCAACTAGAAAAAAGAATAATTGAACGCACTACTAACTTAGAGGCAGCAAACCATAAAATACGTGCTAGTGAGCAGAGGTTTCGCTCGTTATTCAACACCATGAACAGTGGTGTCGCCATATATGAGGCAGTTAATAATGGTGAAAATTTTGTAATTAAAGACTTTAACCCAGCAGGAGAGAAGATAAATAACATTACTAGGGCTGAAGTAATTGGACGCAATGTTACTGATGCATTTCCTGGAGTAATAGAGTTTGGCCTTTTTGCAGTATTTCAACAGGTCTTCCAAACTGGGAAAGAGGCACACCACCCTGTTACATTTTATCTGGACGATAAAACCCAAGGTTGGCTGGAAAATAGAGTATATAAGCTAAAATCTGGTGAGATAGTTGCAATTTTTGATGATTTAACTGAACAAAAACAAGCGGAAAATCTTGTATACCAAGCCAGAGATGAAGCACAAGCAGCCAACCGAGCAAAAAGTGAATTTCTCGCCAATATGAGCCATGAAATCCGTACTCCTATGAACGCAATAACAGGTATGGGGTTTCTTGCTCTTGAAACAAATTTAACTGAGCAACAGAGTATTTATATAAATAAGATCAACACTGCTGCCCGTTCACTATTACGAATTATTGATGATATTTTAGATTTTTCTAAAATTGATGCTGGCAAGCTGGAGCTAGAAGAACACCCATTTAACTTAGATGAGATGTTTGATCAACTTACAGATACCACATTAGACAAAGCTGCAACAAAGGGAATTGAAGTTCTATTTTCTGCACCAGCAGATGTTCCCCGTTCATTAATAGGAGACTCAGTAAGATTAGGGCAAGTATTTACAAACCTGTGCAGCAATGCCATAAAATTTACCGAACATGGTGAGATAGTCATATCTACCCAGCTAATTAAAAAAGAGAAAGATTTAGTCACTCTACGCTTTGAAATAAGTGATACCGGGGTTGGTATGACAAAAGAACAAAGTGCAACGTTATTTGAACCATTTCAACAGGCTGATTCATCTACAACACGTAAATATGGTGGCACAGGTCTAGGGCTTTCTATATGCCGTAATTTGGTAACGATGATGGGTGGAGATATCTCAATAGAAAGTATTGTTGGTAAAGGTACAAAGGTCAGCTTTACCACAAAA
>JADGBW010000218.1 GCA_015231305.1 Magnetococcales bacterium | reverse complement strand
GCTGTAAGTTCTGACTACAAAATTTTCTTTCTTGTATATTATTCAGTAAAAAATAAACTTTTTCACACATCTCATCAGGTGTATCAAAAACTAGTGAGCTTTCGTTGTCTTGAAAAATATGTTCCGAGTCGTAGCGTCGGTAACTTAGAAGACAGCCGTTATTTTTTACAATTTCAATTGGGCGTGGAAAAAAACTTGTTTCAAATGAAGTACTGCCAAAGTCCATTGATACGGGAACTTTATCATATATAACTCCCCTAGAATTTAAAGATTGGCTAGGTTTTGCAACAATATTATCTGCTATCCAGTCATCTCCTATTAGTAAAAAGTGCTTACCAAACTCTTCTTTTAGACGATGTACAAATACTCTTCTTGTGCCTCTTGCATGATAATATTTATATGCCTTAGTTAAGGTAGAAAATATATTTAGCTGCTCTATTTTAGATTTAGAAAAAATATATGACCACATCGCTTCCATATCAGCCCGTGATTTTATTGGGCTAGCAATGGATTCCTCTGCTAAAGAACGGGCTAAAAAATCTATTTCGATATCCAGGTTTTCTGGTTTTTTAGGCAGTATACCTAAATAGATAATTTTGGCGTGGGATAGTTCTAAATTACTAGGTTGTTTTGTTTTTTTTAAATATTCATTATATACATTTTCATTGGCTTGCTCTGGTTTTATCCACCGAAAAAAAGGTAACGTACTCATCTTTTCAGAAAAACCAAGTGGAGCATATATAATAGGTTTAAACCCTAATTTAATAAATTCTTTAGCAGCCTTTTGACAAGGTGACCATAACAGTATTTTTAGGTCTTTAATAATAGCATTTGACCTTTGGGTATCATATTTTTGCCAAAGATTTTCTATCTCTTCAACTGGATGCCCCCAAGTGATGGATATAATGGGACATGTGACTTTATAACTAGCAAGAAAACTAAGTATGTTTGGGGTTACAGAACTATCAAAAATATTTGCGGTTATAACTAAATCACAATCATCACCTTGTAGTTTCTCTTTTTGTACATGACCCAGAGTTTTCTCGTAGTATGAATCAAAGTGGACCACGTAAACTTCATGCCCTAAAACTAGTAGTTCAGTTTGCAGAGAATAAAAATATTCGTAAAGCCCTGATGTAATAACCAGAATTCGCATTTAACCAACAACCCTTAAAAATCTTGGTGCGTTAGCTTATTTAACTCTTTTACCTCTTTTGCCATACATGAACTAACAAACTTCTCCCCTTCATTTACTGTTTGTACAGCAATTAAAAGATCTTCGAACACATTTTCTTTTAGAATATGACCAGCAGCACCAGCCTTTTGCCCAAGAACAACCAAAGAAGAGTCATCGTGAGTTGTTAGTAGTATCACATTAGTAGGCAAACCTGCATCCATGATTTTCTCTGCAACTTCAATACCTGTTCTTCCTGGCATTGTAATATCTAAAATTGCAACATCAGGCTTATGATCTCTAACTAATTTAAAGGCCTCATTTCCATTTTCGGCCTGTGCTAAGAGATTAACTTTACCACTTTTTTCCAACATGTTTGCTAAGCTTTTACGGAATTTGACATGGTCATCAGCTAGAATGGTTCTGATCATCGACTTAAAAACTCACTATTTTCTTATTTTTAATAATATCATGTGGCGGACGATGATAGCGACTATCAGAGGGGGGGGATAGATAGCCACCATATATCCACCGCCCGCCATAGATAGTATAATAACTATGAAATATATTGTTTTGTATCAGTACTTTTACTGATAGGTAAAAATACCTACAAAGGAATATTTTTTAACCTATTATTTGGCATTTAGGAGTGAAAATTTTGTGCAACATTTTGTGTTAATATTATAAACGGAGCTAAATATAACAAGTTGGTTAAGATGAAATACCAGACTTAATGGCATAACGTATTAATTCTGAACGGGATCTAAGCCCAAGTTTATCTTTTAAGCGAGCCAAATGGGTTTCGACAGTTTTTGGCGAAACATCTAATTTACGGGCTATTTCCTTACTGGTTAGACCAGAGCTAATATTGTGTAAAACCTCTTTTTCTCTTGGAGATAATGGAGCGCAACTACCAAGGCTTTTCAACTCTTCTACAGCCTTTTCCATACTAGAACTAATATACTTTTTCCCACTGTTTACAATTTGCACAGCCTCTAGCAACTCTTCAACAGAATTTTCCTTCAACACATGCCCAACAACCCCTGCCTCCTCGCCTTGCACAGCCAAAGAAGGATCATCATGGGTTGTGAGAAGAATTACTCGGGTTGACAAAGCAGCTTCTTTTATTTTCTCAGCCACTTCAATGCCTGTTCCTTCAGGCATTGTGATATCTAAAATCACAACATGGGGCTTTAACTCCTTAACTAAATTTAATGCCGCAACCCCATTGCCAGCTTGGGCTACTATTTCTATATTATCGTTTGCTTCTAACATGCGCGCCAAACTCTGGCGAAACATTGCATGGTCATCTGCTAAAATAATCCGGATCATCAGTAGGTATCTCTATTTTAATAGTTGTGCCATGGCCCAGTTTGCTTTGGATGTCCAACTCTACTTTAATTCGTTGGGCTCTCTCTCTCATAATAGCCAACCCAACAGAAGATGCCTTAACATCCTGGGACTCAAACCCGTGTCCATTATCTGTAATGGTCAATATATGACGACCAGGCTCTGTCCGCTGCATAACAACCCAAATATTAGGAACATCAGCATGGCGAACAGCATTGGTTACCGCCTCTCGGAATATCATAAATACATTTCGTGATATAACAGAATCTACAATTTCCCAATCTTCGCCACCAGTAACTTCAATGTTAACGCCAGTGCGGTCCATTAATTTGCTAGAAGTTGTTTTAATTGCTGAAACCAAGCCCATACGTTCTAAAAATTCTGGGTACCATTGGCTGGCGATCTGCCTAAGAGCATCTGTTCCATTTATAATATTGCTTATAGCTTTAGAAACTTCATCGCGTATTACTGTGTGGTTTGATAGTTGACCAAGTACTAGCTGCTTCATTTCCAGAATAAACAATTGAAAATCTTGTAAAGGTCCATCATGCAACTCACGGGCAAGACGTTCTCGCTCTTTAACCTCTAGTTGCTCTTTAACTCTAGACATATCAAGATCAGACTGTCTTTGCTCCATTAAACTTTCTACAAAAGAGAAGTTAAACATCACTTCATTGTAGTCATTTTTTACTGTCCCAGCAGACACCCTAGCCCAGATAGTCTTGCCATCCTTATGCAGGTAGCGTTTTTCCAGCTGGATAAAATCTTGTTTTCCAGATAGTAGATTATCTATCTGTTTTTTTATGGTTTCTGGGTTTCTAGGGTCAGAAATTTCATTTACATTCATCTCAGATAATTCGTGCTCATTATAACCCAAAATTGTTTGAAAAGCTTTATTAGTGGCTGAAATTTTACCAGAAGGTAAACTAATTACAATACCTATTGGTGAATGCTCGACAATACTTTTAAACCTCAATTCACTCTCATGCAGAACATTCTCAACCCTTTGTTGTTCTGTAATATCTTGTACAGTCCCAATCATACGAACTGGTTTACCAGTTTCATCACGCAACAACTCTCCTCTACCTAGCACAATCTTTTCTTCACCGTCTTTAGTAATTATACGGTGTTGTGACTGACAGTTGGTTTCAGAAGATACAAGAATTTTTTTAATAGTATTAGACGCTTCCATAAGATCATCTGGATGAATAACCTTTATAAAATCATCATAGGTTGGTTCAAATTGTTGTGGTAAAAACCCAAAAATTCTGAATAGCTCATCAGACCAAGAGTGGAGATGTGTATTAAGATCCCACTCCCAATTTCCAAGATGAGATATTTCCTGTGCTTTATAGAGACTTTTTTGGACCTTTTCTAACTTTCTAGTCCGCTCATAAACCAATGCTTCAAGCTGGTTACGATATCTACTCAACTCCAGTTGATTTGCAACTCGCAGAGCCAAAAGACCAGGAAGAAAAGGTTTTCGGATATAATCTACAGCTCCTAAGGACAACCCTTCTATCTCATCTAGATCGTGGCCTTTTGCTGTTAAAAAAATAATAGGAATAGATGCAGTTTCCGTATTCTTTTTAAGTGCTCGGCATACATCATATCCACTCATGCCAGGCATTATAATATCCAATAAAACCAAATCTACAGAGTTTGATTTCAAAACTCGTAAGGCATCATTACCGTTGGTCGCAACCAATAAACGTCCAGAATCTTTTAAAGCAGATTTAATAATATCGATAGTTGTTGTTTCGTCGTCAACAATCAGTATGGTTTGGTTGAGTGAGTCAGATTTCTCAGTTTCAACATTAACCATTTTATTTCCATGGGATGAGCTGTTCAGTGTAGGTATTTTTACTTATAAGTAAAAATACGGATATAAGA
>JADGBW010000091.1 GCA_015231305.1 Magnetococcales bacterium | reverse complement strand
AAGGTGACCACGATTTCTACTGATATACTAGATATATCAATAGATTACACTATGCACGCACTTTCAACTGCCGTTTCTAGGTTATAAGTTTTACTGTTAAATACATCATAGTTTTAAGTTAAAAAACTCTAACAAGGGGAAATGATGACCCCCAAACTCCAAAAATAAATAAACACACCGGAGATATCATTTGCCTATCACCCTAACCCCTGATGAACGTCAACGTTATAAAACCCACGGTCGTAAAAGAGGGTTTCTAAAAGCAAAAGATGCCGAGCATCTAAAAGTTAACTTGCCTGGTTTAACGTTGGTTGAAAGTAACGACAGGGAAATGCTTCTTGCTCAATTCAAGCAAGAAAAACCAGAAGAAAGCAAATTATGGCTGGAGATTGGCTTTGGCAACGGAGAATATCTCTCCCACTTAGCTGCTATTCATCCCCAAGACTGTTTTATTGGTATTGATGTGTTTTTAGAGGGGGTTTCAGCTCTGCTAAGACGGTTGGAGCGACAAGATAGTGTTAATGTAAAAGTGGCTGTTGATAATGCTAATATTGTTCTCTTAGAAAAAATTCCCCTAAACTCACTTGATAGAGTGGTAATTAATTTCCCCGACCCCTGGCCTAAAAAAAGGCATCACAAACGGCGTTTAGTTCAAAAGGCGTTTTTAGATCTTATTTCCCAGCGTATGGTAAGTGGTGGACAGGTATCATTAGCAACAGATTGGGCTGAATATTCAGAATGGATGTTAGAGCATCTAGAGGCTCATGAAGATTTTTTAAACACTATAACAAATGGTGGTTTTGCCCCCCAACCAGAAAACTGGCTTACAACCAGCTTTCAAAAAAAAGGTATTAAAGCTAACCGACCTGCCCGGCATCTGCTTTTTCAAAAACGATAGGTCTTTATACAATTATATTCAAATTATAATTGCTATATGTTTAGTGATTAAAAATCAAAAACAGACACTCTATATCCAACATGAGCTCTTTCTTGTGAAGGTGGTAACCCAGAGAGTTCAATTTTGCTGACTGACATTCCCGCCTACGCGGTAATGTCGTGGGATTCTTATTTGGTACAGGTTTAAGTATAGCTGTTATAATTGTGAACCTGTTATTTTGAGCAGGCATATAGCTGAGTTGCTAAATTTTACTGCTTAGTTTACTGCTTTTGTGGCAGTGGCTGGGCAAAACTCTTTTGTATGTTAAAAAAAGCAAGAGTAAAATTTACAAATTAGAAGTATAATTTACAAATCTATTGAGAGTTGCTTAGCAAATATTTTCACCTCATCAATAGCACCTTCAAAATCATATTTAGCAATTATATCCATAATTTTATCTACATTTTTTTCTGCTTCACTATTAAGAGGTAGGGTTTTTAATTTGTCTATAGTATCACTAGCACCAGAATCAAACATGTTTAGCTGTTTGTAGAGTTCTTTAATAAGGTTGTTCCTCTCATTTATAGATTCTTCCACATCTTCTTCACTAAATTTATGTTTCTTGTCTCCTTGGTGTTTATTAAGAAAACTATTAATTTCATTGCAAAGTGTATTTAGTTGGCTTGTTACCTCACTAAGAAGATTATCAATAGTGGTTTTATCTTCACCCTTTTCAATTGCCTTTTCTAGCTTTGTGCTTATTTTATGGAGCTCTTGGGCAGCAATAGAACCAGAAACGCCCTTTATAGTATGTGCAAGGCGAATAGCAATTATTGTATCTTTTTTATCCAGTGCATTACGAATTTTTTTACCAGCTTCCCCTTGGTTTTTAACAAATTTTTCTAAAACCCCAAGATAAGCTTTTTGATTTCCCCCTAAGCGTTTTACCCCTTGGTTAAAGTTGATACCAGAAATTTCAAATACCTCATTATTTTCTTCCGTAGTATTATCTATTTGATTATCATTTTTATGGGTTAGGGGTTTAGGGTTAACAGGTTTTATCCAATGGCTTAGGGTGGAATATAAATTAATAGGATCTATAGGTTTAGAGATATGGTCCTGCATTCCAGCTTTTAAACACATCTCCCTATCACCTGACATAGCATTGGCTGTCATTGCTAAAATTGGCAGGTCGGTAAAATTGGAATTTTTACGGATTGTTTTTGTGGCTGTCAGTCCATCCATAACCGGCATTTGCATATCCATCAATACACCATCCAAGCTCTCTTTTTCTACAATCTCTACACCTTCTTTGCCATTATTTGCAATAAGCACTGTAATGTTGGCCTGTTCTAAAAGCTCTTTTGCAACCTGTTGGTTTATCTCGTTATCTTCTACTAACAGTATTTTAGCACCAGAAATACCTTCTCTGTAATCTTGGTCAGCTTTATTGTTTGAAGTACTCTTTGTGCCATCAATATTACCTTCGCCAAAAGCCTCTATAATCGCTTCATAAAGTTTGTTATGGTGAATTGGTTTTACTAAAAAGCCATTAATTTGTGCATCCTTAGCTGCTCGTTTAATAGTGCTCTCTTCTCCGTAAGCAGTGGCTAATATAATTTTTGGTGGATTAGCAAGCCCCAATTTTTTGTTTATTGTTGTTGCAGCAGAAATGCCATCCATATAAGGCATCATATAATCCATAACAATAAGGTCAAAAGGTTCTTGGTCATCTTCAGCTTTTTGTACGGCAGTTATTGCTTCTTGACCGTTTGTTGCTTGAGTAACTTTAAAGTTGAAGGATGTCATATAGTCGGAAATTATTTTTATGGCATTTTCATTGTCATCAACACACAGAACTTTTTTGCCTTTTAAATAACTTGTTGGCATCTGTTCTTTGTTTATTATTTTATCTGAAATTCCCAAATGAACATCAAATATAAACTTTGAACCAACCCCAAGTTCACTTTCAACAAATATATTACCGCCCATCATCTCAACTAATCGTTTAGAAATTGTAAGTCCCAACCCTGTACCACCATATTTTCTGGTAATAGAGGCATCTGCTTGGCTAAATGCCTTGAAAAGCCCGGCTTTATGCTCTTTAGACATGCCTATACCGCTATCTCTTACTGTAAACTGTAGGTGAGCATTTTTTGCGTCTTTTTCTAGTACTTTAGTCTCAATGGCAATTTCACCCTCATGGGTAAATTTTAAAGCATTGTTGGCGAGATTTATTAAAATTTGCCCAAGTCGTAGAGGATCTCCCACTAGAGTTTGTGGAATATCCGCATCTGTATCCATTAGAAATTCTAACTCTTTTTCTTGTGCTTTTAGGTAGATAATAGAGGCCATGTTGCTTAAGACCTCTTCTAATGTAAAATGGGTTGTTTCCATATCTAGACGGCCTGCATCAATTTTGGAGAAGTCTAGAATATCATTAATAATACGTAGCAGTGATGAGGCAGCGTTGTGAACCTTATTGATATAATCTTTTTGCTGTGATGTCATGCTGGTTTGCAAGCATAGATGGCTTAGGCCAATTATGGCGTTCATTGGAGTGCGAATTTCATGGCTCATATTAGCAAGAAAATCACTTTTTGCTCGTGCTGCTGATTCTGCATCTTCTTTAGCTTGTTGTAGTTTCTTCTCCATTTCTTTCATGGAGGTGACATCAGTACGAATGGAGAAATATTTAAAAGGTTTGCCATTTTCATCTAGAAAAGGCACAACTGTGGCCCTAACCCAATAAGCTTCACCATTTTTGGTTATATTTTTAACCTCGCCATGCCAGGGGCGACCACTTGTTATGGTTCTCCATAAATCTTGGTAGAACTCCTTTGAGTGTTCATCAGACTTGACCATTCTGTGATTATTGCCTATTAACTCTTCACGGCTATAACCACTTATTGAGACAAACTTATCGTTGACGTAGGTTATGTTGCCTTTTACATCGGCTGCTGAAACAATTGCGTGTTCATCTAATGAGAGTTTTTGAAAATTTAGTTCACTAACTAGCTCTCTATTCCTCTGTTTAGCTTTAATCTGTTCAGTTATATTATCACTAACACCAAGAATACCTAAAATTTCTCCATTAAGTCCCGGTAGTGGTGTTTTGCTTGTTTTAAGCCATATCTTGTTTCCAGAAGGTGTTGTCTGGGACTCCTCATAGTTTAATTTAGGCAGCCCCGAAGATAAGACTTTTTTATCATCTGCATAACAGAGTTCAGCTTCTTCTTGCCAAGGCATATCAAAATCAGATTTACCTAAAACTGTTTCTGTTGTTAACCCTGCACTTTTAGCAAACAGACTGTTACAACCTAGATAGTTACCTTTTAGGTCTTTCCAGAACACTCTTACGGGAATAGTATCTAACACTAGTGTTAACATAGCTGTTTTTTGTTGAACTTCTCGTTCAATTTCTGCATTTTGCTCTGAAAGTAGGTTGGCTCTTGATATGATAGCCCTTACCAACATAATTCCTAATACACTTAAAAACAGACCTGTAAATAATCCTAATAGTGGCAGAAGAAATTTAACCTCTTCGAAGTGAATTTTTCTATTTGTGTTTAGTACAAATTGCAAATTTGATGTTAATTTAATTGTGTTAATTTCAGACAGAGTAGTAAAGGTTAGTTTACCAGCTATATCTGTCATATCTTCTTTATTTACAATTAACTGCGAGTTTGAAGTCTTGTTTAAACTATCAAAAGGTTTAGCTGTTGTTAAAGATATTTCAAGCTCTGGCGCAATGTTGTTTGGCAGTAATGATTGAGGATCAACCTGCATTGCAATAGCACCACTAAAACGGTTTTTACGTTCATCAGCAGTTTTTGGTTCATGACGACCACTGTACATAACCTGTATAAACACCAAACCTTTAAAAGATTTAAAACCATCAGGAATTGAAAGAATAGCAGGGTCCCCTGTTTTTAAAGAGCTTTGAATAACAGCAAAAATTGTTGGGTGTGATAATAGGTCTACCCCCAACAGTATGTTGTTTGTGGTGTTAGTTGGTTCTATAAATTTTATGGGTAGGTGAATGGCAGATTCTAAAAGTTTGTTTTGTTTAGTTGAGGGGAACTCCCACTCTTTAAGTTTTACAAACCCTTGGTTTATCATTATATTTTCAAAAAATGAGCGATCATCAGGGGAGAGTCGCGGCATGTACATTGCTGATTTTATAAATTTATTACGTGTAAGTATGGATTCAGAAAAAATTTTAAATTCATCAGCACTTACTTCTTCTGAGGCACTAAACAGCATAGCAAGGCTTTGTATGCTATTTAGTGTTGTTACTAAACTACTTGTAAAACTGTGAGCAAGCCTTTCAGACTCTTTGACTAAAGCTTTTTGGTCTTGATCAATTGTGTATTGCCAAGCTGTATTAACTAAAAGTATGGTAAATGCTATGCTAACAATGGTAAAAAATCCAGTAGAATATCTTTGTTTTTTTGTGAAAATTTGTGACATGGATTAACCTTGCTAACGATGATAATAAAATCTTGTGGTAGTAGTATAAATATTTTTTATAAGCTGAATTATTTTAGTAGGTAATTTCTTAAATTTTATATGTACAAAATAGTTTCAGCAGATGTAGTAATGCCACACACAACTTTTTTAAGGCTGTACAACCAGCCCACTATTAGTAATTTATGGGTAGCTTTGTTGTTGTTATCAATGTGTTAGGAATAACTAATTAGCAATTTGTAACTGTTTACTTTATACCATGTTTTAATAGAAGGTGTTCTACCTGTTTTCACTTAAAAAATGGTATTCGACTTTTTATATATTTAGATGGCTCTTTTCTAAGGATAGTATATGTTAGTATTTATTTTAGTATAATAAATTGTTATTGATTAATACAGTTCTTTTTTAACAATAGTTCAGTTGATAGTTTTAGCTTATATTTTAACTAGTTGTTAATTTTGTTTATGTTGCTGTTTCTATTTATAGTTACCCTTGTACAAGGCTTGGGTAGTGTGAGTTGTGGATGAGAAAATGGTGAGTTTTTTATTTACAGTTTCTTAGTTGAAGTTGGTTGGGTATCATGGTGCAGATAGTTACTCTTACTCGGAGACCTGCATAATGGGAGAAAATACTACAACACCAAAAATTTTAGGGCTTACCCTTGCCCGTGGTGGGTCTAAAAGTATACACAAAAAAAATATAAAACTCTTAAATGGTGTACCCCTAATAGCTTATACAATTGTAGAAGCACTATTAAGCCGTTATCTAACCCGTTATATAGTATCTACTGATGATGAAGAAATCCGTGATGTAGCATTGGCTTATGGAGCCGAAGTCCCTTTTTTAAGACCTAATAACCTGTCATCAGACACGGCTAGTTCAATGGCTGCTATGCAACATGCAGTGGCTTGGGTAGAAGCTGATGAGGGTGTACACTACGATTATGTTATTGAGTTAATGTGTACCAACCCAATGAAAACAGTCTCTGATATAGATGGTTCTATTCAAAAACTTATCAATACCGGAGCAGACTCAGTTATTGCTGTACATCGTCTTGATGATCACCACCCCATTCGTATTAAAAAAATTGTTGATGATAAGCTTCAAGACTTCTGCTTGCCAGAAAAACTAGAAACCCGGCGGCAGGATCTTAAACCAGATGCTTATATTCGCAGTGGTTCTATTTACGCATTAACTAGAGACCACCTTATGGTTGATTCTCAGCGGTATGGTTCTAATAATAGCAGGCCCTGGATTTTAGACCCTCATAAGGGTGTCAACTTAGATTCTAAAATGGATTTTCGTATGGCAGAGCTTCTTTTAGCCGAATATCCACGACCACATATAAACAGTGATAATGCGATTAAAAATACTCACCTAGCGCAACCTATTGATCCGCCTTAAGTATCAGGGTAAAATCTTGTTTCTTATAATGTAACTACTATTAAGCATAATACATCAGATAAACCAATAGATTACACTGCTTATGTATGCACTATATCGTAGCAGTATTAATAGCCTGTGAATAACCACAGAAAGAAAAAATTAATGAAAGTCACAAGATTTGAGCTGAAAGATCCTGCAAGTGGTTACAACCGTAGTTTGCTTGATACACTGCGTACCCATTATTATCTTCTTAGATACCCAAAAATATCTATTGGAACAAATACAGTCATTAAAAAAGGTGTGCTGTTTAAGCTAACAGATAATGCACAATTTAAAATGGGAGATCATTGCACTATTAAGGAGCAAGGCATTTTTTTATTGACCAAACCCAACCCATTTTTAGAAATGGGAAATTATAGTGGTATAGGGGAGAGATGCTGGATATCTATTAAAGACCATCTTAAAATTGGAAACTATGTCCGTATAGGACCAGATGTTTGCATTACCGATAACAGCCACCAATTTGCCAAAGATGATTTAATAATGAACCAACGGGCAAATATCCAAAAAGTGATAATAGATGATGATGCCTGGATGGGACGTGGTGTGACTGTTTTGGGAGGAGTTCATGTGGGTCAAGGGGCTGTCTTGGCTGCGGGATCGGTTGCTACAAAAAATATTCCACCATATGAAATTTGGGCTGGAAACCCAGCCCGCTTTGTAAAAATGAGAGAATAATTATGAGGGCTAAAATACTTGTTATAACTCCTGTTCGCCATATTAAAGATGTATCTGAAATATTAGAAGAAGCAGGAGATGTTACCTATCTTGATCACCCAACTTTGGCAGAGGTTGTAGCAACAATTCCTGGTTATCAGGTGGTGTTTACCAACCCCAATAAGTCCAATGTATTTTTAGGTCAAGAGGTTCTGGGGGCAGCAGTTAATTTAAAGGTTATCTGTACCGCCTCAACTGGAACCAACCATATAGATAAACCCCTGGCAGCAAAACTAGGACTGAAAATTATTTCATTGACTGAAGAGAGATCTTTTATCAATAAAATTTCATCGACTGCTGAACACGCTTTTGCCCTTATGATGGCATCCTTACGCCATATTCCTAGCTCTTTTGACTCTGTAAAACAGGATGAGTGGGATTATACCAAGTTTATTGGCAGGCAGATGGACCACTTAACAATAGGTGTAATTGGTTATGGTCGCCTTGGGGGAATGTTTTCACGATACTGTCATGCATTTGGAGCTAAAGTTTTGGTGTATGACCCCTTTAAAATGGTGGAAAATCCTGACCATAAACAGACCAACCTAGATGAGCTTTTGCCAGAATCAGATGTTATTGCAATACATGTTCACGCAACCGAAGATACCCGTGATATGGTCAATGCAAAATGGTTTTCTCAGATGAAAGATGATGTTTTATTTGTGAATACGGCTCGTGGAGATGTGGTTGACGAAGAGGCTCTGCTGGCTTTTCTGCAAGCCAACCCAAAAGCCCGCGCAAGTGTGGATGTAGTAGCAGATGAAGTTCGCAACAAAAGTAACTCTCCAATTATCGCCTACGCAAAAGCTTCAAAGCAAGTTATTATCACTCCCCATACTGGGGGTATGACTGTGGAAGGCCAGCAGATAGCTTATGGTCATGCTGCTGATCTGTTGCGACGTTTTTTAAATAAGCTAGAGGTATAAACCTATGTCAAAAGACCATTTTTCTAAACGTTTGCAACAAGGCCCAGTTTATATAATTGCTGAAGCAGGTTTAAACCATAACGGCTCTGTTGCTATTGCCAAACAGATGATAGATGTTGCGCATAAAGCAGGGGCCGATGGGGTAAAGTTTCAAAAACGCACTGTAGACACCTTGGCAGTTAAAGAGGTATTAGATGCACCCGATGACCGCTTTCCAGAATTTGGTAAAACCTATCGTCAGGTAAGAGAGCATATTGAATTTGGGCGTGAAGAGTATATGGAGTTACAAGCTTACTGTAAGGAGCTTGGAATTGACTTTCTCTGTACAGCATTTGACCCACAAGCTGTTGATTTTTTACAAGCTCTAGATTTACAAATATATAAGTTGGCTAGCCACTCATTAACCAACTTGGAGTTGTTAGACTATCTGGCTCGTTTGCAAAAGCCGGTTATTCTTTCAACAGGTATGGCGCAATGGGATGAGATTGACCGAGCTGTTGCTATTTTTAAAAATGCAGATACACCTCTATTTTTGCTCCACTGTGTATCCGCCTATCCCACACCCATTGATCAACACAATTTAGCTATGTTAGACAAGCTAACACAACGCTATAACATTCCTGTGGGTTATTCTGGTCATGAAATTGGGTTTCAGCCCACCCTGGCAGCAGTTGCAAGGGGAGCATGTATAGTTGAGCGACACTATACATTAGACAAAAGCATGGTGGGTTTTGATCATAAAATGTCACTTGACCCCCAAGAGCTAATAGCTATGGTTGAAAATATCCGGGCTGTTGAGTCTATGATAGGTGATGGAGAAAAAATGGTATCAAAGCAGGAGATGATAACCAGAAACAAATACCACGTCTCCATGGCTTCCGCGCAAAATTTACCCGCAGGTAGCGTATTAACAAAAGAGATGATTACATGGCGTAATCCAGGTATTGGCATACCTAGTAAGGATGCCGATAAATGGCTTGGTAAAACCTTAGCCCAAGAAGTAGCTATGGATGTGTTGATTACGCCAGAAATGTTTGAATAATAACTGAGTTTTAAATATGCCTGAAGTCTCCATAATAATTCGTACCCGTAATGAAGAGCGTTGGATTCGTCACTGTTTGCGGGGGGTGTTTGAGCAAGATTATACCGATTTTGAGGTAATTCTAGTAGATAATGACAGCAGTGACCATACAGTAGCTGTGGCTAAGCGTTTTCCTGTTGCCAAGGTTATCTCCATATCTAAGTTTATCCCTGGTAAGGCTATAAATGACGGTGTTCGTGCCTCTTCAGGGCGATATATTGTATGCCTTTCTGCCCATTGTGTTCCTGCAAACAAAACTTGGTTGTCAGCCCTTTTACAAAATTTTAAAGATGAAAACGTAGCAGGAGTTTATGGTCGTCAACTGCCAGTAGCTTTTAGTAGTGCACTTGATAAAAGAGATTTAACCATAGTTTTTGGCTTAGACAGGCGAGTGCAGGTTAAAGACTATTTTTTTCATAATGCTAACTCTATTATCAGAAGGTCAGTTTGGGAAAAAACTCCATTTGATGAACAGGTGACAAACATTGAAGATAGGGTTTGGGGTAAAGCAGTAATTGAAAACGGTTTTCATCTTGTTTATGAGCCTGAAGCACCTGTTTATCACCATCATGGTCTACACCAGAGCAATGACGAAAAAAGAGCCAAAGGTGTGGTTTCTATTATAGAAAAAGTTGATGGTCAGTCTGTTGGTAGGTTGCCAGAATCAATTCAACCAGGAAATTATGATGTTGTGGCGGTACTGCCAATAAGAGGGGAAATACTAAAACCAGCAGGAAGAGATATCCTTGGCAGGCTTTTGGATCTGTTACAACAGTCCCGTTTTTTAGGGAGAGTCTATCTTTTTGCTGACGACCCTAAAGTAGAAGAAATAGCAAACAGTCGAAATTTAAATTTAATTCATCGCCCAGCAGAGTTTAATACAGCGACAAAAAGTATTGAAGATGTTTTGCAATACTGTTTAACACAAATAGAGGCTGGGGGAGACTATCCTGAATCTATTTTAAACTTAGACTATCTTTACCCGTTTCGACCTATAGAGCTAATTGATGAATTGATCCATGAAGCCCAGTTTAATGGCCTTGATACTACTTTTCCTGGTTTTGTTGAATACCGTAATATTTGGAAAAAAGACCAAAATGAAAGTTTTGTCCATGTAGGAGAAAGCCTGCTACCAAGAGAGCGCAAAACGCCAATGTATCAAGCTTTATATGGTTTAGGATGTTTAACTGCTGTTCCAGTTATCAGAAGTGGACGTTTGGTTGGAGACACCGTGGGTATTCTGCCTATAACAGACCGTAAGCAGGCACTTAGATATAAAGGTAATAGTTCTTCGCAAATCGTTGAGTTGCTGCTGAAGGCAGAAAACCTGCAGAATAATTAAATATTCACAAACTATGTAAGTATAACACCAAATTTTTCTGATATACGTTAATCAGTAGTTGAAAAAATGTGCTCTAATCATCTTTGCATTGTCTTCGAAATACCGTTAGTATGTTCCTTTACAATTTCCCGCAATTTCTTGAATGCCACTTAACTATTTAAGTGGACTTCTTTACAGTTTTTTTGGAGGGCTAATTCGTTGAACAGGATTTTCACTATATTACTCACAACATTTTCTGTCCTAATGTTTGTGCCAGAGGTCGCTTTGGCTTCTGGAGGAGGAGGAGAACGGCTTCCACTCACTGATAGCTTTATAGGTTATATGGCTATTGTGGTCTTTGTTATTTCTTATGCTTTTGTTATGGCAGAAGAGATAACTCACCTACGTAAATCCAAACCTGTGCTTATAGCTGCGGGAATAATTTGGATTATGGTGGCTTCTGTGTATGCAAGTAATGGCATGCCTCATGCTGCTGAAGTTGCAGCTAGGCACAATATTCTTGAATACTCAGAGTTGTTCCTCTTTTTGTTGGTGGCTATGACCTACATCAACGCTATGGACGAACGCAACGTATTTGAGGCTTTGCGCACTTGGTTGGTGCGTGCTGGTTACGGATACCGTAAACTATTTTGGATGACTGGTGTTCTTTCCTTTTTTATCTCTCCAATTGCTGACAACTTAACCACAGCACTTCTAATGTGTGCGGTTATTCTTGCTGTTGGTCGAGACAATAAAAAATTTGTATCTCTGGGCTGTATCAACGTTGTTGTAGCTGCAAATGCTGGTGGTGCTTTCAGCCCATTTGGTGATATCACAACTCTTATGGTCTGGCAGAAAGGCATTGTATCTTTCCAAACTTTCTTTGTTCTCTTCATCCCATCAGCTATCAACTGGTTGATTCCTGCTGCTATTATTAACTTTGCAGTGCCTGATGAAAAACCAGTTCCAAGCAATGAAATTATTCCCATTAAACGTGGCGGTAAGCGTATAATTGGTCTCTTCTTAATGACAATTGTTACTGCTGTTAGTTTCCATAATTTCCTACACTTACCACCAATGATGGGTATGATGTTGGGATTGGGCTACCTCTCCTTTATGGCTTTCTATCTCAAGAAAACCCATGGTAATGCAGAAGGTAAAGAAGGGGATCGTCGCAAGAAATATCTTCTTGAGCAAGGTTCTGACGACCAGCCATTCGATATCTTTAGCAGTGTAGGCCGTGCAGAGTGGGATACGCTTCTTTTCTTCTACGGTGTTATCTTAGCTGTTGGTGGTTTGGGCTTTATCGGTTATCTAGAATTAGTGTCTGGTGTTATGTACGGCGATTGGGGTGCAACATATGCTAACATTGCAGTTGGTTTCCTCTCTGCTATCGTTGATAATATACCTGTTATGTTTGCTGTATTGACCATGGGCCCTGATATGTCTATGGGTCAATGGTTGCTAGTTACCCTAACTGCTGGTGTTGGTGGTAGTATGCTATCAATCGGTTCTGCTGCTGGTGTGGCTTTGATGGGTCAAGCTCGTGGTCTGTACACCTTTGGTGGGCATCTAAAATGGGCTTGGGCAATTGCTCTTGGTTATGCCGCAAGTATCTGGGCGCACTTCTTGATCAACGCATCTTACTTTCAGGGTATTGCCAAAATACCTTAAAAGTTAGTTTGACAAAATTAAAGGCGGACGGCTTAATACCGTCCGCCTTTTTTTGTTGGAGTTTTTAAAATGAGTGAACAACGCCCATCTTTCGCTGCTCTTGCTGGCTGGTCAATCGCTGTATTGGTTCTTTTGGGGATATCAGGCTGGGCTCCATGGTCAATTTTTATTCACTTTGGACCACACTGGGGGTTGTTATCTGGTATTTTGTTGGTTATACCATGGGCATTGTCGATGCAGTACGAACCGGCAGGAATTAAACTCGGTCCCTTTGCCACCCCGGTTATTTTAAATGTTGGCGCACTTCTTATCGCTTGGATACTGAAAATTTTATGAGGCGCAAGGCTTCCACAACTATAATATTTTTAACAGTATTTTTAGACCTACTCGGCTTTGGCATTGTTCTGCCTCTAATGCCTCTCTACGCTTTAGACCCTCGTTTTGCTGCCTCACCAGCACAAATTGGTTGGTTGATGGCTATCTACTCTATTATGCAGTTTGTTTTTGCACCGTTATGGGGGCGTTTTTCCGACCGCATAGGCCGTCGCCCGGTGTTAATAATAGGATTATTTGGCTCTTGTATCTCATATCTGGTTTATGGTCTTGCAGGTAGTTTGACTGTGTTGTTTATTGGTCGTGCTGTAGCAGGAATTATGGGGGCTAATATATCAGTTGCTCAAGCTGCAATGGCAGACTTAACCAGCCACAAAGACCGAGCAAAAGCCATGGGTATGATAGGTGCTGCTTTTGGTTTAGGGTTTGTTATTGGACCAGCTATGGGGGCTTTTCTCTCAGAATATGGCTTAGAAGTTGCCCCCTTGGTGGCAGCAGCGATAACAGGGTTAAATGCCATAGCTGCACTCTTTTTGTTGGCAGAAACCCACGTACCAGGACAAAACAGCAGTAACAAACCCGAAATAACAGCCTATCACCCTTTTGCTCCTTCTCGTTGGCGTATGGCAGCACAGTACGGCAATGTTGTTGCAATTTGTGGGTTAATGGGCCTGTTTATTGCCATGTTTTCGGCATTTGAAGTTGTATTGCCCCTGTGGGGTAACGAATTTATCGGCTGGAACATGGCTGATATTGGTTGGGTATTTGTATATGTTGGGGTTATTGCGGTTATTATACAAGGTGGAATAATTCGGCGTTTAACTCCAAAAATTGGAGAGAAAAATACAACCACTATGGGCCTTGTTTTAGTGGGTGTTGGTCTTGCTATGATGGGTATCTGGGGTAAGGAGTTGGTATGGGTATCTTTGGCTATTGTCGCTGCCGGATCTGGTCTGGTACACCCCGGTTTTTCTAGTTTGGTTAGTATAAATAGTGACGCTGCTAAACAGGGTATGATGATGGGGCTTTTTCAGTCTATGAGTGCCTTGGGTAGAGGAGTTGGGCCTGTTGTGGGTGGAATTATTTACGGAACCCATAAAGGTGGAGTGTTGCTTTTTGCTGCTATTGGTATTGGTGTAGTTTTGCTACTGTTTTTGTGGGTTGCCAGAAATATCAAGAACGCTTGCCAAGTCGAGACGAAAGTCGCATAACCAGGCCACCCATAATTCTTGTTGGGTTACCACCACCACTTTTTAGGGCTTTATCTGCCTCTAAGCAGTCCATAAGACCATTTGCTAAATTTGCACTTTTAATCAGACGACACTGGGTTAAAAACTCTTGCTCTTCTTTCCAGAATATACGTAACTTTTTACAGGCTATTTTCGGGTTTTCCCCAGCGTTTAATAGTGATTGACCTTGTATAATTCTTCTAATACGCATAGCCAAAATGGCTATCATAGCTAACGGCTCTTCACCACCCTCCAATAGCCTGTCTAATATATGTAGAGCCTCAGTAGTTTTACCATTGGCTGTGGCAGATACTAGGCCAAATGAACTGTGCTGTATTGTCTCTCCGACAACAGCCATCACCTCATTTAAGGTAATGTTGCGGTTTTCACCAACAAACAGTATTAACTTTTGCAACTCACTGTCAGCAGCAAGGGTATCTCCCTCTAAACGGTAGGATAAATATTGTAGGGCATCACGATCTACCTTATACCCTTGGGCTTGTAGGTTTTCTCTTATCCATGAGCTTAGTTTGCCACCCTCTAATGGGTAATAGGGGATAGCCCAGGCAGTTTTGCTGGACTCAAAACCTTTGCGCAAGGGGTCTTTTGCTTCTAGGTTTCCTGATTGCACAACCAACATAGTTGTTTGTGACGGTTCTTTAAGATAACTAAGAAGGGTCTTTTTAGCTTCTTTACTAATTTTATCTGCCTCTTTTAGCAGAATAAATTTTATTTTGCTTAAAAAAGGAAAGCCCTTGCAGGCACTAATAAATCGCTCTTCATCCAGATTTTCAGCAAAGAATGTCTGGGCATCAAAATCTGCTGCACTAGGGTCTGTAATAACCAACTTTTGCAGTTGCTCAACCTGGTTGACAATCAAACCCTGCTCTTGGCCATAAAGAAGAATTGCTAATGGCAAGGTTCCGTTTCGTAAACTGTTTTCTATTTCTGTGGCTTTTAATTTCATAAGGGTAAATTATGACACTTTTTTTATCCGCCGGAAATGTTCAATAAAAATCACATAGGATAATGCTTGTTAACTTGGCTGTTGTTTTTTTAAAGTAGTTACAGCCAAATTCTGACTATACCATCCCAAACAGCAACATATATAAACTTTCCACCATCCAAAACAATTTCTCCAGCAGGATAATTATGGCTACCTAGAATACCTATTATGTTTGTTGCCTCAATCTGCAAGCCATCTTGAAAGGGGAATATTACACCTGTGTATCCATATTTTTTTTGCATATCTAAAATATCGCCAACACCCATACGCCAATTAATGGTTCGACTTTGATGTGGGCAGCAGGGCCAGTATTCACCATTTTGTTGAGGGGTAGCTTGGCTCATTATTTCCGGGTACTTAGCAAGAAACTCTGCAATTAACTTAGGAGCAGCAATAAACATAGCCATTGCTAAGGTATCAAAGCTATCGTTTTTGTCTATGGCAATGGGGAGTTTCGAGATAATTTCTCCTTCATCAAATTTTAATGTCATGGTGTGTATGGTAAGACCTGCAAATTGAGGATATAGGCTAATAAGATTGGGTAGTGGATTTGGTCCTCGCCCCATGGGTAAAAGGCTTGGGTGAATGTTAATGAAATGTTTACAGTTTAGTTTATTAACCGGCACCAAATAAGGATAAGCAGCAGAAATAAAAAGATCAGCATTAAATGAGTTGATTGTGTTTATAAGGTCTTCTGACCAAGACCCAATATGTAGTGGTATATCGTGTAGTTCGCACAACTTAGCAATGGTTTTTCCCTCATCTTTTATATTT
>JADGBW010000217.1 GCA_015231305.1 Magnetococcales bacterium | reverse complement strand
CTAGCCCGGAAATTTCATGAAGAATAGCCGCTATGCTGCCCCAGAGATTGCCAGAACTGCGTTGCAGGTTAAATTTTTAAGGATCACATACTGACAGTATGCTCACCTGAAAAATTCAACCTGCACCTTGTTCTGACAACCCCTGGAACAACCTTTCGGCCACTCTTCATGAAATTTCCAGGCTAGATTCCCACCTTTTTGGAAACAACGTTTAAAGAGTCTTTTGTGTTATCTGAAAATAGAGATGGTTTAACTGTTTTACAAAAATAAATTACAAAAAAAGGAGCAAGCCCAACTCCCGTTTAAACGGGAACTAAGCTCACTCCTTCTTATTACATCGTACTTATTTATTGCCTAACTTACGGGTAACAAATAAGTGGTTTAGGCGACTTTTAAATTTGCTTTAGCTGAGAACTCTCCACCCTGATTATCTTTCCATGTTACTTTTACTGGGCCACTATTTACAGCCTTTAAGCTGAATGAAAAATATGGGTTCTTAGAGATAGCACCACTCCACGTAGCGTTAACTACAGTCTTGCCACCGTACTCTACCATTACATTTTCAATAAAATGGGCGGGGATATTCTGCCCTGTAGTTGAATCTTTTCTAAGGCCACTCTCCATAGGGTGCTTAATAAGGGTTTTTATTTTAACAATTGACCCTTTGGCTACCGCTTTACGGGGACCACGTACTTTTGGTTTTCCAATAACTGCCATAATTAACTCTCCAAACAATAAATCAGGTGACTTGGTGTAAGCCGGTTATATATGCTTAATTGGGCTTTATTCGCTCAACCAACACAACCTCCTGCTGCCACCTGGATCTCTTTTTCAAAACCGTATAACTTGCCACTGTTAGTTTTAGCTATAGCACGAACTTTTGAAGTTTTCGCCATTTTAATGCGACACTCAAACTCAGCCTTACCAGCTTCTGGCAAGAAATCATATTGACAAATAAATGGCTGAGGATTGTTATCCACCAATACAACTATTGACTCGATGTAATTATCTGGCTCCATTGGATGATCCACACTCACTGGCATACGCACCAAAGCACCATTATCAGCTGAAGATGGAGTATCAATGTTTACTTTAGCATATGTGACAGACCCAGCACCCAATTTTTCAGTAATTAAACCATCAACACCTGCAAAAGTAGTACGAGGTAAAGTAGTTAGTGCTGATCCCACAGCTACAGCAGCGACACCTGTTGCCCCTACTTTTTGAAAAAAACCTCTGCGGCTCATCGCCAGCTTATTTCCAGTTTCCATCTTTACGCCTCCAAATTCTACCAAAATTTCATAGACTTAAAGTCTAAAGTAAAAAAATAATCCTAATTCCTATCTTGCAATCATCTGTCTAGTATATAGATAGCTTTTGGTTGATCAAATTTTTACTACAAAATATAAATTTTTTTTACTCTAGACTTTAGATTTAACTATTTTTCGTCATCATCTTCATCGTCTTCGTCATCTGGCTCTTCAGGCTCTTCATGAGCAATTCCAGTGTGACAATCAATACAAGTTTTACCGCCCTTCTCCATCATGCGCTTATGCTTTCTGGCAGCGGATTTACCTTGCTCAGCAATATCCATTGCTTCAAGGGAGTGACAATGGCGACACTCTTTGGAGTCTCGACTACGCATATTTTCTATTACATGCTGGGCCATCTCATAACGAGCTGCTTGGAACTTCTCTTTGGTGTCATAGGTTCCAATAGTGTGATGGAATATATCTTTTGTTCCAATAGTAAGCTTAGCCAAGAATTTGTCAATCCAATCTGGAAAGGTCTTGCCATGAGGTACATGACAATCTGAACAAGTTGCTCTTACACCAGATGCATTATTATAGTGAGGTGTCTTTTTATACTCTTCGTAAACACCATCCATCTCATGGCAAGATATGCACAAATCCATAGAGTTAGTAGCAGTCATTCCAAAGTGAAAGACAACAAAGAAAACAAATCCTGCAAAAAAACCACCGCCCAACAATACACCTAAAGCTAGTTTGCTGGGGTTAATTAACATGTTCCAGATCTTTTTCATAGAGCTTATCTTTCGACTCCTTACATAACTGGTTAGATTAACTTAGATACGGCAATTTTCAGGTTTTGATGAAAAATTAATCGATGATAGCGTTGTCACTACTCAAACTAGGTCAAAAAAAAGATTTAAGCGCAAAAAAACCCAAACCTTTCATCCCAGCAGGCAAGCCAAAATACATTTTATTGTGGACTAATTTTTTTTATAAGAATTTATAAACTGCGGTATCTAAACTAAAACATCTGGCAACAAAAGACAACCCCTTCCCAATTGTTTAGAGCTGCCAAAACTAACCCGGATATTTCATATTTTATTTGTATAAACGCTTAACATGAAAAATAAAAAGCTAATATACTAGTAACTTATGAAATATCCGGGCTAAAAGAGACGTAAGGAAAACAACACCCCTTACGTCTCTTTATAGATATTAAATACTCCCGCAGTTTAGCCGAATGTATCTGCCATAATGCTCTGATACCAGCTCTCATTGTAAAGAGCTTCTTGCTTACGTATAAAGTCAGGTGCTTTTGAAGGTGAAAGACCACCAGCCACTTTCTGAACTTTATTAGGTTTAGCAGCATCAAACTTATACACAGCAGCAACTGAAATACCGTAGTCTGGGCTAAGCATAGAGTAACAAGTGTTAACATAAGATGGTGTAGGAACCGCCTTATGGTTCAACTTTGCTACAATAGCAGAAGCACAAACTTTTGCTTCTGAGTTAGCAGCATAACCGGACTTAGGCAGACCAGCAGCAGCACTTGAATCACCAATTACATAAACATCCTTATGCATTTTAGACTCAAATGTTTTCAGATTTACAGGACACCAACCTTTTTTATCGGTTAAGCCAGCAGAAACTGCAATCTGGTTAGCTTTTTGAGCTGGGATGACGTTGATACAGGAGCTTGTGAACTCCTCCATTTCTGTATAAACAGTCATAGACTTAGCGTCAACACGGCTAACTTTACCACCTTCACCACCTGGAACCCACTCAATCATGCTGTTGGCAGTTCCGTAGCCGTAAAGCTGTTTCCAGCCACCAGTGAATAGACCAAACTTAGAGAACTTATCTTTTGCATCAAGAATGAGTACTTTTGATTTTGGTTTATGCTTTTTTAGAAAATGAGCAACCAAACTTGCCCTCTCGTATGGCCCAGGAGGACAACGGAAAGGATTTGGTGGAGCAACCATGATAAATGGGTCGCCATTTTTCATAGCTTTGAGTTGTTTAGCCAACTGAACTGTTTGTGGGCCAGCTTTCCATGCGTGAGGCATTTTGTGTGATGCCGCCATGTCATAGCCTTCAAGGTCTCTAAAACCAACACCAGGAGATACTACAAGTTGGTCATACTTGAAGGTGTTGCCAGATGCAGTTGTAACTTTTTTGCCAACAGGGTCTACTTTAGTAGCTTTCTCATGAACTACTTCAACGCCGTGGCCTTTTAAGCCATTATAGCCCCATTTTTGAACTTCGATGTCGCGGAAACCAGCAACAACCCAGTTACTCAATGGGCAAGAATAGTAGTTCTTGTTTTGCTCAATCAGAGTTACCTTGACTGATGAATCTGCCATACGGATATATTTTGCGGCAACAGCACCAGCATATCCACCACCGATTATAACTACTCGATGTTTATAGTTTCCTGCGATGCTTGGACTCGGTCCACCAGCGCAAGCCGTCAAACCGACCGCAGCAACACTACTGGTCAGTTTGACGAAATTTCTACGTGTTAGCTTTGACATAATTTTGTCTCCTCAACCAGTGTTTACTTGTTACCAGCATAGAAATGGGCAATAGCCTCAAGTTCAGATGCAGATAGCTTTTTGATCCGTTTAGCCATTTTCTTTGGCTGTGGGACATCTAGGTGCTCGTTTTTAAGATCTTGCATCTTAAAGATAAGATAGTCTACCCACTGACCTGCCATGCGTGGAGTATCTTCATCTTGTAACATGCCACCATCCTCATGACACTTGCCACATTTAGCCTTTTTAGCAAGCTTTTTGCCTTTTTTAGCTTTTTTCTTGTCAAGGTGAGTACGGTTTTGTGATTGAGGAGCACTCATTGCATTTTGCCACTTTTTGTCAGCAAAAAATTTGGAGATCATAGCTGTCTCTTTTTTGTCATACCCTTTGGCTATCCGACCCATAATGGTCGAAGGCCTATCACCACTTTTGAAATCTGCCATTATAGTATCAAGATACTCAGCAGGCATTCCTGCAATAGTTGGCATAGCCGGTCCACCAGACTGACCATTTGTGCCATGACAGCCTGCACACGTATTTGCAAGCATCGCTCCAGTTGCTCCTGCTTCGGCTTTGGATGTACCAAACATCATCCCGCCGACCAGAAACCCACCAGCCAGAACCACCATGTGGATTTTTGCTCGTTGCATGTCTACCTCCGATCACAACATT
>JADGBW010000018.1 GCA_015231305.1 Magnetococcales bacterium | reverse complement strand
GTTATGCAAAAAGCACAAAACATAGTGAAAACATAGCATTGGAAGAAGATGATGGTTATGCTATTCTTGCTCGTCGTTTCTTAGAAGAGCATGCTTTTTTTAAAGAAAAAGGGCGAGTAATTGTCTTCACCAAACAAGGTTCTGATGGTGAAATTACTTTAGCTTCTGGCAGTGTTCCAAAATCTAACACAAAGGCTTTAACAACACTTTCAACTCTTTATGACTTACTAAAAGAACTTGGATTTGATTTAGACCCATCCATGAATGAACAAGGAAAAAGGCCTACCTCTGCAACATTAGATGAATCATACAACATCTTAACAGATCGCATTGACGAGATTATGCAAGCTTGTGGGGATATACGTACAAAATTAGAAGCCCAGCCTGATGCAAAATTATTAAGAAACCCTAAAGATAAAGAAGGTGAGGGCCACCCATTTATGCGCCCCATGATTCAAAAAGCTATAATGAGAGCAATAAACTATTCTCTATCTCAAGGCATTGATAAAAGTATTATTTTTGATAGACTAAAAGTTTTAGATTGGGAGATATCTGAATCACCCTGGAATAGCGTTGCTCAAACAACTGAAGGAAGGGTTAAGATGTTAACAGGGCGAGATTATGTTAATGTTCTTGATTCTTTACTAAGGGTCCACCTTTGCCCAGCTAGTAAAAGTGAAATTAAAAAAGCAAGAAAGGCTTACAAAGATCTTAGAGGATTAGATTATTCTGTATCAGATGAAATGTTGCAAAATAATTTAGCTAAAACATAACAAAAGGAGAAGAAAGAAAAGTATGTGTATTGACATACTTTTCTTTCTAAAACCAATAGAAACAATACTTACGTACATTGTTAAAGGCAGAATACGTTAAAAATTTATTTTTTACCAATACTGCATAATATTGGTTCCTGGGTAATAAAACTCTAAAATATCACGGTAGGAGTGCCCGGCTTTTGCCATGTATTGTCCGCCCCACTGCATGTAGCCTATGCCGTGACCAAAGCCTTTTCCGGTGAATACGAACTTATCCCCGCGCTTTTTAATTTTTACTATTGTGTCTGGCAGTGTGCCTATCCTTCCTCCTAGCCCTAGTGTAACCTTGGGGCGGAAACGTATGGTTTTGCTTTTACCGCCGTCGTATAACAAACGCACCTTTACCACCCTGCCTGATGGACCAATGTATACCGGTTTTATGGATTCTAGATTTTTAATTCTTACCTTTCTTTTTGCCAGATTTTTTTCTACCTCTCTTCGAGAGTGGGTAAACTCCCAATAAGCTAGGCCAGCCTTACCAGATTTTGTACTCCAGGGGTCTTTATGGGCTGTTAGGTAATAGTGGGAATTATCCCAGCGGGTAGAGTACTCTTTTTGAGGATCTGCTGTGTGACCACCGCTGTTTGCTGCAAACATTGCAAGAATAGGTTGCAGTTTTCCTTTACGAACAGCGGTTATTATCTCCCCTCTTGTGGCTCTTATTGCTCTGGTTGTGTTTTTGTGTTCTTTGCCTACTCCACCATAAACTTGGCTGCGAATACTATCGTAGACATCAAATTCGTCCTTTTTGTGTTTTCGCACATCGTTATAAGCATATGTTCTTGCTGCTAGTGTTTGGGACTTTAAGGCATCGGGCTTCCAGCTTGCTGGTGATTCTGCGGGGACAACTCCTAAAAGATAATCTTCAATCTTCACATGGTTAATAATTCTAACCCCTCTTTTTTTTGCTGCTAATGCTATAAAACCGCGCACTCGCTTAGATTTTCGCATATTTTTGCCATAGACCACATTTATTGGACTATTGGCGGTAATTTTAATGTCACGGCCTACCTTTGCGCCGTTTAAGATAAGCTGCCCACCCTTAGAGCTAACCTCAAGGCCAGAGTTTAACCTTTTGCTGTTACCTCTATATTGAAATACCAAACCATCGCCTTCTACCCTTACTTTTGGCGAGCCTTTGGTAAACAACACCCTTACGACGGGTTCTTTAACTTTTTTAAAACCAGATGAAGCTATGTTATGAATTTTTCTACTAGCTGCTAGAAGTGCTGCTTTTTTTGCTAAAGCATCTTTTTTAAGTAACATTGCTTGCACTGCCATCTCTTCGGCCTTAACAGCTTTTTGCCTTGCTAATTCTTGCTCATAAGCTTTGGTCCTCATGGCTTTTTTAGACTCATCACCCAATAGCTCTGCTTGAAACTGAAAACGACCATTTGGGTAACTAGTGCTATACTGTCTTATTTTTTTAAGAACCTCTGGGTATCTCTCATTTTCAAACAGAAGTAAAATCTCTTTATAGTAGGCACTTTGTGCAAATTTTGGGAAATCTTTTTGTATCTGCTCATAAATTTTAAGTGCGCTATCAGGTGAGTCTAAAAATGAGGCAAAAGTAGTTGCCATATATAGCAGTGCTTTTACCTTAGTTTTATCTAACTTAGAGGTCTCATAAGCCTGTTCAAAATATGATAGTGCGTCTAAATATTGCCGTTCATCCATAGCTAAACTGCCAACATTGATGTTGAACTGGGCTATACTCTCTGGGTTTTCCTCAAATTCAGAATTTTTTGCAGCCAAAGCAGTATTAAAAAATGGAGACAAAACAAGGCAGAAAAACAACACACTAACGTGGATATGTTTTGCCCTTAAAAAGATGTGCGATAAACTATTCATTATAAACACCTATACTTCAAGTAGGCTAATACCAAAGGTAGCCCGAACAACAATATATAAAAACAGTGTTAGTTACCACTGTATAAGTAAATATTTAATAGCCATTAAATCTATTTCTTATTGATTTTCCATGAAAATATCTAATTGCATTGGTAATGCCTTTGTTTTAGGCTGTTTTTTATGAGAAACTAGCACCATTATTATTTGTTTAAACTATCTTTTAACTAGATATTTTTATTATTTTTTTTAAATAAATTCATGTCACTTTAAGGGAAATAAATGTTATTCCACGCCAACAAGTCAGCTCTTGGGAAAAAATATTCCCATGGGGAGGTTATAATTCATCAAGGAGATCCAGCAGACTTTATGTATGTTGTATTAGATGGAGAGGTGGAAATTATCCTTGATGACCAACAAGAGGACTCCTTACGGTTAGCAGTATTGGGTGAAGAAGAGGTTTTTGGCGAACTGGCTCTGTTTGATGATTCCACAAGAATAGCAACTGCCAAAGCCATAGGAGATGTTCGGGTTTTGTCGGTAGATAAAAAAAATTTTTTGCAGTGGGTGGGTGAAGAGCCAACCTTTACCTTAAAAATTCTCATGAAAATGGCAAACCGTACCAAAACTCTTATAGAAGAAGTGGTTAGTTTAAGAAAGATGGTTAGAGATCTCCAACGAAAAGTGGATAATACTAAGTCGTAAAATAATGTTAAAAAACCTCATCTGTTTTATGTTTTTACGCCCATCAGGTCTCTATACCCGTCTAAGAGGTCATGATCTTTTTATATGGGCCTTAGTCTTACAATTTTTTAGATGGGAAACTACTGCTCTCACTACAGTGGTTGCCCTCTACCAAGAAAACAGCTCCATGTTACTACCAGTGCCTTTTGGCATTGATCCTAAGAGTTATCGTTATTTTGAAATTTATGCTTATGGGCCATACGGTCTACTTATAATCACCTTAATGGCTATAGCTATTTGGTGGTATGGAAAAGCTTATGCCGTATCCCTGCCAATGACCTTAAAACGTACATGGACACTACTAGGTTTCTGTTTTTTTGGCCCATGGTTGCCAAGCCTACTAATAGATAGTTTTTTAGTTAGGCATGGCTGGGGAGGGCCAGAGGTTATAATTCCCTGGCATATTAGTATTGTAGCTTTAGAAACCCTATTGTTAATAGTAGGTTTAAATAATGTATTTGGCATCCCTATTCAACGCGCTATTCGGTTAGGGGTTGGCGGGGGTGCGTTGTTTCTGTTTTTAGCAGGTGCAGTTATAAGGTAGTTTTGTCAATTATATATATGGAAGGACAACAATTTTTTATAGTTGGTAGTTTGTACATGGCTAAAAAATATTGGCAATTTTATTTAACATTATTATATTTTATAAAAAGTTTGAACAAAAGAAAAATGAGTTAAAAAATGTTGCAATTTGAATGGCCCTGGATTTTTTTAGTCTTACCCCTGCCTTGGTTGATAAGTCGCTTTATAGCAGGACAAGCAACTGAACCTGAGGCAACCCTTAAAATCCCATTTCCGCAAGATTTTACATTTGCTTTAAGCAACACCACTAGCCACGACAGCCAAGTTAAAAATTGGTCTTATCTTCTACCAGCTATCATAGCATGGGTTTTTCTTATTTGTGCAACTGCTAGACCCCAATGGTTAGGTGAACAGGTGCAACTACCTGTTAGTGGGCGAGATTTAATGTTAGCTATTGATCTTTCTGAAAGCATGAAACAGAAAGATTTTATTTTAGATGGTGGGATGGTTAACCGCCTAACCGCAACAAAAAAAGTAGCAGGAGCCTTCATAGATCGAAGACAAGGCGACCGTATGGGGCTTATTTTATTTGGCAGCAACGCCTATTTGCAAACTCCTTTGACATTTGACAGAGCAACAGTAGCAACTTTACTTAAAGAGTCTGCCATTGGCCTAGCTGGCCCTAAAACTGCTATTGGTGATGCAATTGGCCTTGCGGTAAAAAAAATCCGCAACTCATCACCAGATAGTAAAGTTCTTATACTTTTAACTGATGGAGCCAACACAGCTGGGGAGGTATCACCTCTGCAAGCAGCACAATTAGCGGCTGGCGTAGGGTTGAAAATTCATACTATCGGAATTGGGGCCGATGAAATGGTTGTTCGTACTTTTTTTGGCAACCAAAGAATAAACCCATCTATTGATCTTGATGAAAAAACCCTAACTGCAATTGCCCAAACCACCAAGGGCAGATATTTTCGCGCAAGAAACAGTGAAGAGCTGGAAAAAATTTACCAGCTTTTAGACGAGCTGGAGCCGGTAGAAAAAGAGAGCCGGTCTTATCGTCCTAAAAAGTCACTTTTTTTATGGCCTTTAAGTGGTGCGTTATTGTTGGGTTTATTTATTACTATTAAAAGGCGTTTTTAAAATGCTTGAAGATTTTCATTTTTTACGCCCGTTATGGTTTTTAGCACTTCTGCCTTTAGGTGTAGTTGTATGGCTGACTCTTAGCCACATAAAAAAGGGGAAAGCTTGGAGCAACGTTTGTGACCCTCATCTGCTTCCATTTATTATAAACAGTGTTCATGGCAACATTAAAAAACGTTTTCCATGGGGTGGTATTTTAGCTGGTATTTTGGCCATTACTGCTTTGGCTGGACCAGTTTGGCAAAGAATTCCCCAACCTGTGTTTAGCAACCAATCTGCACTTGTTATTGTGTTGGACTTATCCTTATCTATGGAAGCAACCGACATAAAGCCCAACAGAATTACCAGAGCCAAACATAAAGTTTTAGACGTGTTAGCACGCCGAAAAGAGGGTCAGACTGCACTTATTGTTTATGCAGCAGAACCATTTGTTGTATCTCCACTAACTGATGATAGCAACAACATAGTTGCTTTAGTTAATAGCCTTACTACCAACCTTATGCCAGCTCAAGGTAGCCAAGCTATATCGGCTTTACAAAATGCTGTTGACCTATTTAAAAATAGCGGTATTCGTAGAGGTGACATTCTTTTAATTACTGATGGCTGGCCGGATAATTCTGCATTTGAGCCTGAAATTATAAAAAACCATCGTCTATCTATATTAGGAGTTGGTACAGCACAAGGAGCACCAATTCCCTTAGCTAGAGCTGGTTTTTTTACTGATAATAGCGGTGCTATTGTTATCCCTAAACTGCATGACCTTCCACTACAAAAAATTGTCTCACAAACTAATGGATATTACTCTACACTGAAGACTGACGATAGTGATTTGGATCTAATTTTAGCAGGTATAAAAAAGTCCCCTCTTTCTATGGAAATTTCCGAAACCGATTTTTCAGCAGACCGCTGGCATGAAGAAGGGCCATGGTTGCTTTTACCTGTTTTAATTTGGGCTGCAACTCTTTTTAGAAGGCAGTCTTTGTTGTTGTTATTTTTTTTGTTATACCAACCCACAAATGCCCACGCTATAGATTGGGACGGGTTATGGGCTACACCCGACCAACGAGCTGCTGCTGCTTTAGCTGATAATAAAACTGAAAAAGCAGGGGAGCTATTTACCGACCCTAACTGGAAGGCAGTAGCAAAATATCGTGAAGGAAAATACGACGCAGCTTTAAAAAGCCTTGAGGGTCAAACAGACAGCATTGCAAATTATAATCGTGGTAACACTTTAGCCCGTTTGGGCCAATTGCAAAAAGCTATAGATGCTTATAAAGAAACATTAAAACAAAACCCTGACCACGCTGACGCAAAACATAACCTAGAAGTAGTAAAAAAAGCTCTTAAAGAACAGTCACAAAAACAACAAGGCAATAAAAACCAAGACGATAAAGATAAAAAAAAGGGAGAAAAACAGGATAATTCCCAAGATAGCTCCCAAGATGGTAAAGAGCAAAAACAAGGTGAAGATGCAAAAAAGCAAGAGGGTGACAAACAGCAAAAAAACAGCTCTAACCAAAATGAATCTGGTGAGAATGAAAAGCCTGAAAATAAAAACGTTGAGAAAACCAATAAAGAAAATCAGGAAAAAGAGAAGCTAGACGCCAAAAAACTGCAAGAAATGGAAGAAAAACAAAAGGCAGAGGAAAATAAAGCAGAAGAGGAAAAAAACAGTACAACACCAGAGCAGACTGCCCAGCAGTTAAAAGATGAAGAAGAAAAAATGGCTACCGAGCAATGGCTTCGCCGTGTGCCTGATAATCCTGGTGGTTTGCTGCGCAGAAAATTTTTCAACCAGTATCAAAACCGTAATATAAGAAGAAGTGGGATAGACCAACCATGGTAAATTGGCAAAAACAATACAAACAATGGGGAAAACTATATTTTTCTCTATGGATAATAGTGCTCTGTTTTGCTCTTATCTCTACAACCGCTGAGGCTGCCAATATTACAGTAAAGGTAGACCAAAGCCGGGTGTTGGCAAATGAATCTTTTAAACTTATCTTTGAGACAAAAGATTCAGTAGATGGTGAGCCTGATTTCTCTCCACTTAAAAAAGATTTTGATATTATAAGCCAAAACCAAAGCTCCAGCTATCAGTTTATAAATGGCGAAGGACACCGATCTACATCATGGATTATAAACCTTATGCCAAAAAAGACGGGAAAGTTTATTATTCCCGCAATTAAATTTGGTAGCTCATCATCAAAACAAGCCACTCTTATTGTAAAGAAAGACCTTGCCCAATCTACAAAAAAAAACCAGCTAGATAGCGACATGTTTTTGTTGGTAAATGCAGATACAAAAACCCCCTATGTACAAGCACAAGTAGTTATTACACTTAGGTTTTACAGGGCTATTAATATTGCTAGTGCCACCATGACCAAACCAGACTTTAGTGGCGGCGAGGTGGTTGTTGAAAGTCTGGGTAAAGGTCGCCAGTATGATACCAAGCGTAATGACCGTACCTACAGGGTAGATGAGCACCGCTATTTAATGTTTCCACAAAAAAGTGGCAAGTTAACCCTCAACCCAATTCATCTTACAATTCAAATTGGTGGTAGCAATCAAGTTTTTGGCAACCTATTTAACGACCCCTTCGGAAGACAAAGAAGTTCAATAAAACGTTTAAGTTCAAACCCATTAACCTTTGAGGTGCAGGGTATTCCAAAAGGCTTGCATAAAAAACGCTGGCTACCAGCACATGAGGTTATTATCAGTCAAAAATGGAGCCAAAACCCGTCAGAATTTATTGTGGGTGAACCCATAACCCGAACCATAAATTTAATGGCGGATGGTATACCCGCTAAACAGCTGCCTAACTTTGCAAAACAAAAAACAGCCGGGCTTAAACAGTATCTTGATAAAGCAGAGTATAAAGATCAGCTTGAAATAACAGGTGTTGTTGGCTTGTTACGGCAAAAAAATGCCATTATTCCCACCTCTCCCGGTGAATATAAATTACCAGCTATTGAGGTTCCATGGTGGGATGTAGATGAAAACAAGCTAAAAACAGCCCGTTTAGATGAAGAAATTTTTACAGTTAAACCAGCTATAAACAACAACACAACACAGCCACAACCTGTGCAGCAAGTTATTGCCCCCCCTACCCCATCCCAAACAACCACCATTGGCAATCAACCCAACTTACAACACACACCACAGAATTTTTACTGGCTTAATATAGTGCTTGGGTGTGGATGGTTTATAACAGCTTTAGCTTGGTGGTTACATCATAGGACTTGGCAAAATAAGCCGATAGTAGAAGTAGCAAAACCTAATGAAAAATCAGACAAAAAAATATTAAAACTACTAAAGGCAAGCGCATTAGATAACCAACCAACCCAAACACGCCGTTTGTTTATGCAGTGGGCTAATGAAATATGGCCAGAATTAAGCAACCCATCAATGGCACAAATTCGCAATCTTGTAGAAGCACCTATGCAAGTTGAGTTAGAAAAACTAGAACAGTGCCTTTTTGCCAAAGAACCTCAACCTTGGGAAGGGGCAAAATTATGGAGTGAAATTAAGGCTTTTAAAAAGGGGCATAAAAAGGGAAGAAACAAAGAGCAAAATGGTCAGCTAAGCCCTCTTTATTAAACCAGTAAAAAACACTGTAACCTTTTAGGTTTATGACTTTCCCCTGATATTCTGAAATGATCAACCATTATGGTTGTATAAGAAAAGAGTGCTTACTACTGTTGAATCTATAGTGCTTAAGGCGAGCTAGCTTACAAATAATTAAGGTCTTTAATTGTTTGCAAGCTAGTCACCCCTGTAGACAAACCAGTACTAACAGTTTTTGGAAAATTATTCTATTAAAGAGCAGTTTCTACTAGAGCTTTTAGTTTACCTGACTCAAACAACTCAATCATAATATCAGAACCACCAATAAACTCACCTTTAACATAGAGTTGTGGTATTGTGGGCCAGTTAGAGAACTCTTTAATTCCCTCTCTCATCTCAGGGTCTTGCAGAATATCAACTGAAAGATAATCTTTTGCTCCACACTGTTTTAACAGATCAGCTGCACGACCGGAAAAGCCGCACTGGGGAAAAATAGGGCTGCCCTTCATATATAATACAATGTTGTTTGTTGTAATTTGCTCTTTAATCTTTGCGTTTATGTCGCCCATCTAGAGGATCTCCTGTAAAATTATTATAAAATTAGTTTTTCTCAGCCCATTCTTCTGGGGTAAATGTTTTCATGTTTAAAGCGTGAACATCTTCTTTCATCAAGTCACCTAGAACTTTATAGATCAACTGATGTTGCTGAATTTTACCCAAACCGTTAAATGCAGCACTAACTATGGTTAAGTCAAAATGTCGACCATCTCCATTTAACTTTAAATATTCATGCTCTATACCGTTTGCTATTATCTCTTGCAGTTTTTCTGTTTCCATTTTTAAAAATTTCCTGTTATTTTCTCAAACTTTTTAAGTCAGTAATTTACCTTTAGTATTTGAATTAAAAAAGAATTATCTTCATTTAGTGTTGGGTATTAAAATCGGAACACAAAATAATATCTTCCTTTGCAAAACAAATTTTTAAGATATAATACCTATAATACTTAAAACATATGAGCTAGTTTTTGTTAATGTAAAAAATTGGTAGTTTACATGTACGTTTTAAAGGTATCATAATCCCTTTAAAATAAGTAAATATACCTTTAAAGATGACACAGCAACTTTATTGTTTGTATATCATTATTTCTGGTTGACTGAAAGTGGAAATAATGTATATTGCCGTAAATTAATTATAAATAAAACGTTGTTGTTATTGCCTTGTTGCATAAAGCTACGTTTAACTACTATACCTTTTAATAAATTGGAGATCAAAATGAGTGTACTTGTTACCAAGCCAGCCCCAGACTTTACTGCCACTGCTGTAATGCCAGACAATAGCTTTAAAGAAGATTTTAAACTATCTGACTGCAAAGGCAAATATGTTGTCTTGTTTTTCTACCCTTTAGATTTCACATTTGTTTGCCCTTCAGAAATCATCGCTTTTGATCACCGTCTACAAGAGTTTAAAAGTCGCGGTGTTGAAGTTGTTGGTGTTTCTATCGACTCCCATTTTTCTCATCTTGCTTGGAAAAAAACTGCAATAAACGATGGCGGAATTGGTGATGTTCAGTACCCACTAGTAGCTGACATTTCAAAACAAATAACTACAGATTACGATCTACTTTTTGGCCCTGGCATTGCACTACGTGGCTCTTTCTTAATTGACAAAGAAGGCATTGTTCGTCATCAAGTAGTAAATGACCTACCATTAGGCCGTAACATTGATGAAATGCTACGTATGATTGATGCACTACAATTTACAGAAGAGCATGGTGAAGTTTGTCCTGCTGGTTGGAACAAAGGTAAGCCAGGAATGAAAGGTTCCACCGAAGGTGTTGCTGAATATCTAACAGCAAATGCGGTTGATCTATAATATTCAAAATCATATTTCTGAATAAACTGTCAAATAACTGGAGAATATAAAATGCCACAGATTAACCGCTACGTAGATATTTCTGATGTCGATAAAGAAGCTAAAAAAGATTACATCGACCGTCACTCACCTTTCATCGAGTGTGCTTCACAAGCAAAAGCAGGAGAGAAATTTCCTGTAACAGTTCGCATGGGTAAAGAGTATAGCCACCCAGACGATACAGACCACTTCATTAAATCAATGCAACTATTTAATGAAACAACCCTACTAGCTGAAGCAAGTTTTGTTTCTGGCACAATGGGTGGTCAAGGCGAGAAAAACCAAGCTGAAGTAACTTTTAATATTATTCCTAGTGGCGAAAAAATGACTTTAACTGCTCTATCTTATTGCACAAAACATGGTCTTTGGGAATGTGACCCTGTTGAAGTTACCGTTGCTTAATAGATATATAAAAACTATCTTACCTGATAATTAAATATTTTATTAGAAAAGGAAATTTTTCGTGAATCCAAAACATCATGTATTTGTCTGTATGAATCAACGTCCAGAAGGACATCCACGGGGTTCGTGTGGTGGTTCTGGTGCTGCTAGTGTTTATGAATCGATGATGGGTGAGATGGAAAAACGTGACCTATTTGGTAAAATTCAGGTCACTGGTACTTTCTGTATGGGTCCTTGTGACCAAGGCCCAACAATGGTGGTTTACCCAGAAGGAGTTTGGTACAAAGGGGTAAAGCCAGAGGATGTACAAGAAATATTTGAACAGCATTTAGAAAATGATAAACCTGTTGAACGGTTACGTTTATCTATGTAAAAAAGCCACCACATAATTTACAAAAGATTTGCTGTCTCGTCACATTTTTATTGACAAATCTTTACTGTAAATGATAAAAGCTGAGAAACAAGTTTGCAGTCACGTGTTATACGAGCTTGACGATTGTCTGTTGCTATTAGACGTTCTGCTAAATTGTTTAACTTCTTTTTTATTCTTTTATGTGGGGAAAATTTCAATGGCAGATCGTGAGAATGGGACAGTAAAGTGGTTTAACGACAGCAAAGGATTTGGCTTTATTGAGCGTGACGACGGTAAAGGCGATGTATTTGTTCATCACACAAGTATTGAGGGTGATGGATTCAAAACTTTAGCAGAAGGCCAACGGGTTGAGTTTGGTGTTGCCCAAGGCGAGAAAGGTCCAAAGGCTGATGCGGTTGTAAAAATCTAAATCAGACTTATTAAAAAAAAAGCCCCAAGGAATTAATTATCCTTGGGGCTTTTTTTTTGTCTGAATTTCTTTACAAGTTGTTTTTGTGTTATTTCACTCATAACTATGTGTCATTTCACACAGTCTTTTACGTTACTTATTTAAACAGCATTGATTTATAAAACAAATTTATTGGCACAATTCATGATATATACAATATATTATGATATATAATTAGATATATACATGTGCTAACCACTTTGAAGGAAACAGCAAAAAAATGAAACGAATAAAGATATTTTCTACTTTGGCTTTTGTGGCAATAATTGGTTTAAGTGGATGTCAATCCACAAGTCATAATATGCCTAATTGTGAAATGTCTAAACACAAAAAAATAATGGTGTTAAAGCCTTGGGCACGAGCTTCTGCTGGCATGGCGAAAGCAGGAGCAGCATTTATGCTCATAAAAAACCACACAATACATAACGACAAACTTATTTCTGCCAGTGCTAATGTCTCAGAGCGTACCGAGTTACATACTCACTTAAATGAAAATGGCATCATGAAAATGCGCAAAGTTGAACATATTAATTTACCAAAATATGAACAAGTGGCACTAAAGCCTGGCGGTTTTCATATTATGTTTATTAATTTAAATAACCCTCTCAAAGAAGGCGATAAATTTCCTGTAGCTTTGGAGTTTAAAAAAGCTGGTAAAATTGAGGTACAAGTAGAAGTAAAAACCGCTGGTGCTATGGGTGATAAACACAGCATGGAAGGTATGCATAAAATGCATTAAGCCTAATAAAAACTGACAATCTAGTTAGGAGTTGTAGTGGTATTTGTGGTCCCTCCATAAACCTAGTGGCAGTAGTTTATACTATTGAGAACTAGGTATATCATTTCAACTTCTTTTCGGCTGATGCTTTACCTTGCCCCCACAAGATAAGCATCAGCCGTTTTTTTTTAAAGATATTATTATTGTGCTTACAACTATAAACCACCCATAATCTGTTAA
This sequence comes from Magnetococcales bacterium, assembly GCA_015231305.1. GTDB lineage: Bacteria > Pseudomonadota > Magnetococcia > Magnetococcales > JADFYX01. Next base: position 27,380 of record JADGBW010000018.1, on the reverse strand, counting down.
AGAAAACTTGCTTATTAAAATGGTATGGTATCATAAATATTAGTAAGCAAGCTCACTCCCACGGTTTTTTGGTTAATAATTGACTATGGGAAGTTTATCTTTGGAGCAATTATTTATCATGTCAAATAACACAACTCCCAAACATAGCATTATAAAGTTTACTTTTTTTATTTTAACAATGTTTTGTTATATAATTAACACTAACATTGCAAATGCAGGCAGCAACCACCCTATACCAATAAAAGGCGATTTTTCACTTGTTGATGAAACCGGTAAAAGAGTTACCTTAAAAGGCTATAAAGGTAAGTATTTATTAATCTATTTTGGCTATACCTATTGCCCTGACATATGCCCAACCAGTCTTGGCATAATAGCTCAGTCTTTAGATGGACTTGCTAAAAAGTCGCTTGATAAAATTCTGCCTCTTTTTATATCCATTGATCCAGAACGTGACACTGTAGAATACATAAAAGAGTATACAGATATGTTCCACCCAAGTTTAGTAGGGCTAACTGGGTCTGTAGAAGAGGCCAGCCGAGCAGCAAAAACCTTTGGAGTATATTTTGCCAAAGCTGAAATTAACCCCAAAGACAAAACAGACTATTCAGTTGACCACTCCTCAAACACATATTTTGTTGATCCTAAAGGAAGAATAATAGAAATTTTTGGTCATGCTCCCCAAATAGAAGAGGTTATTAATAGCATTGAAAGTCACCTTGCTAAAGAATAATTCTACTTATGTAGGTTGTTATTGGTTAAAGGACGATAAATGAAAAATTGTTATGCAAGAGTCTGTTTCTTGTTTGTAGTTATAATATATATATTCCACACCTCTACATTACAAGCTAATGATAAAGCAACAAAAATTGTAAATGCAGTAGAAATATACAAACAATTTGCTACAGCCATGATTATGGAAAATCTTACAGAAGCCACAACATTAGCAAAAGGCAAAGCTCTTAGAACTGTACGCCGTAAACAGTACCTAGCAAGCAAAGGTAAAACCAACCCTATACCCCAAGAAATTGAAATAATAATTGTTGGTGAAACTATATCTAAACAACAAGATGAAGTTAATGTTATGGGGGTGCTGTTAGCACGTAATAAAATTAAAGGGTCTAGTGACCTTGCAACAGTACCTCATAGACAAGAAACGACCCTTCAATATCATGCAGATGGCTGGAAAGTTGTTTATTTTATGGATAATTTAGAAAAGTGCTGTATACCTGCTAAATAATAATACTAAAAAAATAACATAATAATGCTACCAATTTATTGTGAGCACCTCTCCTTCAACTTGATAACTCTTTAAACGGTTAAAAAACCGCATACCCAAAAGAGAAGTTTGCATTTCAGCTCCATTTATACTTGCTGGTAGGTTGTTCATGGTTAACTTACCAACTTTAAATATTTTCATAGTTACAGGAGCACCTCGTCCCATACCATTTGCTGTATAATAAACCTTGGTAAAATCGTCTTGGTTTAGGTTAAAACCTAATGATCTTGCTAAATGTGGAGCAATAACTATATCACTAGCTCCTGTATCAACCAAAAAACGCACCTTTTTTCCGTTTATCAAAGCTTCTATATGAAAATGACCGTTTGAAGAACGATAGAAACTCATTGTGCCTGGTTTTGCTGAAAAACCAACTTGGGGAAGAACCGCAGCTATTACCCGGTTTTTTACTACCCCAAGTTCACCACGAAAACTATATAGTGCTATGATAATAAAAAGAAAAAACAGCCAGCCACCAAATTGTTTTATCTTTTTAAAAATTCCACCGCTTAACCTTGAAGATAACAACCAACTTAAAATTATAACAGACCCCATAGCATAGCCCATACGGTCTAATGCCCTATCTGAAAATATATCTCCGTAGATCTGATAGTTCAGAAACAGTGCTAGGGCTGATGCTATAATAAAAACTGTTATAAAACGTGTTATTCGCATTTATTGATCCGGTTATTATTTTTAAATTTTTCGCATTTTAAAAATATTGGCTTATTTGAGTTATAGCTGTTAATTGCGCCGTCCACCACCTCTTCTAACAGGTCTATTTCTAACTTTTCCACCCTTATGAAAACTACGTTTTCCCCCTCCTCTACCACCTTTATGACATTTATCGCAAATATTAAATTTATGCCGTTCTGGTAATACTTTAGAACAACTAGAACAGTGTCTATCTTGTGGGCCTTGCCTTCCTAAAATTACATTTATCTCTTGGTTTAACTCTCGCCTTAATTTTGTTGCCTGATCAATATCAGGCAACAACTCAGCAAAACGATAGTGTAACCATGAATATAAATTTACTATTTTAGTTGCTGTCTCCAACAGTGAAAGCCGCCCACGTTCTCTTTGGGTAAACTCTGGTAAAATTTTTGATAAATGTAGTTTACGCTTTTGCGCTACTGCTGCCACCATACGCTCATAGGCTGTAACTGCTGCTGTTGCCCTAAGTGGAACAGGAGCAGCAGAAAGAACAAACCTAGTAGGTAGATCAAGGTTGCTATAGCGATCTGTAACTCTTGCTAATACAATTTGATCGTCTAAATCTGATAGTTTATATACTGTTGGATCTGGCTTTACCGTTTTTGAAAATAGAAACAACAACCGCGCTAACTGGGTGCGTTTTGTGGTTGCAAGTTGGGATATAGACTGCAAATGTTCTAAATTAGGTGCTAAATGTGCGCGGTTAATAGTGGCAGGCTGGGCTTTAAAAGTATTGGTTATGTTGCTCATGGCTATACGAAAAGAGCCTATATAGCCCACCTCATTTTTACCAAAACGACCTGCTCTGCCACCTATCTGCCTTACTTCCATAGGGGTTAAGGGGTGCTCCTTATGATTATAAAATTTTGCATCTTGTGAAAATAACAGAGTTTTAATTGGTAGGTTAAGACCCATGCCTATTGCGTCTGTAGCTACAAGATATGAGGCATCACCCGTTGCAAACATTTGGGCTTGAAAACGACGCACTTCAGGAGGCAGTGCACCATATAAAACTGCAACCCGTTCACCTGTTTTTTTTTCCATTTCACCTTTTAAAGCCAACACACCAGAACGCGAAAAAGCTACAATTGCCGTGCCGTGTTCAAGGTCGTTAAAGCTTTTGGTAGGGCTTTTCATAAGTTTTAAGGGAGAGAGCCTAGTTAGCTCTACTACCTCAAAAGGATCACCAGTTAAAGTAAGCAGTTTTTCAATTGCTGGCCGTGCTTGGGGAGCGGCAATAACACAAACCTCGTTGGCTTGGGCTCCTAATATCGCTTGGGTCCAAGCCCAACCACGGTCGGAATCTCCCAACATTTGAGCTTCATCAATTACACAAATATCATATTTTTTATGCAGAGATAACATCTCAATGGTACTTGCAGTGTGGCTTGCCCCTTCAACTTCTATCCTCTCTTCTCCTGTTATCATGCTACATGGCACACCCCACTCCAGAAGAGTCTCAGATACCTCCAACGCCAACAACCTTAAAGGTGCAAGGTAAATACCCGTTGCAGCATTTCGCAATTTTTGTAAAGCTTGGTAGGTCTTACCAGAGTTTGTTGGTCCGAGATATAGGGTAAAATGGCGTTTTGACTCTCGCGCTGGAAACAGAGCATGAAATTGGCTAATTTTTGTAGCTTGGGCTACCTCTAGCTCAAAACTTATGCTCTCTATCTCTTTATGAAAACGTCCAAAATATTTCCAAAAAGGTGTTGGGTGAAGTTCAGATTTAAATTTTTCCTCTTCAGCCACCAATTTTTTTTCTATCTGCCTTGCCAGAGGTTCATTATCTACCCCAGCCTCAGCCATAGCAGCAAAAAAACGATGCTCATAAAACTTTACCATTGCTTTGCGCCAAGGAACCATACTCGCAACTGGTAGCTCTATTTCGAGCTTTTTTGCCTTAACTGCAAGAGTTAAATTTCTATCTACCAACCGTTCCCTATCACGAACTAAATTCAACCAAATGGCTTCTGCTTGTGGGCCATTTAAATTTTTCAGATCATCTAAAAACTCAACAAGCCTAATATTTTCTAGGTTAAGCCAATCTTCACTCCACTTACTGCAATGTCCGGCAACTACCTTGGCTTGTGTAATAAGATATTCATCTTCTGAGATGGTCTGTTCATAACTAAATAGTCTCCTACCATTAAGACCTTCGAACTCCTCAATTTGAGCAGGCTGAACTCCTTGCGGTATACGTCGCCCCTCTTTTTTCCATGCTTTTCTGGTTTTCATTAATTTAAATTACCAATCATGATTTCCACCTCGACGTAATTTTTTTAACCCGGCCCTATGTTTTTTAGAATCAAGCCTTCTTGTGTTAGAAGCCTTTGACGGTTTAGTTTTCACCCTGTTTTTAGGTTTAATACTAGCTTGGTGTAAAAGTTGTAGTAACCGCTCTAAAGCTTCTAATTTGTTGCGGTTTTGTGTCCTGTGTTGGCGAGAGTCAATTATAAGAGTGCCACCAGATGTCATTTTTTTACCTGCTATATTTTTAATTCTCTCTTTTACATCAACTGGCAAAGAGCTGTTATTGGTTACATCAAAACGTAACTGTACCGCAGATGAGACTTTATTAACATTTTGCCCACCAGGACCAGATGAACGGATAAAATCAAATTGAATTTCTGTTTCACAAATTTTCAGCTTATTATTAATTATAATCATTACATATTAGTTTTTATTAAAAAATATCTCTATATATTTAAAGAAATTGCATTAGCTACTAACACTTTTAGCTGCGACTCTTTTTTTTCTAACCTTACGGGGTTTTTTAGCTTCAGCCTCTATAACAGTTTGTTCTTCTTGGTTATCATCCATTGTGAACTTACATGCAGGATAACCAGAGCATCCAAAAAAGTATCCCTTAGATCCTTTCCGCCGTAACAAAGCCTTACTACAACTAGGACATTTTTTAAAGTTTGGCTGCCCCCCAACACCAGAAGATTGAATACAAGCATCGGGTTGTAAATTTGAAAATTGTGAAATTCCCAACCTATCTCGCTCTTTTACGTTTGACACCAGACGGTTTATCCAAGTTACAGATTTATCCAAAAACCCATCTAAGCTACCCTCACCATATGCGATATCATCAAGTGCTTGCTCCCAAACCGCTGTTGTAGCAGGGTCAGTTACACTATGTGGAAGCATATCAATTAATGCTCGTGCTGCTGGTTGGCTTACTAAATTTTTTTTACCCTCTTGTACCAACAACTTACGCATCAATAAGTTTTCTATTATCGACGCCCTAGTTGCCTCAGTTCCTATACCAGAGGTCTCTCTTAATATCTTACGTAGCCGTTTATCTTCTACCATTCTACCTACATTTTTCATGGCCCCAATTAAAGTACCCTCTGCAAAGCGTGGGGGTGGCTTAGTTTTTTTTGCCTCTATTTTAGCATTTTCAACCCCTACCACATCATCTTTTACTACTGGTGGTAACTTCTGCTCGCTACGTTGTTGATCTTTAGATCTCTTTCTGTTTTTTTGACTTTCACCTCGTAAAACATCTCTCCAACCAAGCAGCCTTTCAACCCTACCAGAAGCCCTAAAACGTTCTGTAGCTACTTTGCTATCAATCACGGTCCTATCATACTCAAAAGCAGGGTAAAACTGTGCTATATAGTGCCGCCTAATTAAGTCATAAAGGCGGAACTCATCTTGACTCATGGCTCCTATATTTATTTTTGCAGCAGTGGGGATAATACCATGGTGAGCAGTAATTTTTTTATCGTTCCAAGCTTTAGAACGTAATTTTGTATTAGCCCCCTGAACAATACCTGCCATAGCAGGGTCAGACCCAACAAGAGCAGACATTATGCCCGGCACATCTTTAATTTGGCTTTTTGGTAAATAACGACAGTCGGTTCTTGGGTATGTTATTGCTTTGTGTTTTTCATATAAGGCTTGGGCAACCTCTAAACCCCGTTTTGCCCCTAAAGACCACCTACGTGATGCCTCTTGCTGCAAAGTTGATAGCTCTAATGGTAGGGGTGGCGACTCTTTCACCCTTTTGGTATCAGCTTTAGTTACTGTTCCACTTTGATCTTTAATTTTTGCCAGAACACCCTCAACAACATCTTTATCTATACATCTACCATCTTCATCAGTATTTTTTTTATATGGAACCCAAGTAGCAACAAAACGACCAGCTTCAGCTTTAAGTATCACCAGCAACTCATAAAAATCTACTGGTTTAAAATTTTCAATCTGTCTATCTCTATCGACCACCAGCTTTAGTGTTGGTGTCTGCACCCGGCCCACTGTTAAAACACCATCATAACCACCTTGTCGCCCTAAAATTGTATATACTCGTGATAAGTTCATACCCACAAGCCAATCGGCCCTAGCTCTACCCATTCCAGCATGGTAAAGCGGTAGGGTTTTCTCGCTGGGGAGCATCGCCCCAAGAGCTTTTTTAATGCTGTCATCATCTAAAGCCGACAACCACAGCCGGGATACTTTGCCATTATACCTACAACGGTCTAACACCTCTCGACCTATGGTTTCACCCTCTCTATCGGCATCAGTAGCCAGAACAACTTCATCAACATTTTTTAGCAGGTTACGCACGACATTATACTGTTTATTTACACTTTTTCTTACATTCAACTTCCAGCTTTCAGGTACCATAGGCAGTGTCTCTAACCGCCAAGATTTCCACTCCGGCTTATAGCCATCTGGTACAATCATCTCCAATAGGTGACCAATACACCAAGTTACCTGAGTATTAGGCCCTTCTAAATACCCATCTCTGCGGGCAGTAATACCAAGTACCCGGCCAATATCTCTTGCCTGAGATGGCTTTTCACATAAATATAAAATCATTATGGTAGTTTAATATATTTCTTTTTATAGTCGTAAATGGTTTGCAATAGCGGGTTCTGCCTTGATAATACTGCTATGATCTTATGATAACAAGCTTCTTAAGACCCTGAAATATATCATCTATAGATTTCATTTACAGGATAAATTCCAAATAATAATTATGATTAACCATTTCACTGTTTTTATGCTATTTTGTAACAATTTATACAATTTATGATCAATTTTTATTGCCGAAGTTCTTAAAATCCAATTAAAAAAGAAAATTATGAATCATACCAATATAACAGAGCGTTTTATCTTCAGTGATGGTGAAAGCCGCCTTCTTGGGGTTTTTGGTGATCCTATCTCCCACTCACTATCACCTAAAATCCACAATTTGTCGTTAGCCAAGCTCGACCTAAACTATCACTATTTACCTTTTCATGTTAAACCCCATGAACTTTCAACTGCTATTAATGGTTTTAAAGCTTTGGGTGGTGTGGGGTTTAATGCCACAGTACCCCATAAAGTACCTCTCGTACCACTAATGGATAACCTTGATGCTGCCGCATTAAAAATTGGTGCAGTTAATACTGTTGCCATTGATGAAAATGGAAAATTTAATGGTTATAATACCGATGCCTACGGGTTTATCACTGCTCTTAAAGAAAAATATAACGAGGCTTTATCGCAAAAAAATATTTTAGTACTAGGGGCTGGAGGAGCATGTCGCGCTGCGCTTCTTGCTCTATTAGATGAAGGGGCGGATAAAATATTTCTGGCAAACCGTACTGTGACTAAAGCCAAAGAGCTATCCTACGACTTTAACCAACATTACCCCAAAGCCACAATTACACCAATACCGTTAAATTTTTCTTCACTTGAACTATCAAACATAGATTTAATAGTAAATACAACAAGTTTAGGGCTACATGGTGAAGATAATTTTCCGTTGGCTATAGAGCAACTACCCTCCCATGCTCTTGTGTATGATATTGTCTATTCGGCAAACCAAGACACCCCATTGCAAAAACTGGCAAACTCACAAGGGCTTACCTTTATCGATGGCCTGGGAATGCTAATACACCAAGCTGCTCGCGCTTTTCAAATATGGACAGGTGAAGAGATGCCTGTTGATTTAGTGAAATCACATATTTTTGGTAAATGAGAATATTATTGAATGTTGGCATAAGAATTGAATTAAGAACATACAAATAACAACTCAATTTTAATTCAGGTTCAAAAGGAATAAAGCTAATGTCTCGTGAGATGCTAACACTACAGGAAAAAATGGAAGTTCTCCGTAAAAACCCCAGTGTATTTGATATTATTAAACGTCACAGTGGTGCCAAAGATCTGACTAACATTAAAAATTTAGACACACCAATTCTCAACCGTCTAAAGCGTTACGTTGAATATTATCACGGCATCGTCACTTGTCATGCTTAATTTTAATTATATTTAGCAGTTAGCCCAACACAATTAAGACTGCTAAAATATATTTTACAAATAGACGGAAATCCAGAGAGTTCAACGTTGCTGCCCAAGATTACCGCCTATGCGGGAATGTCGATGGTTTCTTATAGTGTACAGTTTTTTAAGTAAAGCCATTATAAATGGAATTGCCACAGTCTTAACAAAATTCTTTAACTTAAAAAAAAAATGGGGAAGATAGTTAAATCTTCCCCATTTTTTTAGCTAAATACTTACTTTCGTTAAAAGATTAATTTGGTAACGAATATCTATTTTTTTGCGAATCTTGTGAGTTACAATAGTGAGGGTTCCAGACTACCTGCCATAGGTGTCCATCTAAATCAGTAAAATAGCCCGAATAACCACCAAAATCGAGGTCTTCAGGAGCTTTAAAAAGTTTTGCTCCTGCTTCAATTGCTTGCATTACCACTTCATCAACAGCTGATTTGCTATTTACATGGTGAGTCAAAAAGTTTACAGATGGAAGCAATGGATCCTGTTTTTCGGTATTCCAATTATTATGCTCTATCAAAGCCCCTTTTGGCAAAAGTGCAAGCCAAGAGTTACTCAGATTAAAAATAGCAACACTACCTTCTTGAGCCATACTGGTAAAGCCCAGTGCATCCTCATAAAAGAGAATTGCCTCATCCAGGTCATTCACCCCCAAAGTCACCAGATTTATTTTTTGTGTCATTTTCTACTCCGTTAGAACTAATCGACTTACATCGGCTACTTTACCAAATGTACCCCGAACAAGTGCTAAAAGCGCCAAACGGTTTTCTCTAACCGTCACATTTTCGTCCATAACCATGACCTGATCAAAAAATTGGTCAATAGTTTCCCGCAATTGAGCCAAAGCGGTTAATGCTTCATCATAAACTTGTGTTTCAACACGGCTTGCTACTACCTCTGAACATTCAACTACCTTTTGGTACAGCTCTATCTCGGCATCAACGGTTAACAAGCTTTTATCAACTGTTGATTCCATTTCTTGTATTTGCACTGCACTTTTTTGCGATTTGGCAAGGATATTGGCAATCCGTTTATTTGCAGCCACCAATGCAGCGTATGAAGCCTGCTTTTTAAATTTGGCAAGTGCTTGTACTCGCATTACCACATCAAATATGTCATCTAACTCCAAAGCCTGTACCGCATCTATTAAGTCATAATCAAAACCATCAGTTTTAAGGTAATTTTTTAGGCGACCATAGAAAAAGTCTACAATTTTTTGGATTGTTTCATCTTTTTCGGCTTCTAAAACTCCGTCTGTATAGGAGTCATAAGCTAACTCTAATATTGACTTTAATGACAGACGAACACCGTCACCAGCTAATAAAATACGTATAATACCCAACGCTGCACGACGTAGGGCAAAAGGATCTTTGGCTCCACTTGGGGCCAAACCAACAGCAAAACAGCCAACCAAGGTGTCTATCTTATCTGCTATAGAGACAACCATACCACTGTGGGTAGCGGGAAGATCATCAGCAGCACCTTGGGGCCGGTAATGGTCTCTGATAGCCCCTGCTACGTTGTTGTTAGAACCAGAAGCTAAAGCATAATAGCTACCCATTATACCTTGTAGCTCTGGAAACTCCCCTACCATGCCTGTTGTTAAGTCGCACTTACATAGCCTGGCAGCATAAAAAGTATCTTCCTTTATTGCTAGTGGTACACTATCTGCAATTCGTTTAGCAAGCACTTCAATACGCATGCTTTTTTCATAAACAGTACCTAGCTTTGCCTGAAAAACAACTGTTTTTAGTCCTTCAAGGCGGCTCTCCAGCGACACACTTTGGTCAGACTTCCAATAAAAAGCAGCGTCTTCTAAACGTGCTCTTAACACCCTTTCGTAACCTGTTACCAATACACTATTATCTTTAGTATCAATATTACTTACAGCTACAAAATAAGGGAGCAGCTTTCCATCATTATCTTCAACAGGAAAATATTTTTGGTGATACTGCATTGAGGTAATAAGCACTTCAGGTGGAATTGTGAGATATGAAGAGTCATATGTACCTCTCAGAGGAAAAGGCCACTCTGTTAAACCCACATTCTCCATTAGAAGTGGTTCCGAAATAACAGCATTTCCACCCACCTCTTGTGCTAGCTTTTCCACACCATTTTTAATAATGTTTTTGCGTTTTTTAGAGCTAAGAACAACCTTACCTTCAACCATAGCATCTTTATAGCTATCAAAATCTTTTACTGTGTAAGGTCCACGGGCCATAAAACGGTGGCCTTGTGTCTGGTTACCCGCAGCCAAGCCATCAATAGTTTCAAATGGCAGAATTTCACCATCTAACAGAGCCACAATCCAGTTAACAGGGCGAACAAAACGCATTTCCCCACTACCCCAACGTTGGGATTTTTGCCATGGGAAATTTGTTAAAATATCGGTCATTATCTGTGGCAATATTTTTGCTGCAGATTTACCATTTTGTTTTATGGTATAGGCTAAATAATCACCTTTTGCTGTCTCTAAACGGCCTAGATCAGCAACAGTTACTCCACAACCTTTAGCAAAACCTTCGGCCGCTTTTGTGGGTTTACCATCACCATCAAAAGCTCTTGCTACAGGTGGGCCACGCCTCTCTTCTTCCGTGTCTGGCTGTTTATCTGCTAAATCGCTAACTGCAACAATTAAACGTCGGGGAGTTCCTTGGCATTCAATTATGGTAGTTTGTTGGCTAAGGCTACTATCTTCAATGGCCTTCTTAAAATTGTTTTCTAGCGCAACAATAGCCCCAGCTAGCTTTCCAGCCGGAATCTCCTCAACCCCTATCTCCCAAAAAAAGCTACTCACGATTTCACCTCAGCCTTTTTTAACATGGGGAAGCCTAAAGCTTCACGTTGAGCATAATAGGTATGGGCAACTTGTCTCGCCAAATTTCGGACCCTACCAATATATGCTGCACGTTCGGTAACACTGATGGCTCCACGGGCATCCAGAAGGTTGAAAGCATGAGAACATTTAATTATTTGATCGTAAGCTGGCATAGGTAGCTCTGCTTTAGATAGTGCAATAGCCTCTTTTTCATGGTTTTTAAAAGTGCTAAACAGTAACTCTGTATTTGCTCTCTCAAAATTAAAACGAGAATAATCCACCTCATTTTGATGGAAAACTTCGCCATAGGTAACATCATCGGTATAGGCTAAATCGTAAACATTATCCTTACCCTGGATATACATAGCCAACCTTTCTAAACCGTAAGTAAGCTCACCAGAAACAGGTTTAAGGTCCAAACCACCAACCTGTTGAAAATAGGTAAACTGTGTGACTTCCATACCATCAAGCCAAACCTCCCAGCCTAGACCCCATGCCCCTAGTGTAGGGCTTTCCCAATCATCCTCTACAAAACGGATATCATGGGCCTTAGGGTCAATTCCTATAGCTGAGAGTGACTCAAGGTAAAGGTCTTGAATATCTTCAGGGGAAGGTTTTAAAATAACTTGATATTGGTAATAGTGCTGAAGACGGTTTGGGTTATCCCCATAACGACCATCGGTTGGTCTGCGCGATGGTTGCACATATGCAGTTTTCCAGGGTTCTGGTCCTAATACTTTTAAAAAAGTAGCAGGATGAAAAGTACCAGCCCCCATCTCCATATCATAAGGTTGCAGAACTATACAGCCTTGTTTAGCCCAATAATCTTGTAAAGCAAAAATCAACTCTTGAAATGTCACGATTAGTTACAACTCCTAAAGCCCGGATCAATTTTTTAAAGCGACCGAGTCTAACAACAAAATAGACAATTTGGAGGAATAATCCTCGCTCTTTGGAACTCTGTCAAGCACCAATAAATAGAGAAATTGACATTGAAAATTATAGGAAGTGAGATGGTCTTATTAACCTTTATGATCATTACACTTTTTTTTACAAAAAAATTTAAAGAAAATTAAAAAAAATTTCTTCACAACGCCATAAAAAATTAACACAACTTGAACTAGTTTTTTTATAGTACCACTGGACTAGTTACCCAGTTGTGGGTAACACTTAAAAAACAGTATTTTCATTAATCAAATTTCTAAAAACCAGAGAGTTATGCACTATTTTTTGTACACTTTTCTGCTGATAACACTAATATTAGCAGCCCTGCCAATTTTACTTTGGAAATATTTCTCAACTGCTAAATATAAGGGCACAATACGCCAACGTTTCGGCTTTGACTTACCAACACTACCCAATAAAAACAACAGCAAAACAATATGGCTGCATGCTGTAAGTGTGGGTGAAACCCTTGGGGCTAAAGGAGTAGTAGAAAAACTAAAACAGCAGTTTCCCAACCATGATATTGTCTTATCCACTGTCACCAAAACAGGTCAGCAGGTTGCTAAAGATAAACTCAGTGGTGTTGCAGCAACTTTTTATCTGCCTATTGATCTGCCATGGGTAGTAAATAGAGTTGTAGCTGAAATACAGCCAAGATTTTTTGTGGTCATGGAGACCGAGCTTTGGCCTAACCTCTTCCATGCTCTTGAGAAAAAAAATATCCCTGTTATTACCATAAATGGAAGGTTATCTCCCAGCTCATTTAAAAACTACGCGCGATTTAGTTTTTTTATGAAAAAATTTCTTAACCCGGTTAAGCTATTTGCCATGCAGTCAGCAATGGACGCTCAACGTATGGCAACAATTGGCGGTGATAGTAAAAAAATTGTTAATACAGGTAATTTAAAGTTCGATCAAGCAGTTAAAACAGCTTCACCAGAGGAGATGGAATTACTAGCACAAAAACTACCCCACCCCAAAGGCCAAGTTTGGATAGCCGCAAGCACTCACCCCAGCGAAGAAGAGATAGTTTTAGCAGTTTTTGCTCGTTTGCTTAAGAAGTTCCCCACCCTTAAATTAATATTAGTACCCCGACACCCAGAACGTGGGAACAAAATTGCAGAGATGATTAAAAAAAGTAATTGGAGCTACACGACAATTGCAGAAATAGATGATAATAAAGAGGGAAAAGATTGGCTTAACCCTATTTTATTGGTAGATAAAGTTGGCTGGTTAACCAGGCTATATGGCTATGCCAAAGTTGCTTATATCGGCGGATCTCTCATTCCTCATGGTGGGCAAAATATGTTAGAGGCAGCTGCGTGGTCAATTCCCCCAGTTTTTGGACCTTCTACTTATAATTTTCAAGAGGCATCTAGACAAATAATTGAAGCTGATGGTGGAGTGATGATTACAGATACTAACACTTTATATAGTGCTATTGCTGACCTTTTGCAAAATGAAGAAAAATGTAAAAAAATGGGAAAAAACGCACAACAAGTGGTAGAGGAAAATACTGGTGCATTGGATAGAACCATGAACGCCATAATAAATACCATTAATAAAGAGTCCCCATGACAACTCCCTTACTCCCTATTTTAGCAGGAGAACGACCTCCACAGGGTTTTTATGAAAAAGCCATGCTTAGGGTGCTGCAAATTATAAGCAGGCCATACGGGGCAATACAGAGAGTACGGGCAACTCTATATAAAAATGGTGTTTTCTCAACTTATACTGCCCCTTGCCCTGTTATTAGTGTTGGCAATATAACCACTGGTGGTACTGGCAAAACTCCTACTGTTATATGGTTAGCAAAATATTTTCAAAATAAGGGTCGCAAGGTTGGGGTAGTTAGCAGAGGTTACAAACAACAATCAAAAGCAGAAGTAACAGTTGTAGCAAACCCAGAAAAAATAGTAACAACAACTCCCCAAGCAGCAGATGAAGCAGTGCTTATTGCCCAAACCTTACCAGGGGTGACTGTAATTACCGGGCCGAAAAGAAATAAAACCATACATGTGGCTACCCAACAATATGGTTGTGACCTCATAATAATGGATGATGCTTTTCAACATATGCAGGTTAAAAGAGATTTTGACCTAGTTTTGCTAGACTGCAACAACCCTTTAAGCAATGGTAATATTTTGCCAGGCGGACTACTAAGAGAACACCCATATGCACTGCACCGTTGTGATGGAATTATAATAACAAGGGCCGATAATCTAAAAAATCTAAATAAAACCCAAGACTTATTGAAAGAAATTGTACCGAATATAAAAAACTGTCCTGCAATTCATAAACCTACAAACTGGCGCAAGCTTATTAATACAGGCTCAAAGCACCCTGCAATAATGTCTATTGATGGGTTTAAAAATTTTTCTGTGTTAGCTTTTTGTGGTATAGCAAAACCTGAAAATTTTTATGCAACACTAGATGAACTCGCTATCTCACCATTGGCTTGCATAAGCTATGGTGATCATCATATGTTTGACGACAACACAATTGATAAACTGCAAGAAAAAGCAAAATCTCTCGAAGCTCAAGTACTACTCTGCACCGAAAAAGACGCTGTAAAATTACACGATATTACATCTGAACTACCCATATACGCCCTATCAATGGAGCTAAATTTTCCTGAAATTTCACCTTGGCTGCAACAAAAGTTAGATACAATTTAAAAATGATTTAGCAAAAGTATATTTTAGTTAAAAACGAAACCCCATAACAGCTACATCATCGCGTCTTTTATGTGGCCCCTGAAATTCCTTTAAAGCGACTCTAAAGCGTTCCTTTTGATAAGACATAGGGGTTGAGGCTAAAGATTGGATTAACTCTATAAAACGTTTTTTACCAAAGCTACGATTTTTTTTGCCACCGATCTGATCAATAAACCCGTCAGTTGTCATGAAAATATCTAAATTTGCTGTTATAGGAATAGTATTAGGAAGATACTCTTGATTTGATGGAATTCCCCTATATCCAATTCCTTTGCGAGCACCCTTGACCTCTTTAACAATACCGTTTTGAAATACAAAAAGTTGAAACCTTGCACCTGTAAAAATTAGCTCGTCTTTTTGTTTATTTATGTAGACCATACCCAATTCCATTCCATCATCAGACTCTCCTTCTACTTGGTCTTGCGCTAACACTTCTTGCACAAAACGGTGCATTCTGTTCATCAACTCTTCGGTTTTACCAGGGTTTATATATTTTATGGCACGATCCAAAGCACCACTGGTAATAAGAGTCATAAATGCACCAGGAACACCATGCCCCGTACAATCACCTAAAACAACAAGGTGACCATCACCCCAAGGTCGATACCAATAAATGTCTCCACCTACCAGGTCTCTTGGTTCCCATAAAATAAACAAATCTTTAAAAACTCTGTTTAAAGCATTTAGGTCTGGTAGAGTAGCCCGCTGAATCCTACTGGCATAGCGAATACTGTCCAAAATAATCTTGTTGGTCTCTTCCACCTCTTTGATGACATTTTGATAAAGGCTATCGGTTTGATCTTTTAACTGCTCTGCTTGGATACGATGTTTTTGCAGGCGATTTAAACGAGCTTCAAGAATCTGATTTTTTGCCTTAATTTCAACAAGCTCGGATTCAATATTTGCCTTATCAGAGTTTATGTCACTACTTTGATTATCTACAGAAGGGTTCTGCCCTACATCACTACTACCAAGAAGCACAGAGACAAAGGTTTCGTTATGAAACAGAGAGTTATTAGAGCCTTGATTAACTGGGCCAATTTCTCCATAACAGTAAAAACCACTAAAAGGCATTTTTAAAGGTAGCTCTTCTCGTATAATATCGATCTCTTCTGCAATACGAGAGCCCAAAACAACTTTGCGACCTGCACAAGAAAAAAACATCCCTGCTTCTGGCTGTTTTCCATCAGGAAAACCAGATAGAGCAGACTGGATAGATAACCGACTACCATTGAGAATTCTGGCACGGTCTGCAACGGTAAGCTTGACACGAGAGCCAACCTCTACATCAGAAAAAAATTCAATTGCACCTTCATCGTTTACACTTGCAGGTGCTCTTAACATGAGGATTTTGTCATCTTTATCAACTAGTGCAAGTGGACGATCCCCTGTTGGCTGTGCATGTTTACCTAAAAAACGTTTGTAAAACTCAAGGGCAGGCTTATTATCAATTTGTTGCACAATATGGTTGGTTGATTGTGTCACTTTGCCTGTTTCACCAATTGGCAGCCAGCCACTTTCAACACCAATTGATACATAAATATCACCCGATATTAATAAAAGAGGAACAGCGTTAGATACCACCTCAGTACCAAAAAACTGCCTACTTGTACCAAACTCCCAATAGTCAGCAGAGGTTCCTCCTACTACTGGGACATCAGACCCCAACTCACCTTTAAGAGTTTCAAGAAGCTGTTGACCACTAGCAGTAAGGCTCTCAGGAGTGGTTATACAGAGTTTGGTATCACCCTCTACATTAAATTTGGCCTGTTTTACTGCTTGTTTACATGACTCACCTAGACCATCACTAATATTTCTACCCAATCCAGCTGTAAAAGTGACCGTATCAGATAAAAACAGTGTCAGTGTGACACTATCTTCTCCAAACCCCTTACAAGATGATAGCTCTCCATCGGTAGTACAGCCAATAAGAGGTAGCCCTTGCCAAGCTTCTCCTAGCCCTTGCAAAAACTTAGGAAAATCTAGTTGCAGTGCAGAAAACAGAATGGCTGCTCTTGGTATTTTTCCATCTAGTTGAGCATGACATTGTTCTAAAATATGAGACAGAGCCAAATCCGTATCAATATATTCACTGTGTGCAACTATGACTTTGAACATAAATAGTCCTCAAAATTATTTAATTTTACCTACTAAAATGTATTTTTTTACTTTTAAAAAGGTGTATCGATGTTTATCTCGAAATAAGTGATTTGCCTTTAATAAATAAATTCAAAATTATTAGCTTATATTATTATTTATTAAGATTTAAACTAATTGAATTATATCACAATTTATTTGTTAACACAGCAAAAATTGTAGACTTAATTAAGAAACCATAGGGAATACTGATAAATGAATAAAAAAAATTATAGTTGCCACGTTTATTAAATAGCCAATTTGTGTTACAATGAGTGACTGAGTAAAAGATTTTATAGTTTATGCAAATTGTAGTAGGGAAACATATACATATTTTTCAAAATAAGTGAACAGCCTTAATGATTGACTCTCTCACCCACCCTAAACCATCTTTTTTTCAAAAGTTAAAGGAGATGATAAACCCTTCTAAGAAAGTTATAGAAGAGGTTGAACTGGACTTGGAGAAGGTTTTACGTGGCCATGAAGTACGAGTTATAAACACTGAACATCCTATTCAACTGTTACTTGGTGGTAAAGACGGCTACAAACTTCATATATACCCCAACAGTGAAATTATTACAGATAGTGATGGCGGCAAAACAATTGACTGCTTTATTATTTTTGATCCTAGTAAATTTTACAACCGTATTTCCGGCTTTCTTCAGCTAAAACAAGGCGATACAATTGTAAT
Source organism: Magnetococcales bacterium (assembly GCA_015231305.1). Classification (GTDB taxonomy): domain Bacteria; phylum Pseudomonadota; class Magnetococcia; order Magnetococcales; family JADFYX01. The sequence continues at coordinate 9,789 of JADGBW010000018.1, read as the reverse complement.
AGGCAAAGGTAATGAAGAGCAAAACAATATTTTCGATTTTAAAAAACGGGTTGGCGACCGCCATGTTACCATCGCACATATAGGCAATGCCCTTATTTTTAAAGACCTAAATACAGATAATGGTACTATCCTTTCGGCATTAAGCAAACCCCGGGAGATAAGCCGGGTAAAAAACTGGAAAATTAATAAATTACGCTATTTAATAGATATCTATGGCGGAAATATTGAACCCCTCTCCCACTCCCAAGCTTTTGAAACATTAAAAAAAGTAAACAAAATTTTAAAACATGAAGAATACCGACCAAAAGACAGCCGAAAAATGCCTGGTGGTCTTTTAGAATTACCTGGAAATATGATACCCATTATAGTTGGTGATCTTCATGGTCAGGTAGATAATCTGATAAAAATTCTAAGTGAAAACTCTTTTTTAGATGCCATGAAAGATCATGAAGCCTATATGGTTGTACTAGGAGATGCGGTTCACTCAGAAATAGACGGAGAGATGGATAAATTTGAATCTTCAATCCTCATGATGGATATCATTTGCAAACTGAAGCTCAAATTTCCTAAACAGTTTTTTTATATTCGTGGTAATCACGATAGTTTTTCACCAGATGTACGTAAAGCTGGTGTTCCACAGGGAATTCTTTGGGAAAAGGCAATTCTAAAAGCAAGGGGACAAGCTTACAAAGAACAGTTGGATATTTTTTATGACTCCTTGCCATTAATAGCAATTTCAAAAAACTTTATTGCATGTCATGCAGCACCTCCTAAGGCTAAAGCAACAAGAGAGCTACTAATCAATACTCATCAATATCCTGGTTTAGCTCGTGAGTTACTATGGAACAGACTTCAAAGATCAAACTATCCGGCAGGTTATGTAAGGGGTGACGTAAAAAGGTTTAAAAAGACATTGGGGCTATCATCAGATACTCAGTTTCTAGTTGCCCACAATCCTTTAAGCCCTGATGATTGTATCTGGATGGATGTAGCAAAAATAGAAAATCACCATATAGTATTTAGTGGAAGGCAGTTTGCTATTGGAATGTTTACCAAAATTGGTAAAAAACTGTTACCTTTAAAAATGCCAACTGAGAAACTACTAGATAAGATCAACAATTTGCCAAAAATTGAAGTCTAAAATATTAAAGAAAAGGCAGTTGGAAAAAAATATCCAACTGCCTTTTTTTAATTTACTTTGTCCTCTTTTTTCTTAGATATCAGTAGTAATCAGTCATATAAAAGCAACCTTATAGCTTTTTATAAAGCCCTAAGTAGATAATTATCCCAGCTTTAAATTGTATTCAATAATTTAATAGCAACTTAATTTTACGCTGCTTCTATCTCTCTTGCATCATCTACCAACATAACTGGTATATCATCACGAATAGCAAAAGCTAAACGGTCAACCCGACAAATTAACTCAGACGCTTGGGAGTCATATTCCAAACTACCCTTGCATTGAGGGCAAACTAAAATCTCTAACAACTCTTTATCTATCATCTTTAAGACAACCTTATATCTGTAGGGGTATAACCCTCTTTTGTGAAGAGATCGTGTCCAACTACAGCCCTAAATGGCTGGTCAGTCATTAACATTTTTCCACCTGCTTTTACCAAAGAAGATATGGCAATACGGTAGATAATTGCTTGTTCAGCAACACATAATAGACCAAAAGGTGGGGGCCACGCCAGCTTTTGCATAATTTTGAGAATATTATTAGTAATAGGAACCAACCGTTCTGTATAAGGCTGACCACAGGGTTGGCAAACCACCTGCCCACGACGAATTGAAAAAAAGGTCAACTGTCTAACCCCTCGACATCCAGCACATTCAAAGGCTTGCCAGCCATAACCTACACCACTAATTAAAACTCCAAGTGACAGTGCTAGAAGTTCCAGTGGATCTGCCCCAGCATCTAGTAAATCTAGAGATGTTTCTATGGTATGCATGATGTCCGGGCGAGCATCACCTGCTACACTAAAACGGTATGCCACCTCCAAATAGAGCTGAGCTGCTGACAAAGCTGCTGCTGATGATGGAATGGTGCGTCTGGCTTTGGTAATCTCAACATTAGTCAATGTTCCCATTGCTACTAATGATCGAGAGCGACTTTCTAAATTTACAGTATGAAACCCAGCTAAAGCACCCCGGCGGTCACTACCTTTACGACCACTCTTGCGGATTCCCCGTGCCATTACACTTAGCAAACCATTGTTTTTAGTTAAAAAATGGATAACCAAAGAGCTTTCTTGAAATGGAGTTCGCCTAAGAACCAATGCTTCATCCTTAACCAGCACCGCTTTTAAATACCCCTCCTACTTTAATAACTTACTGCTCATTGTCACTTTCGCTACCTAAACCGTCAGGATACCCAAAAGATCGCAACATAGTGGCGTTATTACTCCAATCTTTGTTTACCTTTACCCATAGCTTTAAATAAAGTTTTATACCAAGTTGCTCTTCTAACTCTTTGCGAACAGCAGTGCCAACTCTTTTTAAAACTGTACCACCTTTGCCAATAACAATACCTTTTTGTGAGTCTCTATCGACAATGATTGTAGCCCCCATATCCCATATTGCTTGGTTTGGGTTATTTTGTTTATTGGGTTGTTTCTGTTTTTTACCTGCACCTTTATCTGTTTCACGTTTTGAAAAAGAGTCAACCCTTACAGCCAAAGAGTATGGTAGCTCTTGCTGTAAAAATGAAAACAGCTTCTCACGTATTAGCTCAGCTGCTAGAAATGACTCTGGCTGGTCGGTAATTTGATCATCAGGGAAATATTTAGGCCCCACTGCTAAATAATCTGGAATCAATTGCAATACCCTATCTACATTTTCACCATGAAGCGCAGATATAGGAACCAACTCCTTAAAGACAATTCCATCTCTACCCTCTCCTAACTCCCGGAGAATAGGCATTAATTTTGGTTTAGCAATTTTATCTACCTTATTGATAACAAGAAATATTGGTGTTGATTTATAGGGTAGTTTAGCAATATTGCCCCAATCTTCATCTGTGATACTTCCCGGTAGATCCACAAAATATAATATTAAATCAACATCCATACAGGCATCAAATGCTGTCTGCACCATTGCTGTATTTAAATATGAGTTACCAGGATCGTGAATACCTGGGGTATCGAGAAAAACCATCTGACATTGCGAAGAGTGATAAACACCTAAAATTTTAGAACGGGTAGTTTGAGCTTTATGAGTAACAATAGCAACTTTTCTACCTAATACCCGGTTTAAAAATGTAGACTTACCGCTATTTGGTCGCCCAGCAATAGCTATATACCCAGACTTGAAATTTTTGTGTTGATCTTTTGTTTTGTTCGGTTGCTTACTCACCTAATTTATCTCCTATTGTTGGGTCTGCAATTTCTAAAAACTGTTCAACCACACTTTTTGCAGCCAACTGTTCGGCATACCGTTTAGAATGACCCGAGCCAATACCAGCAACTAAATCATTTTCTAATAGGCATGAAACCTCAAATACACGTTGGTGAGGAGGACCAACAACTGCTGTAACCTTGTAACTAGGGAGAGCGCGACCAACACTTTGCAACTGCTCTTGTAGCAGTGATTTATAATCTTTATATTGCTCTACAGCCTGTAATTTATCTATCTTATCTCCAATCAAACGGTTAAGAAGATCTTCCACAACTGACAGGCCACCATCTAGGAAAAGTGCTCCCAAAATAGCTTCAAAACTATCACCAAGAATAGATACCTTCTTTCTACCCCCGCTTAAATCCTCTCCTCTTCCCATCATCAAGCATGAACCAAGGTTTATTTTAGTTGCTAATATACTTAAAGAACGAGTGTTTACAACAGAGGAACGCCAATGTGATAGCGCACCTTCCGCCGCATCGGGGTATAGCTGATATAATTTAGTTGATATGACCAACTCCAAAACTGCATCACCTAAAAATTCCAACCGTTCGTTATGCCATATTGCAAGGTTACCAGTTTTGGTATGTTGATCTGCTGGGGTAGAGCGGTGAGTTAATGCTTGATATAACAAGTCACTATTTTTAAATGTATAACCAAGGCGATCTTGTAGGTCTAGTAGATCAGCATCAGATATAATTGTATATAGTTGTTCTTTTTGGTTTTCATTGTTATCTGTGGTTAAAATATCGTCGGAATTCATAGACTTACAAACTCTCAGCTTCATAACTAAGAGTTAAATACTCATACCCATCCAAAACTATTTCATAGCTTCCAAGCATAAAATCCATGGGGATTTGATAGTCAATATACACCCTAAACCCCTGCCCTGTCTGGATAATTTCAAATGTCTCATTGTCAATATTAATGTGTGTGCGGTGCAACTCAAACTTAACCCGCTTATTAACCTCGGCTAAATCTAGTTGAGCATAATCACCAACAACCCGGTCGGCTAAATCTTTTAGTATATAATAGTTATAGACACCAGGCACAACTCGTAAGGCAACTGTAACTACAGCACCAAAAAGAGTTATAATTAGCATAAGTTTAATCAAAGAGCCGCCAGCTTGACGATTTTTCATTATTACCTTCATGTGTTAAACAAGACCACTACTCTACTGGTGTCCAGAGACGATCCCAACGGACTCCATCAAACATGCCTTGAGTATGGTTGTCCCATGACCAAAAAATACGCAGTGCTTTGCCAACCAACCTATGGGATGGAACAAAACCCCAAGCTCTACTATCATTACTGTTATCTCGGTTGTCACCCATTACAAAATAATGGTCTTTTGGAACGAGTTGATCTGTGTAGCCATCCATGAAATAGTCAGACTGAACTAAAATTGGGTGAGGAGCATTCTCCAATTTTTCTGTAAAAAGAGCTACATTTTTTGCCATACCTTGAACAGTCAGATATTCATAAGAACCCATAGCCTGATATTCTATGGGTTTTCCATTTATATACAACCTTTTACTACGGTAAACTATACGGTCTCCAGGTAGACCGACAATACGTTTAATATAATCTTTGTCAGGGTCTCTGGGGTATTCAAAAACTGCTACATCACCCCTATCAGGCCCATTTCCCATTAAAACTCTACTTTGGGTAAATGGCAGACGAAAACCGTATGCAGACTTACTAACAAAAAGGTAATCACCAACTAAAAGAGTTGGAATCATAGAGCCAGAAGGAATTTTAAAAGGTTCTACAATAAAAGCCCGAACAGTTAAAGCAATACCAACAGCCATGGCAATTGCCTCAAAATATTCTACAGTTTCACTCTCTTTAGCAAAAAATTGTCTGCCAAAAAACAAGAAATAACCACCAACACCAATTAAAACAAGTGCTATTGGTGGCCCTAAGCTACCTGCCTCTTCATTATCTATAGATGGACCAGAAGAAACATATGAACCGAGAATATATAGACCGAAAAGTAAAAACAGCCCCCCCCACCAATAGTGTTTGTTTGAAACTTTGCTGGGCTTTGAATCCTCTGAGCTTTCCTCTCCATTGCCATCTTTATTTTTTTTTTGATCCGCTTGGAGGTTTACATCCATCTTTGTTATCTACCTCAATCTACTTTTAACACAGCTAAAAAAGCCTCTTGGGGGATTTCTACCCTACCAACCTGCTTCATCCTTTTTTTACCAGCTTTTTGTTTCTCCAACAATTTTCTTTTACGAGAAATATCACCACCATAACATTTTGCTGTAACATTTTTACGCATGGCACTGATGGTCTCACGGGCAACAATTTTTGAACCAATAGCTGCTTGTATAGCTATCTCAAACATCTGCCTATGAATAATTTCTCTCATTTTTTTGGCAAGGTCACGACCCCGTATCTGGGCTTTTTCTTTGTGAACAATTATCGAAAGAGCATCAACAGGCTCTCCGTTAATAAGTAGGTCTAGTTTTACTAAATTGCCAGCTCTATAATCGAGCAACTCATAATCAAGTGAAGCGTACCCTCGTGATATAGACTTTAAACGATCATAAAAGTCCATAACTACTTCACTCATAGGTATCTCATATTTAACCATAACCCTTGAGTCAGAAATATAGTTCATATCTTTTTGTACACCTCGGCGTTCAGTGCACAAGGTCATTATTGGCCCCATATGTTCAGCCGGAACCATAATTGAAACTAAAATATAAGGCTCATCAATTGCTGCTATCTCAACCTGAGCTGGTAAATTGGATGGGTTATGTACATCAATTTTTTCACCATTGGTTTTTGTGACCTGATAAACCACTGTGGGAGCCGTAACAACCAAGTCTAGGTTAAACTCTCTCTCCAATCGTTCTTGCACAATTTCCATGTGCAACATACCTAAAAACCCACAACGATAACCAAATCCCAAAGCTGGAGATGTCTCAGCATCGTAAGTAATAGCAGCATCGTTTAAGGATAGTTTTTCCAAAGCGTCTTTTAAATTTTCATATTCAGCAGAAATTACAGGGTATAGCCCGGCAAACACCATGGGTTGGACATCTTTAAAACCATCCAGCTTATCCTCGGCAGGCCGGACTGATTCAGTAATAGTATCCCCTACTCTTGCTTGTGACAGCTCTTTAACCCCAGCTATAATAAACCCTACCTCGCCAGCACTAAGGGTCTCTCTATTGGTCATCTGAGGAGTAAAAGCACCGATTCTGTCTAGTGGATAATCTTGACCTGAACTCATAAAACGAATTTTTTTGGTTTTAGGGCCACTTCCAGAAACTCGCATCAAACCATCGTAAATACGAGCTAAAGCTACAACTCCCAGATAATTATCATACCAAGAGTCAATTATTAGAGCTTTTAATGGTTTATCGATTGTGCCAGTTGGTGGGGGTATGCGGGTGATTACCGCTTCGAGTATATCTTCAATACCAATACCAGATTTAGCCGATGCCTCTATGGCATCACTTGCGTCCAAACCGATAACATCTTCAATCTGGGTACGAACCCGTTCGGGTTCAGCAGATGGTAAATCTATTTTATTTAATACAGGGATAATTTCCAAATCATTATCTAATGCTAGATAAACATTGGCTAAAGTCTGAGCCTCTACACCTTGGGCAGCATCTACAACCAGTAGTGCCCCCTCACAGGCAGCCAAAGACCGCGAGACTTCATACGAGAAGTCTACATGGCCTGGCGTATCGATAAAATTGAGAAGATAAGTCTGCCCATCTTTCGCCTTATAGTTAAGGCGTACAGATTGAGCTTTGATAGTTATACCTCGCTCCTTCTCGATATCCATGCTATCGAGAAGTTGCTCTGACATCTCCCTTGACTCCAGAGCGCCAGTAAATTCGATCAAACGGTCAGCAAGAGTACTCTTACCATGATCGATGTGAGCAATAATTGAAAAGTTACGTATATGTTGCAGTGACATTTAGGGTTACTTCTATAGGGGCCGCAAAAATGCAGCTGAGTTAAACTTAACCCCCTACTTATAATCCCCTCGCTCACTTTTTGCCAGTTCCACTGTTGCAAGAAGTGCAGTTCTATGCAAAAGATCTCGCTCTTCACTATGGGCTGGAGTGTCAGAAAGCGTTCTAAGTGCTTGATCTCTCGTCTCTTTTAATTTTTGACGGGCTAAATCATCATTTCCATCTTTTATTAAAATAGATGGATCTAAATTTTGCCCTAACTCTTCAAGAGTATCTAAAAGCTCGCCAGTTTGCTCAATTTGCTCACGGCGTTCATTTTTAGAACCTTGGGAAGTTGCATCATTTACAACCTTGATGGGAGCAATCCCCTCGACGGTTTCTACACCATTAGCCCCGGCAACATGTGCCAGTTGCTGGGCAAAATTTTCCCCAGCTCCAACCTTTGATGTTGATTTATTACCAGTGGACACTGGTCTTAAATTTGTTTTACCAGCCTTATCGATACGGCGGATAGTCATGGACAGACTCCTTTGATATGAAAACATTGAACTTTTTTAAGGTTCTCTCAGGCCTTAAAAAATTATGATGTAATTAGTGTTAGCAATCTATAGTACAAAAGCCATGCCAAACTTTTTTAAAAAACACTGAAATAGATATTTATCCAAATATAATTAGCAATATTGGAAAAATAGCTATTTCTTAGTCATAACATTAAACACCTTTTTGTTTTTTACCTAATTTGTTTCCTATTTGTACCAAACGGTTAAGTGCATTTACATATGCTCGTGCTGAAGCTTCAACTACATCGTTGTGAGCACCCAACCCTTGATATGTATTTTCTTCTTTTGTCAACCTTACCACAACCTTGGCTTGGGCATCTGTGCCACCTGTTATGGCTTCTACCCGGTATAGGTCTAGGGTAACCCCTTGGGCTTCAGGAACAATAGCTGCAATAGACTTAAACGCAGCATCAACAGTACCCGTCCCCCAACCTGCACCCTGTACGTGCTCACCCCTAATTTCCATCTCTACTGCTGCAACAGGAGTATCTTGAGTGCCAGAAGCTACATGAATGCGCAATAATTTAAAATATTCTGTAGCCCTTATAACTTCATCTTCAACTAAAGCTGCCAAATCTGCATCAAAAAGATCTTGTTTTTTATCAGCCAAATCTTTAAATCGCTTAAATGCCCGGTTTAGTTCATCATCTGTTAAATGATAACCAAGTGTTGCTAGTCGGTCTCTAAAGGCGTGTCTGCCAGAATGCTTACCCAAAACAATTCTGTTGGCAGATAGACCGACAGACTCTGGGGTCATTATCTCGTATGTAGCGGCCTCTTTTAACACGCCATCTTGGTGAATACCTGCTTCATGGGCAAATGCATTAGCACCTACAATAGCTTTGTTAAGTTGTACTTCAATACCAGTAATATTGGCTACCAGTCGAGATGCATTTATGATTTCGCGGGTATCAACTGAACACTTATAAGGCATTAAGTCTCGCCTAGTACGCAGAGACATAACCACCTCTTCTAAAGAGGCGTTACCGGCTCGTTCTCCCAAACCGTTGATAGTACACTCTACCTGTCTGGCCCCATTGTTTATTGCTGAAAGCGAGTTAGCAACAGCAAGGCCTAAGTCGTTGTGACAATGCACAGATATGGTTGCTTGGTCTATATTGGAAACACGGTTCATAAGCATATTAATCCGCTCACCAAACTCATCTGGCAAAGTGTAGCCAACTGTATCGGGAATATTTATGGTTTTAGCACCAGCAGCAATTACCGCCTCAACAATACGGCAGAGAAAATCCATATCAGTACGGCCAGCATCTTCTGCTGACCATTCAATGTTGGAGGTCTTGTTTGCTCCATACTTAACTGCTTCTACTGCTCTCTCCAACACTTGGTCTGGTGTCATATTGAGCTTGTGCTGCATATGTATGGGGCTGGTTGCTATAAATATATGTAGTCTTGGGTCACAAGCTTGGCTAAGAGCCTCCCAAGCTCGGTCAATATCTTTAAAACTCGCTCGGCATAGACCTGCCACAGAACAGTTTTTTATCTTAGCTGCAACACCTTTTACCGCAGCAAAATCACCAGGGGACGCGATGGGAAAACCTGCCTCAATTACATCAACTTGCAAGCGTTCAAGCTGTTGAGCTATGCGTAGTTTTTCATCCACATTCATGGATGCACCAGGAGATTGCTCACCGTCTCTCAGAGTAGTATCAAATATAATTATCTTATCAGTCATTTTAATACCTTCTCTTTTATGTGTTGTATTTAAAAACCCTACACACTCAAATCCTTAACCTCATCTTCTTCTACCTCTTTACCTTCAGCAAGGAGCTTTAGATACTCCCGATGGCTATGAAGTATTGAAGCAAGATAAGCCAGACTGATAACAAACATTGTTACAGCTAAATGAATGGTTAGCATGGCT
>JADGBW010000216.1 GCA_015231305.1 Magnetococcales bacterium | reverse complement strand
TCAGAGCGGAGACTTTCCCATCGCCGAACATATAGGAAACAATGTTGTTTCTTTACCTCTTTATCCAAAAATGAGTTTTTCTGACATTGATTTCGTCATACGCACTATACATTCAATTTGCAAAGATAAATTTAAATAGAATCATATACATGGAGAAAAAATGAAAAAAACTGTTTTGGTAACAGGTGGTGCGGGGTTTATTGGTTCCAATTTTGTTCGGTACTTGATGGACCATTATCCTGATTACAATATTGTGGTTGTGGATCAGTTGACATATGCAGGCAATATAGACAACTTACCGAGTCAGTTTCGCCAAATAAGTAGCGACACAAATGAGCAATATAAGTTCTGGTACGGCAATGTGTGCAACGCTGAACTCATTAATATGTTGGTTGAAAGTACGAATATTGTTGTTCATTTTGCTGCAGAATCTCATGTCACCCGCTCAATCTATGATAATTTATTATTTTTCGAAACTGATGTTATTGGCACCCATACCGTTACTAATGCTATCCTTAAAGCATCCAAAAATGTAGAACGCTTTGTCCATATTTCTACTTCAGAAGTATATGGCACAGCCTTGAGCGACCGCATGGACGAGGAGCACCCTCTAAACCCGATGAGTCCTTATGCAAGCGCAAAATGTGGGGCAGACCGATTGGTCTATTCCTATTGGCAGACTTATAAGATCCCCTCTACTATCGTTCGCCCATTCAACCAATTTGGTCCTTTTCAACATTTAGAGAAGGTCATCTCTCGTTTTATAACCAGCGGTATAATGAATGAACCTATGACTGTTCATGGTGATGGTTCGGCTGCCCGTGACTATGTTTTTGTCGAAGATCTATGCCGTGCAGTTGATTTGATACTCCATGCCCCTGAAAACAAGGTTGTTGGAGAAATCTTCAATGTGTCTACCGATCAACATCGTTCGGTACTAGAAATCGCTCAGGATGTTACTAAGTCCATGGGACTTGGTGAAGGAAATATTAAATTTTGTGGTGATCGTCCCGGCCAGGTTTTTCGTCATACCGGTAACTCTGATAAAATTCGCGATCGACTGGGGTGGAAGCCGCAAGTCACTTGGAAAGAAGGCTTAGATAAAGCCATAGAGTGGTATGCTAATAACCGTTCCTGGTGGGAAACACAAATGTGGATGCGGACCATTCCTATTATTACAACTGAAGGAAAACTAGAGTATCATTAATAAATAGTGTCGCAACTAGTAGTTGCCAGATAGCTTGTCAAATGTCATAGCATAACACACTAAAATTATGCTATAATTTCACAATTTTCCCTGTTATTGATTTGGACTTCCCCTACAGTTTCAGCCATTACTCCTGTGAAACATATTTTCACAGGAGTAATGGCTGATGGACACAGGAAAAACTGATGTGGCAACCTTTTTCTGGGCAGTTTATTACGCTGACAAACATGCTTACCAATAAGCTCTGTCTTTTTGGTATGAAAAAAACTTTCTGTAGGAGGTTGAGTAGCGGAGCGGAATTTCACCGCTACGCTCTCACAGAACCTTACGTGAGCCTCTCGACTTATACTGCTCTTGTCATCCAGCTTTGATATCGCCAATGTGTAAAAAGTAAAGGACTGCGCCGTGCAACACCTTTGAGCCAGATATGCGCCCTAGGTTGTCGCTGACGTAACCCCATGAATTTTCGCATTGCTCAACTAGCAATTGCTGTTTTGATATTATCTAGAACAGGATGAAGAGCTTTCTTGCTTTTACCAGCACCTTTTATCGCTTCATCAAAAGAAATGGTGCGGATGAGAAGATTTGAACTTCCACGGAGTTGCCCCCACTGGCACCTGAAGCCAGCGTGTCTACCATTCCACCACATCCGCACAGAGCAGGGACACTATCAATACTATTAGATACGGTCAAGGGTGACTGTACCTAGTTTTACCTTGTTTATAAGTTAGAAAAGAGTAGTGGGGTGCAGGTAGAAATATTTGAATTTTATTTTGTGTGAACAATAGTATTTTATTGTTTTAGTTTTGCTTGTTGGGGATATGGTTAATTGCTTAAATGCGAACCACCGCCATCTACAAGTTGTGCTGGGTCTATACCCATAGCCCATAAAGCTGCGGTCCATCTGCCTTCAGATGGTAGGTCAAACAAAACCCGGCGGTCAAAGTTTGCTATTAACCATGCGTTTTCTCTGATCTCTCTTTCTAACTGTCCTTTTGCCCAGCCAGAGTAACCCAAGGCAAAAAAGAATTGGTTTGAAGTTTCTTTCTCTACTAAAGTACGAAGAATATCTGGGTCGGTTCCTAAAAAGAGGCTGTCCCCAACTTTTAAATGGGTTGAATCTTCATTTTCTTGTTCAAAAAGTACAAAGCCTCTCTCAAGAGAAACTGGCCCACCTTGATATACTATTTTTGCCCCTTCATCACGTCGCCACTCAAGATTTAACTGACCAATAACTTCGTCCATAGGGGCAGGGTGTGGTTGATTTATAACTAACCCTAAAGCCCCTTCGCTATCATGGCTACAGACAAAAAGTACCGTTCTCTCGAAGTTGTTATCTTCCAGGGTTGGCATTGCTACTAAAAATTTTCCAGCAAGACTGTTTTCTCGTTTCATTTTAAGACTTCCTACTCGGCTAAGTTAGCCTCTATCTTAGCATGAATACCATCAAAACCACCATTGCTCATAATTACTACTTTATCTCCAGACTGCCATTGGTCAGATAGTAGTTCTACAGCTTGGTTTGCATCATCCACTACATAAGCAATATCGCTTGTTGTGCTATTTTTTTCAATATTTAAATTTTGTACTATAATATCTACATCAAGCATTTCATCTTTTGTTAACCCACGGGGAGCAGGTCTAGCTAATATTATTTTATCTGCTGGGGCCAATGCCTGCCCTAAACGGTCTTGATGAATCCGCCTGCGCATGGTGTTGGATCTTGGTTCTAATACTGCCCAGACACGGCCTTTATCACCAGTAGCAGCCTTTAACCCTTGTAGTGTGGTTTTAATTGCTGTTGGATGGTGGGCAAAATCATCATAAACGGTTATACCTTTTAATTCACAACGCATTTGTAGGCGACGAGCTACCCCTTTAAAATCTTCAAGGCCAGCTTTTACCAGTTTTGGCTCCATACCATGGACCAAAGCTACAGTAGCTGCAGCCATCCCATTTATTACATTGTGCCGACCTAAAAGTTCCCAATCTACCGATAGTAGTTTCTCGTCACCTTTGTATATCTGCCAACGACGACAGTCTTCTTGTAGCAATTTTGCACGGTAGTTGTTCTGTTTATTAAAACCGTAAGTAACAATATTGCTAAAAGCACTGGGTAAAAGAGCTTTTACTTCAGGATCATCACCATTTGCTAGAACATGCCCAGAAGAAGGAACAGAACGTAACAACAGTCGAAACTGCTTTCTTATTGCCTCTAAATCTGGGTAAATATCTGCATGGTCAAACTCTAGGTTATGAATAACAAGAGTACTGGGGCGATAGTGGAGAAACTTGGGTCGTTTATCAAAAAATGCCGTGTCATACTCATCACCTTCAACCACCACCCACTGGCTTTTAGGAAAGCGCACCCCTTGACCGAAGTCTTGGGGAATGCCACCAATAAAAAAACCAGGTTGCCAACCGCCACTATCTAATACTTTGGCTATTATGCTTGTTGTAGAGGTTTTACCATGGGTTCCTGTTACCACAACAGGATGTCGGCCTGATAGAACATTTTCAAATAGCCATTGTGCACCAGAACAGTAAGGTATCCCTAAATCCATTAAAGCTTCAAGCTCTGGGTTTCCCCTTGAAATAGCATTACCCACAAGCACCTGATCAGGAGCCGGATTTAGGTTGTCAGCACTAAAACCTGCAAACATTTGGATGTTTTGTTGCTCAAGAAAAGTGCTCATAGGTGGGTAAATACCAGCATCGGACCCAGAAACATGCCAACCTTTATCTTTTGCTAAAGCTGCAAGTCCAGCCATGGCTGTACCGCAAATTCCAATTATATGTAAGTGTTGTGCCATAAGAATAATAAACCCTTTAAACTAGAACTTATAAGTTGCTTGTATATATACAACTGCCTATTCTAGTTTTATTCCCAAACTATGGGCCATATTGTAGTAGCTTTTGCTGTGTTAAGTATCTCTTTAAAATGCTGCCAATTAAATCCTGGGCCAGGGTCCCATTTTCGTTTTGGTGCAATATGTTGGTGTCCAACTATTTGTTCGTCTGTTATAGCTGGATAACGACATTGCAAGGTACGAACTAAACAGGCTAATTGTTGGTATTGTGTCCCCTCAAATGCTCTTTTTTCGTCGCCTTCTAGTTCGACGCCAACGGAGAAGTCATTGCATCTGTTTCGGCCTTGCCATTTACTAACCCCAGCATGCCAAGCCATTTTAGAAACTGGGACATATTGGGTTATAGTACCATCACGTTTTATGAGAAAATGGGCAGAAACTTTAAGGTTGGCTATCTCCCTGTAAAACGGGTGAGCATTACCATCTAAGC
>JADGBW010000017.1 GCA_015231305.1 Magnetococcales bacterium | reverse complement strand
AAGAGGGATATTTAATTTTTTGCTAAGTTCTATCACCATAAAAATAGAAAGAAAAAAACAGAGAATTACATCAAAGCCAAAAATATGTTCATAACCTAAAACAACATAGAAAAATGCCTGCATATAAGCCTGCCCACCCAGGCTATCGATTGGCATTGCAGTAAAAATAGAGCCATTTTCAAGTGAGCCACCACCCAACATTTGCAGGGGTCTTGCAAGATAAGTCCAAAAATCATCTGATGGAGTAAAAACATCGGTAGGCATTATTGTGCATATATAAAAAATAATAAGTGCTGATATGCCAAAATATAGTATGCAGTAACCAAGAAAATTTGGATTGACTTGTAGTTTTGAAAAGCTTGTAGCTTTTAATGTACAAAGAGCCTGACTTAAAAATTTAGCTGTAGGCTTATAGAGATAAAACAGAGACAAAATAAGCCCAAACAACATGATACTCCAAAGAGCCTGGGGTTTGGCTATTGCAAGAAAATTTAATATACCACCAAGAAATATCCAAAAAGCCATGCCAAAAGTAGCATGGTATGCCCAGCCAAAGGAGTTGTTTGGCAGAAGTTTGCGTAATACAAAAAAACCCCAGCCATATAACGATAGCACCAAAAAAAACAAAAAACCTGCTGATGCCATAAAATTTGCCAAAATTATCTCCTTTTTTCGGACTATAGATTATTTTATTTAAACATCAGTATGAAATTGATAAGCTAATAGTGTATGGTTTAACGAAAACTAGCAAAAAAATGATGGCAATTATGATAAGAAAAAGTGTATATTTCAATTATAAATGAATAAATTATCTATCATCCGCAGCAATATTAGTGCTTTAGCAAATCTACACGGTAAAAAATCCAAACTTGATAATTTACCAACATATTTTTGGCTGGAGCCTACAAATAACTGTAACTTGAAATGTGTAATGTGTCCAACGGGCATGGACATGCTTGAAGTCGATAAGGGGTTTATGGATTTTGACCTCTATAAAAAAATTATTGATGAGATAAAAAACTACACATCAGCTGTAACTCTTGCTGTCTCTGGGGAGTCACTATACCACCCTAAATTTTTTGAAATGGCCCGTTATGCTGCTGATAGTGGAATAAAGCCACTTCTTAATACCAACGCCACCATGTTAACCCCTAACAAAGCAGAAATGTTGCTTGATTCAGGTATAACATTTATATCATTCGCTTTTGATGGCTTTAAAAAAAGCCAATATGAGAAAGCGCGGGTAGGTGCTGATTTTGATAAAACCCTTGGCAACATCATCAATTTTCTTGAGTTAAAAAAAAGTAAGGGCAAAGATCTTCCCTACACTGTACTATCTATATTAATGTTGGGCTTAGAGGAGTGCAGTGAAGAAGAAAAAAGGGAATTTTTAGCAAGGTTTGATGGTCTGATAGATGAGATACGTGTAAGGGAGGTGTCAACTTGGGGTAGCTCTTTTAAAAATTCAGATAACTTTTCATTTCGGCAAAATTCGCTCTACTACCCTCCATGTTCACGACTTTGGAGTACAGGGGTGATATCCTGGGATGGAACAGTACTGCCTTGTATATATGACTCCAACCACGAGCTGGCTATGGGTAATGTAAAAGAGCAGAGCTTTGCTGATATCTGGAATGGCGACTCTATGTTAAAATTACGGAACTCTATGTTAGATGGTACTTTTTTAAAGTATTCACCTTTGTGTGAAAACTGTATTGTCTTGGGAACACCACCTATAATGGGTATTCCATCAGGAATTAGACTCACCATTGCAGACTCTATTACCAACGTTTTTGGTTATGGTTTTGAGCGGATGGCTCTTTTATTGGCAAATAAGTTACGTAAAGGAAACTTTACATCTAAAACAGTTAATTAACGAGGCGTAAGAGTAATGTCTACGACAAATGAAAATATTGCAGTAAAAAAACCAGTTATGAACCCCCAATCAATCCCAATGGAGGACGCTGATCAAGAGGACAAAAACCCACTTGCGCCATCTATCACATCTGAAGTTACATCCAGTGTAATTGAGGCTATGCGAGGCGATGTGCAAAGGGTGTTTAAAGACCCGGAACAGCAAGAAAGAGTAATGCAAATGCTGGTGGTTGCCGAGGCTCAAACAAAAGAGCGCAGGGTTATAAACACAAAAGAGGAGGAGCCTTTTAAAAAGTTTATCACTCTTTGGCGTATTCGTTTTAGGTATGGTATTCACTGGAAAAAACCTTTTTACCCTTTCCGTTTGGCTAGAAATATCCTAATAGGTAAATTTCTTAACTATTTTAAAATTAAAAAATATGTTTTGCGGGGTATTGAGTTTGCAGGAACCTATCGTTGTAACTTCCGCTGCCACCACTGTTTGTGTATTCGCTTAGACGAAAGTGATGTACGCCGTGAGATGGAGCCAGAAGATTATAAGCGTGTTGTAAAAGAGGCTATGAGCCTAGGAGCTACGACATTTGGTTTGGAAGGGGGAGAACCTTTTGTTAACCAACACTGGGCAGAAATTCTTGAGGCTTGCCAAGGAAAATACAACCACCTGATTATCTCGACCAATGGTTGGTTATTTGATGAAGCCAAGGCCAAAAAAGCTGCTGAAATAGGTGTTGACACCATTAACTTTAGCCTCGACTCCGGCATTCCTGAGATGCACGACCTTTTCCGCTTGCGTTATGGTAGCTTTGATAGGGTTATGGAGGGTATTCGTCTCTGTAAAAAATATGGCATTAAGGTCATTATCAATACTGTTGTACATAAAGAGAACATATACACCGCACAGTTTCGTTCTCTGCTAGATTTAGCAGAAAGAGAAGGCTTGCTACTAAACACACTGTTTGCCAAAGGTGTGGGTAACTTTAAAGGCCGTGATGTTCTGTTAGATGAACAGGCTATTAAGGACTATGAAGAGGTTATAAGACCTTATAACTACGTACAACGCCATTTGAATTATAACTATGGCAAACAGTTTGGTTGCCCTGGCACTAAAGAGATGATCAACATGACACCATATGGCGATGTGCTCAACTGTGCCAACATGCATATTTATCTTGGTAATGTAATGGATGAGCCACTGGACAAAGTACGTAATAACGCATTGAAAAAAACCCCGTTTGGTGCTTATCACTCCTGCTTTTTAGCTGATGATCCAGACTTTATGAATGTCTATTATCCCCTACTTGAGAAAAAACCTCACTTCTCTATAGAAGAATTTAACGATGATCTTGAGCAGTATGAAGAAAAAAATGACAAGGTTGTTTACCCTGAGTTAACAGCGCAAAAAAAGAAGGCAGCCGCCTTAGCTTCTAAAAGTGCTAACGCTTAATGACAAAAGCAAAAACTAGTTGGATAACACGTTTAAGTATCTTGGCTTGGTTAGGGGTGGCAGTAATACTGTTTACACCCCTAACCGAAATTCTCTACAAACCTCTAATTGTTGACGAACCACCAGGGCAGGGGGAGGTTATAGTTGTATTTTCATCAGGATTTTTCCCTGATGATCTACCAGACTTTGCAACCTCAGTGCGCTTACGGCGTGGAGTAGAGTTATACCGAAAAGGTGTTGCCCCTAAAATTTTATGTCTTGGTGGTGGTTGGTTTTCTAAAGAAGGGCTGACCCTATCTCAGGCAATGGCTCAAGAGTTAAGAAACCACTATTATATTCCCGCAGAAGATATTATCGCCCTAAGTGAAACAGACCACACGTACGATGATATTACCTCTATGGTTGCAAAATTTGGAGATCAATTTAATTTTAATAATGCAGTTTATGTCTCTTCGGCCTATCACACCTTTAGAATAAAAAAAATATTGCTAAAAAAAGGAATTACAGGGCCAGTGGTAGCAGCAGCAGCATATGAGCTATACCCTCGAAAAGCAATTGAGAGGATCTACTCCTTTAGAAAAGTAAGTCGCGAGTATGCAGCAATCATATACTCATGGTTATTCGGTTGGCTTGATCTTATTTAAATTATATTCAGGGCATTGTTATTACTATAACCACAGCAATGCCCTTGTAATTTAATATTTAAAACAAATATATAACAAATATTAGCCTGCAAATTAAATAACACCTCTTAGTACTTTTGCCTAAACCCTGACATTCATTAAATATTGTATTGAATAAAAGCTAATTAACATGTTATCTTTATTGAATTATTACAATTTGATGGGAACAATTAAAGATGCGTATAGTAGTTATTGGAGGCACTGGATTTATTGGTGTAAATCTAGTTGGTTTTTTAAGCAACCGCGGTGACGAAGTATCTGTTTACCATCGTAAATCCGCCTCTTTAGATCATCTACAGCCTTTTGATTTTAAATCAGTACCAGGAGAGATGTACGAAGAAGATAAGCTAAAACAGGTTATTTCGGGTTGTGACGTGGTTTATAATCTTGCTGCTTGCCCGTCATCATTAAAAAAAGATGAAGCTTTACGCAATGCTGTAAATATTGTTGCCCCAAGGTTAATTGCTCGCCTTACAAGAGAGGCAGGTGCGCGTTTAGTGCATGTAAGCTCCATTGCTGCCATTGGTGCACCGTCTCAGGGAGAGATAGCCGATGAAACCTTTATATTTAACAACTATAAAGACTCTTACGCATTTTCAAAACATTTGGGAGATAAAGAGATAGCCCAAGAGGTTGCCCAAGGCCTGCACGCTGTTATAGTTTGCCCTGGTAATGTTGTTGGGGGTAGGGCTATAAAGCAGGAGCAAAAAAATAAATTTCAGAGCATCGCCAACGGCACAATGAAAATATACCCTCCTGGTGGGGTCTGTTTAACCGATGTTGATGACCTTGTTAAGGGAATGGCATTAGCTGCCCAAAAAGGTAAGGTTGGCTCTAGTTATATTCTTGGTGGGCATAATGTTAAATTTAAAGATTATTTTGGCCAAATAGCTATTGAAACAGGCAGTAAACAGCCTTGGATCAGACTTCCTGAATTTTTACTGCCGTTGGCAGGTTTGTGTTTTGAAATTTTATATAGCTTCTTAAAAACCGACCCCCCTTTAAACCGTGTTTCCGGTGCGATGGTATCTAAAAATTTATACTACTCCTCAAAGCTTGCCGAAACAGAGTTAGGTTATGTGATTGGTGATTGGAAAAAAGCACTACAAAAGGCGGTACAAGGAGCAAACATTGAGCGTAAAAGCAACTAAAAAGGAAGAGAGATTTAGCACTCTTTATGATATTTGGGAACGTCGCTGGGTTGGCTCTGACTCTGAAGAAAAGCTGACCCGCTTAGGTTTGCAGATGTTTAAAGCTAAAGAGAAATCATTAAGCAAACTGCTTGGCACATTAGATGTAAAAAATGTTATTGAGGTTGGTTGTGGTTTAGGCCACATACAGATGGTTTACAAAAAGCTTGGTTACAGTAATTTTGGTATTGATGTATCCCCAACAGCCATAACTGTATGTCGTAATAAAGGTTTGGATGTAGAGCTTTGTGCTGTAGAAGAGGAGACTAGAAAGTTTGATCTTGTATCTAGCGATGGCATGTTGGAACATTTTTTAAACTTTGAACCAATGGCCCAGCACATGATGCGTTTAAGCAGTCGATATGTGTTGATTATCCAGCCTAACCATGGATCATTTATGGGAAAAACCCTACCTTATTTGGCAGAATTATTGCGTGGGGATGATATAGTTATGGAGTATAACTACCGGATAGATGATTTTATTGATATTTTTAAACGCAACGGCTTTACTATACGGCAAAATATTCCGGTATTTATGGATGTATTTAGAATTTTGCTCTTTGAAAGAGACGATGAAGGGCAAGATAACCCTTCTATCTTAAGCTCTTAAATAATATTTAAAATGGACAAAGTATGAAAGCATATCCAAGAGTTTGGGTAGACCTTAGAGTTAGCGAAATTGCATATTCTCTTTTGCGTCTTGTAAATCCTAGTAGTGCTGTAGCACAAACCAGTGTGGGAGAGTTTGAGTCCCGTTTTGCCCGTTTTATAGGTGTTGATCATGCAGTTGCATTTCCTAACTGTCGCAGTGCGCTATATTATTCTTTAAAAGCACTGGATTTTCCCCCAGAGTCAGAAATAATAATACCAGCATTTACCTTCTGGATTGACCCAGCTGTGGTGGTTTTAGCAGGTTTAACCCCAGTATTTGTTGATGTTGAACTAGACAGTTTAAACATAGACCCAACCAAAATTGAAGCAGCTATCACCCCTAAAACCAAGGGGATTTTATCTCCTCATCTAAACGGCTTAGCAATGGAGATGGACTCCATTATGGCAATTGCAAATAAACATAGTTTACGAGTAATAGAAGATAGTGCAAGAGCCTGTGGCGGTAAATATAAAGGGCGTAGAGTGGGCTCTTTTGATATTGGTGCGTTTAGTTTTGGTTATGGAAAATCGTTCTACGGTTTTGGTGGGGGCATGCTTACCTCCAACGACAGTGACTTTATTGAACGTGTACGGGCACTGCAACTAGATGAATTTCATAATATTTCCACAAAAGAGCTATATAAAGCCATTATAAAAGGCTCTTTGTTAAAATTTCTCAATACTCCGGCTCTACATGGTTTAACTCTTTTTCAAGCGGTTAAGCGATATGAATTAAGACCCCACGACCCGCAATTTGTCTCTTGGTTTCGGGTTAATAAAACCCCTATAACTGAAATACCAGAGATGTTTAAAAGAAAAATGTTTGATATCCAGGCAAAGCTTGGTTTTAGGCAGCTGTGGACCATCGATAGCTCTAACCAGCAAAGGCGGGGCAACTTAAAATATTTAAATAAAGCTTTAGCGGGTATTGATGGCTTAAGAACACCAATTGATCCTACAGATCGTGAGCATGTCTGTGTGCATTATGTAGTCTGGAGCGAAAGAAAACGGGAGATGCAGGAGTATCTACTACATAATAAAATTGATGCTCAAGATGAATCTGCCCAAGATGTAACCCAAATGGAGCAGTTTAAAAAATATGCTACACAATCATTTCCTAATGCAGAAAACCTAGAGAACCGTCTGTGTTATCTACCTGCTCATCCATGTTTGTCACAAGCTGACCTTGCATATATTAGTGGCAAGATAAATACATTTTTTAACGTGGGGTCCACCCATGACAATGCTGCGAGCCCAATGAAAATGAGCCTATCTGCCATATATAAAATCGGCCTTGGTGTGGTTAAAATGCTCCACCTAGACCGTTCGCCCTTAGTTAAAAAAATTGCTGCGGTAATTATCCGTTCGCTAAAAAGCAATATGGCAACAGTAGAGGGTCATACTATGTATCTTGACTCTGAAGACTCCCTACGTCTCTCTATAAATGGTGTGTATGAGCCTTTTGAGACAGCGCTATTTAAAAAATGGATAAAACCAGGAGACACAGTAATAGATATTGGGGCTAATATTGGTTATTACACCTTGTTATTTGCCAAACTTGTGGGGCCACAAGGTAAAGTATATGCCTTTGAGCCTGACCCTACTAATATGGATTTATTACGTAAAAATGTTGAAGTAAATGGTTATAAAAACGTTGTTATAGAACAAAAAGCTCTGTCTGAGAAATCTGGTACTATTCAGCTATATCTCAACGAAGGCAATAAATCTGACCATAGAATTTTTGATTCTGGTGATGGTCGTAAAGCCATAAACATAGAGACAGTATCACTTGATGAATATTTTAGCGATAAACAGGTGGATATAGACCTTATAAAAATTGATATTCAAGGTGCTGAGATAATAGCCCTGCAAGGTATGCACGAAACTATGGGTAAAAACAGTGAGTTAAAGCTTATAAGCGAGTTTTTCCCTTTTGCTATTAGTAAATTTGGTAAAGAGCCAAAGCAACATCTTGATATCCTTGAGGCTGCCGGGTTTAATTTTTCTAATATTGATGAAGATAACAGCATAGTAGAGGCAGTTAGCAAAGAGCGTCTGCTTGAAGAATTCACAACTGATAACCGGGAGTGTGCAAATATTTTGTGCCAAAAAAATTAAAATATTATGTCATCTTCAATAACCCAGCAGATAATTAACTTTGGTGAGAAGGCGTGGGGGGTGTTGTCGCTCTTTTTGCCAAAACCTTTTATGGATTGGTTGGGTATTACTGTGGCAAAGCTGCTTTTTGCCTACTCTGACCGCGAGCTTGCAGTTGCTGAGGCAAAACTTAAAAAACCCATTCCTCCTGCTCCTTTACGTTATAGGGTTTGGGGTGATCCTGATATTGGTACTTTTTTATGGAGCAGCAAACACTGTCGTAGTGACATAGATAGAGAGTTGGAAAAGCTTGGTTTAAGTTGGGACTCTTTTAACAATATTCTAGATTTTGGTAGTGGTTGTGGACGTACATTTATCTCTCTACCCCAAGAGATAGAAAAAAAATATGTGGGAGTTGATACAGATAGTGAAGCGGTCTCTTGGTGTATAAGAAAATATCCCCAAGCCCAGTTTCAAATTAACCCTTCTAACCCACCCATGGATTTTGCCGATAGTAGTTTTGACTTAATCATTGCTATTGCAGTTTTTCGCCATTTAGATGAACAAAACCAGTTTAATTGGCTTGAAGAACTAAAAAGAGTAGTAAATCCAGGAGGTTTAGTTTTAATAAGTCTGCATGGTGAGTTCTGCTGGCAAGGCTTTGAGGCAGATGAGAGAGCGCATTTGAAAAAAGAAGGTTTTTTATTTAAACAACTTACTGACCCTTACCAACGAACAATTTTTGCAGATTGGTATCAGGCTACCTATCACAGTAAAGAGTATGTGATGAAGCACTATGCAAAGTATTTTGAGATTTTAGATTATGTCCCCAGAGGTATTGAGGATGAAACCGATTTTGTGATTTGTCGAAAAAATAAGGTTTAGCAGAGTTTTATGAAACTAACGGTGCTTTGGTACGATCAAAGAGTAAGTTATGGTTTTGTTCTATTTATAAATTGTGCAAAAGCTTTAGGTAACATAGTGGAATGACAAGCAGCTCTTATATATCCCGTTTTTTTGTATGCAAAGAGTTAAAAGTAAATTAGTAGGCTTTGCCCAAACCCAGTAGGGAAATAATTATCCAGTACCTCTACTAGATAGTAATAAGCTTTTTTGTTTTGAGTGATTTTTTAAAAGAGCAAAAAATAGTATTTATTAAGTAATTTTAAAAAAATTAAGGATTAACAAACATCATGTTGTGGTCAACAGTTAAAAAAATTCTCCATATCCCAGAGAAAATGCCACGATTTGTGCAAATCGCCGTGACCAATATCTGTAATAAAGATTGCGGAATGTGCATTCGCTTTCAGGTTCCCATTGAGGAACGCCATTTAAGTTTTGAAGACTTTAAAAAAATTGTCGCTCAGTTTAACGGACAAGTAGAGGCTGTAACATTGGTGGGTATGGGGGAACCGTTGGTTTATCCTCATCTTTTTGATGCTATACGCTATTTAAAAGATCGTGGTATTAAGGCCCGAATTACAACCAATGCAATTTTGTTGAAAAAAAGAGCCGATAAACTAATTGAAGCAGGTTTAGACCATATTCATCTCTCTGCTGAAGATGTTCGAGATACTGTAACATTAGATGCTATAAAAGATTTTATAGAAAAAAGAGATGCCCACGGTACTGGCAGACCGACCATTGTTTTGCAGCCCATACTTTTTGGTGGTGACACAAAAGAGGGTGGTCGTTCGGTGCAAGATGTCTACGATTTAATAGAGTGGGGTGCTAACAACGGGGTAGATAGAGTAAACATAGCTAGGGTTGATTTAAGAACCGACCCAACTATGCAACGACCCAACATTGAAGAAGAAAAAGAGATTTTTAAAGAGCTGGCCGTTCTCAGAAAAAAATACAACATGCGAATAGACTGCTTGCAAGATCAAGTTTTCAACGGCATAACTGGTTTTGCCTATAAATATTTAAAGCATCTTCTACGGCTAGATAGCTACTGCTACCGCTTTCAAGATTATACCTATATTGATGTAACAGGAAACGTACACCCATGCCCAATTGATATGGAGCAAATAATGGGCAATGTCTTTGAGACTGACTTGCAAGATGTTTGGAAGGGGGAAAAGTATTGCGGTATTAGAAAAAACCAGGAAGATTATCGGTTTTGTCGAACATGCGACTTTTTAAAGCTTAAACAGGTTAGCCCCAGATGAGAAAAAAAGTTCTGCTGATAAATCCAAGAAAAGGATGGCGACCAGCTTTGGGCTTGTTATATATAGCAAGTTATCTGCGTGATGGGGGCTATGAAGTAAAAGTTCTTGAGTTTATTGATGAAGATTTTTTCCCCGAAGAAAACGGCCCCATATGGCAAGAGCTTCACGACTATGATGCAGACTTTATAGGCCTTGGTATAATAAGTTGGAACCGCCGGGTTGCCAAGGGGATTATTGCCAAAATACGCAGGGAAACCAAAGATAAGGTTATTATTTGCGGTGGAAAAGACCCCAATTTCAAGCCCAGCTTTTATCTTGAAAACGGTGCAGATTATGTGGTCTTTGGCGAGGGTGAGGCTACCATAGTTTCACTTTTAAATACCTTAAACACCCCTGACCCAAAAATAGCAGAGGTAAATGGTATAAGCTACTTGGCTAATGGTGAGATGGTAACAACATCCCCAGCCCCCTTAATATCAATGGATAACCTGCTTTTTCCTGCCTTAGATCTGGTAGATTTTGAGCACTATACTGATATTCGCTTAGGGGGTATTCCTGGTCATTTTATAAAAACGGGCTTTATGATGGCAAGCCGTGGCTGCCCATACTCTTGCCGTTTTTGTACAGACCCAGTCCGGGTGCGCTATAGAGAACGCTCCATAGATAATATTATGGATGAGATAAAATGGCAGATGAAAAACTGGAATATCCAAGGCATGGTTCTGCTAGACGATCTTTTTTATTACCAAGATGACCGAGTTAGTGAGTTTTGTGAACGAATAATAAAAGAGGGTATTAAGCTTAAATTTTATGCCCAAGCCCGTGCTGATAGGGTTGGTAGCCCAGAAACTTTGGCTTTGATGAAAAAAGCTGGGTTTATTCAAATTGCCATAGGTATTGAGTCTGGCTCCCAACGGATGTTAGATATTATGGATAAGCGTACCCAGTTAGACACCATGAAAAATGCAGTACGCAAGGTTGAAGAGGCCGGTATCTACTCATATATATTTTTGGTGGTGGGTTTTCCTGAAGAGAACATACAAGACCTGCAAGATACAGCAGAGTTTTTAGAAGAGGTAAAGCCATCTTTTACCACGGTAAACTATTTTATGCCTATGCCAGGTACAGAATATTTTAACGAAGAAGACAAAAATGCTTTAGAGGAGCTGACCTTTTCTTTAACAGAAAACCAGCAAGAGTTTCACTCTGAAATACCCCGTGAAGATATAATTCGTTTTCGCAATACATTTTTATCTTTAGCCCAAAGAAATGCCAATTTTAACCTTTTGCGTTACCCATCTTTTTATTTCTGGGTGTTTAAGTTAATGTTATTGCAGCCAATGGTGTTACTACGTGGCCTGTACAAACAAAAAACTAAAAAGGCATACACAAACTATTTTGAAGCCATTCGTACTGCCATGATAAACAACCGGATTTACGGTATATAGATGAGTATAGAATCTTATCTTTGTGAGCTACCAAAAAATGGAGCGGTATATTTAAGCCCCATACCAGAAAGTATTGCCCCGCAGTGGGGGGAGTTTCAGTTGCGAGAAAGGGCTTTTTGGCAACACAAGATAACCCAAACCGATTACAAACCCGACCCGGTATCCAACTTTAAGCCATTTTTGGGGCATTGGCAGATAACACCTAGTTTTTTTAAAGACAAAGCGGTTTTAGAGATAGGAACAGGGCCATTTGGTTTTTTTGCTGCCATTGATATGATGGACAAAGAGAGTGTGCCAAATGAGCTTGCATTGATGGACCCGTTAATGGATTTCTACCAGCAGTTTGATCTGTTTAATTATATGCCTGATAATAGCATACGTCTGCAAGCTCCTGGGGAGAACATTCCGTTTCCTGATACTCTTTTTGATTGCATTGTAACCACCAACACCATAGATCACGTTGCTGATTGTGATACCTTTTTACAAGAGGTAGGCCGAGTTTTAAAAGAAAACGGTGTCTTGCTTTTTTCTGTTCATACCTTGGCAAGTTTTGCAAGACCTTTAAAACCCTTTATAAAACAAATAGATAAAAATCATCCTTATCATTTTAACAGTGAAGATGTCTCTGCTCTTTTTGCTAAAAATGGCTTTTCACTTAAAAAAATAGTCTCTGTACCTATGTTTAAGGAAAACTTTATTCCCGTTGATGCCAGTATTAAACAAAAAGCTGTTTATGCAGTGGGATTTCGGTTAATGAATACTCTTTATGGAACTGCTACTCTTAATAAAAAATGAAAATTTTATTATTAAATCTACCACACGATCTGGACGACCCAGATAACTGCGACTCTTTAGTGCAACCTTATGGTTTGGTTGTGTTATCTAGCTTTTTAAAGTCTAAAGGCTGGGATACTACACTTTATGATGCTCACGGTTATGGTAAAAATGGTCAACAAATTCTTGATTATATCATTAATTTAAAACCAGATTTTATCGGTTTAACAGTCTACACCTGCCATCTTCCGCAAATTGTTGCTTTTCTAACCAAGGTTAAAGAGCATTTGCCAAATATTGCCACGGTTCTTGGTGGCCCACACCCTTCTTCTCATGAGTATAAGTCTCTATTATTGCAAAATAGATGTGTAGATTATTGTGTAATAGGAGAGGGTGAGTTGACCATGCACGAACTCCTTGAAACCAAACAAAAAGGTGAAAGCTGTATTGGTGTAAAAGGTCTAGCCTTTTTGGAAGGTGATGATGTTAAATATGCAGGCACACGTGATTTTATACATGACTTAGACTCTCTGCCTTTTGGAGATTGGGAATCTCTGCCCATGGATAACTACTGGGCAGTAGCGTGTGAGAAAAAAAATCTTGTAAATGTTCTGTTTAGCCGGGGCTGTGTTGGTCGCTGCTCTTTTTGTGCAGCGCGGGTTACTTTGGGTGGGGTTACAAGAAGTCGTTCCCCAGAAAGCATAATAAAAGAGGTTGCCCACTTATATGAAAACCACCATGCACGAGAGCTGGCAATAAACGATGCTACCTTTAATACAGATAATGAATGGGCGGCGCAAGTTGCCCAAAAACTGATAGATTATGGCAAAAAAGACCTTGTCTGGACCTGTAACCTAAGGGCAGATAATATGGACCTTGAAACTCTTAAGCTTATGAAAAAAAGTGGTCTTACCTCGGTGTTTATAGGGGTAGAGTCTGGGGATGATGCAATGCTCGCATCCATTCAAAAAGGTACTACAGTAGCCATGATACGCAGTGCATTGGCTATGCTTGATGAGGTTGGGATAAAAGTCTATTGTGGTTTTATTTTAGGGCTACCTGGCGAAACCCCAGAGTCTATGCAGCGAACCTTAGACTTTTCTCGTGAGCTGAAAAATTATTCAGTGGCTTTCTCCCTAGCTACACCTTTTCCCGGAACAGTACTATATAGAAAAGCCCAAGAGGAGGGTTTTAAGGTTGATGATTGGGCGCAGTTTGATTATCACGGAATACCCTATGTTACCAAGGGGCTAACAAGAGAGCAGTTATCTTCATATTACAATAAAACGGTTTTAAGATATTATCTCAGCTTCAATTTTTTAGTAAGGCAGGTAAAGCAGCTTCGCTCATGGATGCAATTTAAAAAGACACTTCGCCTTGGTTATCGTATATTGGTAGGTAGAAGAAAAAAGTTAAAAGAGATTCAGAAGTCCTTACAAGCAGTTTCAGATTAGTAAATAATGAGCGATATAATATCTGTAGCACCTCCTGCGCAAGATAGTAATAAGACAAAAAAATGGCTCAAGTTTTTTGCCTCATTTGCTCTTGGCATTACTCTTTTAATTATTATTTTCAAAAGTCTCGGCATCACTCCTACAATAGCAAAGGATACGCTACTTGATGTTGGCTACTTTTATTTTTTGTTGGTCGTAGCATCGTATGTTGTGCTTAACTATACAGTCGCACTTAAATGGCGAGTAATTATAACCTCCCTTGCTCCAGAAATTGTCCCAAGAACAGGTTATTTCATGTACTTCGGTTCGTTAAGTTTTTTGCTTAACAGCTTACTACCTCAGAGTGGCTTTGGGGTTAGGGTACTTTCATTAAAGTTGCTTTATAATATACCAACTACAAAGGGGATTTTAACCCAGTTTATTGACCAGCTCTCAGAACTGATTGTTGCTGCTGTATTTTTTCTTCCATTTTTATTCTACATTTTAAAAATAATTACTCTGTATCAAGCAGCAGGGGCGTTGCTGCTCTCAATTGTTGCTGTTTTTATTTTAATAAAATTTTTAAATATAAAGCGTCTTGAGGGTTTGGGTGGTTGGATAATAAAACGTAGCAGTGGTTTAAATCGGTTTTCTCTCTTTACAAAGTTTAGAAACCTGTTTGTTGATGTACCTTTTGCTAAGCTCAATACCTCTTGGATTATCTCAATAGCTTTTATTAAAATGTTCGTCTCAGTATCAGGCACAATTCTAATGATGTGGTCTGCTGGCATAACCCTCTCTCCATTGGAAATACTTATTATTGCCCCACCGGTATACCTCATAGGATTATTTGCCATAACTCCTGGAGGGCTGGGCACTGTTGATGCTGGTTGGTTAGGTATTTTGTTGTTAATGGGTGTTGATAAGTTGGCTATTGGTAAGTATCTGGTAGTTGAAATAGCTGTTGGAAATCTATCGCAAGCATTAGTAACTTTCTTTGCATATCTGGTATATACTGTTATTAATCGCCCTAAAGCAGACTGAAAAAATGTTTAAGTTAAATATATCAGAAGCTTGCAAATTGATGATTGTGAGGTTTTAAAGAGTAAATGTTATGAATGAGCTTTTAAGTCATAGAATAAAACTGTTTAATGAATACTACTTAGCATATAAAAATCCTGATAATAATTCTGGTATATATGCAGGTATTACCCCATGGCAGTTTTGGGGTTTAATAGTAAGAAATTATCTGTTTGACGAGCTAAAAGTAATAAAAGATGGTTTTGCAGGCAAGAGGGTTCTTATTGTTTGTGCGGGTATGAGTTTTGAAGCAATGCAATTTATAGAAGGGGGGGCACAAGTTGTCTGTGCTGACATTGTTAACCCGCCACTAACCGATGATGTTCGTAAAAATGTTACATATTGTCTTTGTGATGTTAATAACCTCTGCTTTGCTGAGAATTCCTTCGATATTGTATACAACCAGTTCTCTCTCTCTTTGACCGACAAAGAGCCACATATGCAGCAGGTTTATAAAATATTAAAGCCAGGTGGGTATTTTATATCTGTAGAGCCAATGTTGAACACACCGTATTACTATTTTTTAAGATTTACTGATCCTGAAAATGTAACAGACTACCCAGATTGGGAAGAGTTTAGAAAAATAGGGAGTGGCTTTGATGAAATAGTTACACTAGAGGGTTATTTTGTTCTTCTGCCTATATTTTATCTTTTTAGATATTTAGGATTTAGTAACGCCATTAAAAAATTGCTCTATTTCGAAAAAAAAGTATTGCCAAAATATTTTGAAAAATTTGCTATGCTTGGTGGTGTGGTGTTTAAAAAAACCTAGTTACCTAGAAACATAAAACTTGCTAACCATAAATTTCCAAAGAAAAAGATAACCCCATTTAACAGGTCCAAAGACTATCCTCTCTAGCAGTGGGCTTTTGTTAAACAAAAATAGAGATGTTTTAGCAAGGCCCTCTACCATAATAAATAGTGTTGATACTATACGACTATTGATTTGGTGTATGCTAGCAGCATGCATACGTTCTCGCATGCCCCGTATAGCATCCATAGTGTCTGGGCTTAAATCAAAATAATTTGCAGTCCATGCGTTGCCATTAAAATTATATGCATAGTGATAAAATGGTGGTTCCCATGAGGCGTACTCTTTGTCGAAATACCACTTTTTATTGTTAGACTCATTGTAAATTTGAGTTCCCGGTAGGGGTAGAACAACCGATACCATAATAGAGTCAACCTTATTTATAATACCCTTAAACAGAGCCTCTTCTTCTTCAACAGACTTTTTAGTATCAAATGGGAACCCAATAAGGGCATTGGCTGTTGCTCTAATGCCTGATTCTTTTAAATTGTTTATGTTGTCATTAATGATTGAGAAATTTTTGTTTTTACCTATAAGCTTTAAGGATTCCTCGTTAAGCCGTTCCACACCCAAAGCGATATCTATACAGCCAGACTCTTTAAGCATAGAGCAAAGCTCTTTATCCAACTTTAAAACCACATTAGTTTCGCACCAGTAGGTGATTTTTTTATTAAGCCCTGTATCGATCATTTTTTGGCAAAATTCCAGAGTTCTCTTTCTACTCAGGGTAAAGTTTGCATCAAAAAAGTAAAAATGCTTTTGATCAAATTTTTCTATTAAATATTCAATATAACGAATGCGGTAATCAGCGGAGTTCTCCCTGGTCATTCTAAAAGCACCATCTTCATCGCCCTGACAAAAAGAGCATTTAAAAGGACATCCCCTTTGAGTTAGCAGGGTATTAGTAACATAATGGGTATCACTTGGTTTTTTAATATAGTCTTCAAGGTTAAACAGGCTGTGATCGACAAAAGGTAGGTCATCGAGATTTTTTATTAATTCTGGTCGTCCTGTATCCTGCAATTCTTTGTTTGTAGGGTTATAAAAAAGCAAGCCATTAATTGCTGCTAAGGCTGTTTGAGTCTCTTCGCTTAGGGTGTATTTACCTTTTTGACCTATATTAGGTTTTAAGGCTCTCAACATTGGCAATATTGTAAGGTCGGCCTCTTCTACGGCAACTACATGAACACCTAAGTCTAAAATTTCCTTGGGTTCGTGGAATGCGTGTAACCCTCCTGCTATTAGACATAAAGAAGGAAAAGCCTTTTTTACTTGAGAGATAAGCTTAGATGTTGCGAAAAAATTGTGTGTATGAACATGAAAGCCAAGAATATCAGGGTTAAATTCTTTAATTCTATTAATTATCTCTTTACCAGTGTAGGTCTTATGGAAAGAGTTGTTATCAAATATAGATACATCGGCCTCATCTTTGGCTATGGTCCCTATAATACCAAGGCCGTGGGATAGATCACCGCGAATTTCAGAAACTTCTCTTATTAATAATAATTTCATTTTGCTACCTTGCAATTAAACTTCCAGATACTCTATTAAGCTTAAATAATGTTAGTAGTTTTTTTGTTCTATTTAACTCAAATACGCCTACTAAATTAGACACTCAAGTTGCAACTCTTTTTTCAATGATAGCATATCCAATTCAAACTAGGGTAGTCATGTCCAAATAAGACTGTTTTTGGCGGTATTAATTGTTTTATTTGTTCAACTGTTTTCTTAAAAAAATATCTATTCAAGTTATCGTAATAACAGTAAAAACAGTTAAATATTGTGCCTGCATAAATTTGCTGTGTATTTTTAGGTTTGATCTGGTTACTAAAACCAAGTTTCAGCTCCTTATATGAGGTTATTAAGCCGTGCATAAGTATTTAAACTGTGGTATTTTTTTTCATTAGTTTGATGGTATTAAGTATGACAAAAAAATGTTTGAAAAATTCCAAGCCGGGCAGTTTCTTCTCTTTAATCTGGGTTGAATAATCATTAATCTAACAAACAAACATATGTAGGTTTAAGTAATGCAAATAT
Source organism: Magnetococcales bacterium (assembly GCA_015231305.1). GTDB lineage: Bacteria > Pseudomonadota > Magnetococcia > Magnetococcales > JADFYX01. The sequence goes on along the minus strand of JADGBW010000017.1, from coordinate 22,461 downwards.
CAAAAAAAAAGAAGATATTGTTTAGTTTGGTAATTATATCTTGTTTAATTATATTGAGTGAGACGTTTTCATATTTTGTAATACAGAGATACTCCAACACAACAGGAAATCCTTATCATCCATATCTTGGGTGGACGGTTAAAACAAATGCAGTTAGAAATTCTGGAACCCACTGTCAGCATTTAGAGACCCTATCAACCGGAAAAATATCAACCGATGAAGAAGGTAGGTCAATAACCCCTCTATCTTACGACAACCCTGATGTTAAGCTAGTAATAACTGGTGGCAGTACAATGTTTGGGATAGGCTCTACAGATAATGCCACAACGGCCTCATCTTTATTAGAAAAAATAATTTTTGAGAAAAAGGGTCTTAAAGCTGAGGTGTATAACCTTGGAGTTTCAGGATACCAATCTTTTAATGAGATGCTAACTTTACATCGTTTTTTTAAATATCAAGATGCTGATTTTGTGCTAGCAATAAGCGGCAGGAATGATTCTCAGTATGCTTTTGATGAGCAAGATATTAGGTCTGCATCCTTAATAAATTCTGTATGGGATAAAGCACGTATAATCAACCAGCTAGAAGAGAGGCACAACCCAGTATATGTTGGCTTAAGATTGGTAGGGTTATATTTACGCTCATATTCATATTCAGTACAGCTACTTGATAAAACAATTCACTTAATTAGGTTAAAGTATGCAAGCATAGGTCAACATGAATCTCTAAAAGGTTCTATTTTAAAAGATGCTGCCCAACAACGAAGTGATTTGTTTGATAATATACCCAAAAGAGCAGAGATAACATCTCAAAACTATTCAATGATGAATACGCTTTCTAATGAGAACAATGCCAAATTTTTAATGCTTTTACAGCCTACTACTTTTACAAAGAAACATTTAACCAACGAGGAAGTTAAATGTTCAGAATCAAGAGTACATGGCCCAGATAGAATGTCTAACAAAGTATTGAAGATATATGAAAGTGAATTTTACAAGTATTTTAAAACAATTAAAAAATCATATATTTACCACGACCACTCTGAAATTATGAATAATGAAAAAGAAACAGCATACATAGATATGGCACATTACAATGATTTAGGGGCATTAAGAGTTGCTCAGTCAGCTTATGGTGTTCTTGAGCCTATGTTGAATGATTTTATCAAAAACAAAAGATAGACCCATTTTTAGTTTTTTACATTATTATTAACTCTGGCTCTTTTTTTAATGCCAACTTTATAATATTAACTAATGGTTACAATGAATAAAAATAATACACAGCATGAATTTATAAAAAGTAACATAGATATATTCTGTTGCCCAAAATGTAATCAGAAATTAAGTTTAAATGCAGAAGAGTTAACCTGTATGCAATGTTCTCAAGGCTTCAATATTGCAGAAGAAATCCCTCAGCTTTTCTGGCCTACTGAATGGGATAGTTCAAAAAAAGATGTTACTGATGAAATAAAACAGTTTTACGAAAAAACTCCGTTCCCAGATTATGATGAATTTGATGATGCCAATAGCTTAAGGCTAAAATCCAGAAAAGGTATTTTTGCCAAACTGTTAGATGATCAAATTCCCCTTGGTTACAATGTGTTAGAGTGTGGTTGCGGAACCGGGCAGCTTTCTAACTTTTTAGGGTTAGCCAACCGCAACGTTTTTGCTACAGATATGTGTATGAACTCTCTTAGGTTGGCGCAAAACTTTAAAATTCAAAACGATATTCAGAATGTCGCCTTCTTACAAATGAATTTATTCCGCCCCTGTTTTTCTAAAGAGGTGTTTGATTTAGTTATTTCAAATGGTGTGTTACACCATACCAGTGACCCATTTGCCGGTTATAAATCTATTTTGCAGCTTGTTAAGCCGAAGGGCCATATTATCATTGGTCTTTATCATAAATACGGCAGGGTATTGACTGATATCAGGCGTTTTATTTTCAATATGACAAAGGATAGATTCAGATTTTTAGATGGCACTATTTCCAAAGATGCAAGTGCAAAAGCCAAGCAGGAGTCTTGGTTTAAAGATCAATACAAAAACCCCCATGAATCAAAGCACACCATAGCAGAAATTTTGCAGTGGCTGGATAGTACAGGAGTAACATTTGTCAAAAGTATTCCCAAAGTCGAGCTGTTTGAATATATAACTGAAGATACAAATTTATTTAGTCCTGATGAAGTAACCAGTAAATTTGAATTAACAGTTGTGGAGTTGGGTATGATTACAAACTATAAAGAAGGCGGTTTCTTTATAGTTATTGGTCAAAAAAAATAAAGTGATCCAATAGCAAAATCTATTGACAAAAAATATGCCATGCATGTGTTTTTCATATAGACCCATAAAACAACATTAAAGTATTTTTTTAGTTGTATTTCAGCTTTAAATGCAGCATTTATGCGCGTTTTTTTGGATGATATATATCATATATAGGGTGTGTAATTATTACTGCTTATCATGTAAAAACTATCCTTAAAAAAGGTTGCCCCATTAAAACTAGGTAGTGTATTCTGTTGGGAGTACTTATAATTAACTTAAAAGAAAGAAAAAATGTATATTTTAGGGATTTCTTGTTACTTCCACGATAGTGCCGCTTGTTTGATTAAAGATGGTAATGTTATCGCTGCTGTTCAGGAGGAGAGGTTCTCAAGAGTTAAGAACGACTCTACATTCCCTGTTAATGCTGTGGAATACAGCTTAAAAGAAGCTGGAATTACAATTAATGACGTTGATTACGTCGTTTATTATGACAAACCATTACAAACATTTGAACGTATTCTCCTAAGTTATATGACAGTTGCCCCTATAGGGCTAAGCTCATGGGTAAAGGTTTTGCCTTTGTGGCTTAAATATAAACTGTTTATTCAAGATGAAATTAATAAAGAAATTAATTATGAAGGTGAGGTGCTTTTTACAGAGCACCATGAGTCTCACGCAGCCTCAGCCTTTTACCCATCACCATTCGATGAAGCTGCTATAATAACCATTGATGGTGTTGGTGAATGGGCTACCGCAAGTTATGGCTATGGAAAAGGTAGTGAGCTTACTTTCCTAAAAGAACTGCATTATCCTGATTCTGTCGGTTTATTATATTCAGCTTTTACATATTTCACAGGGTTTAAGGTTAACTCTGGTGAATATAAAATGATGGGTTTAGCACCCTATGGTAAACCAAGGTTTAAAGAAATTATCTTAAAAGAGATAATTGACCTAAAAGAGGATGGCTCTATAAGGTTGAATCAGGCATATTTTGACTTTTTGGGTGGTGGTCACATGACCAACAATAAGTTTGCCGAACTTTTTGAAGGTCCAAAACGTCAGCTTGATTCTAAAATTACCCAAAGAGAGATGGATATTGCAGCTAGTATCCAAGCAGTTGTAGAAGAAATAGTTCTTAAAATGGCTAAACATGTAGCACAAGAAACCAAGCTTAAAAATTTATGCATAGCCGGTGGTGTTGCCCTTAATTGTGTTGCAAACGGTAAAATTTTAAGCAGTGGAATTTTTGAAAATATATGGATTCAACCAGCAGCAGGTGATGCCGGAGGCGCGTTGGGGGCTGCATTATCCGTTTGGTATAGGTTTCTTGGCAACACACGCACTAACCCTAATGGCAACGATACTCAAAAAGGCTCCTATTTAGGTCCATCATTCTCTAACGATGAAGTTAAAGAGTTTCTAAACAGCAACTCTAGCAAGTATCATGAACTACCTAAAGCAGATAGAAGTAGGATAATTGCTGAGCAGATAGCAAATAATAAAATGGTTGGTTATTTTTCTGGTCGTTCTGAGTTTGGTCCGCGAGCTTTAGGGGCTAGGAGCATTATTGGTGACCCCAGAAAATTAGAAACACAACAAACTATTAATAATAAAATTAAACTTCGTGAATCATTTAGACCCCTGGCTCCTACTGTTCTTGAGGAGAAAGCTAGTGAGTATTTTGATATTGAAAAACCAAGCCCGTATATGTTGTTAGTTGCTGATACTGCAAAAGGCAAACGTCTAACTCAAAAAGATGAAGATGGAATTTCAATTCAAGGACGTCTTAACCAGAATAGAAGTGATGTTCCTGCGGTAACTCATGTAGATTACTCTGCCCGCGTTCAAACAATAAACTCTAATACTAACCCTGGTTACTATGGAATTGTTAAAGAGTTTGAAAAGCTTACAGGTTGCGCAGTAATCGTCAATACCAGTTTTAACATTAGAGGCATGCCAATAGTAAATACAATAGAAGATGCATATGACTGTTTCGTGCGAAGTGAATTAGATGTTTTAGTGTTGGAAGATTGTATTTTATATAAAGAGGAGCAATTATCTGTCACTCCTAAGATAGATGATATTATTGGCAGTAAAGCTAAACCCAAAACTATTGCTAAAGATAATCTTAAGGATGTCCGAAAATTTGGTATAGGTGCTTTTATAATTTTCGGATTATTATTTTCTCTGGGTGTATATACTGGAAAGGCTTTTCCAATATATTTCTTTGGCTTTCTTACTTCTCTAGGTGTTGGGTTTGTCTTATTACCACAAAAAATGTTTGTCGTTTACAAAGTTTGGATGAAATTTGCTAAATTTATTGGAAAAAATATTAATTTTTTAATTTTATCATTTGTCTACTATTTTGTGGTAACCCCCCTTGCGCTAGCTAAGCTTGTTTTTGGTGGTCGTCCTCTTCCTACAAAGCCAGATAAAGAAATTGCATCTTACTGGAAATTACGTGCTGAATCTGCTCAATCAAAAGAAAGGTTCTTTAAACGATTTTAGTCTGGTGTTTACGGAGGTATAATGTTTAAGAAATACAAGATGATAATCTTGGAATTTTGGGAGTTTTTTAAGTATAGCAAGCGGTATTGGCTAATGCCAATTGTCGTAATTCTGTTTTTAGTAAGTGTAGTACTTATTACAACTGAAAGTTCAGTGATAGCACCGTATATCTATGCTATGTTTTGATTTTTTTTGCTTTAGGGCCTAAGTTTCTTGCTCAAAAGTAATAATCATGTAATTATCGAAAGTTAATTATTGTCTATAAAAGTGCTGTTTTGTCAGTTGTTATTTTGATGCACCAGCGTTCATCTTGGAGGAAGAAGTTAAATGCAAAACGTTGCAGAAGATAGTGAAGTTAAAGGAGTAACTAAGGGCAAAAGACCATTAAAGATTGCTTTAATTGTCCTCATACTTATTGCTGTGGCGGAGTTGTCTTCATTTTTATTGCTGTCACAATTAAATAAAATGGGGTTCTGGCCTCAAGAGCCAACACTTCACCCTTATCTTGGATGGCGTCCACCTGCAAATGCCACTCTGCGTCTCTCTAGTCATTCTGCTTATTGGGATCTTGTTGAATATAATAACATTGAAACAGATGAAGGCAGCAGGCCTATAACTCCTATTTCTTATAAAGATCCGGACATACATGTTGCTATTACTGGTGGCGGCCCACTTATGGGGGTTGGAACACCAAATAATGCAAATAGTATCCCGTCTTTAGTTGAAAAAATGATATTTGAAAAAATGGGAATTAAGGCTGAAGTTCATAACCTGTCTGTTGGAGGTTATAACTCCTTTCAAGAAATGTTGTTTCTTCTCGACTTTCTTAAAGAAAACAAACTTGATTTAGCCATATCTATTAGTGGTCTTAACGACTATATCAACGGCTTTGAAGAACCATACTTGAGATCTACCGCTCTTGTTGATTCTGTTTATGACAGGGTGAGGCCACTTAATGAAGGTTTGTCTTTTTTGTCTTATATAAGGTCAAAATCAAATTTTGTTGAGGTGATGATTAGCGTTTTACCTAAAGCATATGTAAGATTTCATGATTACATTTCAATAGGTAATGAGTCTACATTTACGTTAATGCTAGATGATGCTCCACTTGATGCAGCTAAGTTGAACGATATAGATAAAAGAGTAAATATAACATCGCTACATTATTCTATGATAAATTTATTAACCAAAAAATTTGGGGCTGAATTTGTAGTTATGCTTATGCCGCAAACATTTACAAAAGACCAATTATCAGATGCAGAAGTAAAAAATGCAGGATCAAGGGTAAATGTAAATGGTAGGGTTTCAAACGAAAATTTAAAAGTGTATGGTCAAAAGTTTTATGACGGTTTTGTTAATATTGAAAAAGATTATGCTTTTCATGATATTACCAACATTTTTGATGATACAAAAGAGTCAATGTTTGTTGATATGTTTACCTATAATGGTCCTGGTGCAAAAAGAGTTGCAGAAGAGATTTTTAAAAATATCGAGCCAACGTTACGTAACATGAAAAAGTAATAAACCAATAATAGCTATATGTAATGTATTACCCTTTGCAACGGCAGTTGGCGGATTATACCACCAACTGCCGTTTCTGGGTTTATGGTAGTATGTTTCTCTTTTCCTGCTAACTTACCCTCTATAAACCAATGTTGCCAAAACTCAATGAAAGATGTTACTCCGCAAATATTTGGAATTGATGATAAAGATATAGATCCCTTAAGTATCTATATGGAAGGTTTTAGGGGTAAAGGAACAGATCGCAAATTTTGGCAAACCCGTTTTAACCATTGGTGGAAAAATAATCCCTTTTACAAGCCGGGTATGATCCGGGGTAAATTGTTGCGTGATGGTGAATTAATAGTTGGTTTTGTAGGTACAATTCCTGTACCAGTGCAGATAGGTGGTGAAGAAGTAATTGCATATATAAGCTCATCATGGGATGTAAGGCCACAATATCGCAAGTATTCCATGAAACTATTAGCGCAGCTTTTAGCTACTATAAAACAGAGCGAACACCCCTATATTATCAACAATCCAATTGCAAATACTGACATGTTTTATAAGCTGTTGGGGTTGCGTAAGCTGCCAACCTGCTTTAGCAAAAAATATACAATATTCAATGGACCTTTAGCCCGTTTTTCCTGTGGGCTACCAAATAATACCCCTAAGTGGCTACGTATGTTTTTATCTGCTATAGAAAAGCGGATTTATCCCTTGCACAACAATGCTATGCATCGGGTAGTACAAATTACAAAAGCTGGGGAAGAGTTTGATACACTTTGGCTAAAAAGCCGACATAGTGTAAGCAATACAAAGTCTCGTAGTTCAAATAGCATAAACTGGTACTGCTTTGGCAATAAAACCTACAATAATAAACTACTATTTGGTGTTTATGAAAAAGAGAGTTTGATAGGATATGCTATTTTTAGAGAGAGCAGATATAGTGGTGGAACATTCTTAGAGTGTCTCGATTTATGGTGTGATAAACAAGATCAGCAAATTATCTCTACTCTATTTTCTTATGTTCTGCGTTATTCAAGCAAGCAATACTATCATGGTATTATAACTTTTGACTATGCAGGTACAAAGGCTTGGCTTTTTAGTTGTAAGACATTTTGCATGGAAGAAAAGAGCGTATCAGGTTTTTATCAGCTACAACAAAACAGCAAACAGGCTATAACAGTAGAGAATAGCTATTATGTCTTTGCTGAAGGTGATGTGGGGATATAAAAAGGCTAACCAAACACTTTTAAGCCTATAAAACGAGACTGAAAAAACAGCTTATGCAATATTATTATTCATCTAGCTTTTCATAGGAAATTCTTGACATAAACTTTTTGACTGCGATTTTTATTGATACAACTTGTAAATCAATATATTAAACTATTAAATTATCGTTTGTTGGTTAAAAGATAAAACTGTTGATTGTCAGGGTCTTGGGTTATAAAGCCGTGGCGGTGATAAAATGCAATTGCTGTTTTATTTGTAATGTGAACATGTAAGCTTAATAATGGCAGTTCAGTTTCTGCTATAAAGTGGTTTAAAAGTTTCTCTCCAACTCCCTGCCTTAGTACACTTTCATCTACTGCAATACGAGCCAGATAATAACTATCATCTGGAGGTTCAGTTAGCTCATGGGTAAAAGATGGTAGTTTTTTATCCAGGCTTTTTGTGAGAGCTAAAAGCCCAAACATTTGGCGCATTTTTAACTCTTTAGCAGGATATGCATTATACGCCCCTAACACGCTTTTGTTGCTCAACAAGGTATAGCCGTGTTCGAGTTCAGTATTCTTTTTCCCAATTAGTTTGGCGATATGAGGGGCAATAGTGGTTATGGATACACCAAACCGTTTATAAAATTCTGGTACGGCAGAGTAGACTAAACGGGCAACTTTTAGACGTTGAGTATCATTTAACTGGCTATTTTTAATAAAACTAAAATTCACAATAATTGCAATAGCTTAAATATTGATAAATAGGCTTAAACTACATTCCGCAAGTTTTTCATACTTAATAGCACAACCTCTTGATTTTCTCGGCAACTAAGAAAAAAAATCATCGTCAGCAAGGTGACTTAAATTATTTTTTATGCACCTGCAAAATCAACATGCTCTACCATTACTTAACACCTAACTGCTGAATATAGGTTTAAAAAGTCACTGTGAAAAATAGTTATCTAAACCAGCAATTGTTGTTAACGATGCAGGGTCAACATCGGATAAATCTATCTCTTTGCCTGTCTCATCTTCCATAGTCTGGATTAAACTCATAAAATCCATACTTGTCATTAAACCGGCTTCTAGTAGATTATCTTGGTCTAGAAGAGCAGATAGGTCTCTGTCTGGGTTTAATTGTGTTAGAAAGACTTTGATGACTGATTTTATTTTATCACTGGAACTCATAAAAGAAGCATCCTAAATTATATTTTATTAGTTGGTGTTTACAGCCCTGGGCCAACTGCTTGTCTGATATTTGTTGGCCATTTATCAGGGTCAATACCATACTGAGAAACAAATGCAAAAGCCATACGCTCCAGGCCAAATGCTACGCAACCAGAGTGGGCTGTAGTGCCGTCAGCCAAGGTAATGTTTACACTGCGACCGAAAAAATCCATATGGTAGTTGCGAGACCCCACCGCAAGAGAGCCATCTTTATAGGGAAGCTTAGCTCTAAATTCATGTTTTAAATCGTAAAGCTGTTGAAAACCAGCTTGGGTACCATATTCGCCGACAAAAAATGGATCGTTAGCATTTTCTACCTGATAAGCAAGCCCTAGCTCCTGCATAAGGGTGTTGGCTGCTTTGCTGGTCCTATCAAGACAATCCAACACTTTAGGAGCTGACCCAACAAAAATTACCTCCCACATGGTAAAGCTCCAGAGTCGCTCCAAAGAGGTCAAGTTAATTGACTCATAACGAAAGCAGTTACCAAGGGCTGTGCCAATAACTGGTTCTTCTTTTAAAACACGATTGGCAAGAAATAGATAAAAATTATGACAGACAGCAGGGGAGAGCATATTGCCGACTTTTGCCAAAGACCCAGGAGGAGGTTGGATGCAACCTTCACTATCGCATGCTACATCTTGAGCAAATTTTTCAATTATTTCTAAATCTTCTCTTAAATGTGCAACAAAACTTAGAGAGTGAGTAAAATTTTTAAAATATTGAATTTTTTCAAGAAATTCTGATGGAACCATAGCAGGAAAGCGATGGTTTTTTGCCCCAAAAGCAAAACCAAGTTCAAAAAGTCGGTTTTCAAAATATTTACATAGCGATGCCACCACCGGACCCATAGCAAACAAGCCATTGTTTAGCTTTGTTACCTGGCCAGACTCCAATAAAAGCGGCATAGGGTCGACACTAAAGGGAACCTTAAGGTCCATATGGTTTTCATGGATCTTAATTTTAGGTTTTCTAGTGGTAGCAACTAAGGTATTAACACAACGTTGTATTTTAGCTTCAAGGTCAATATTTTCTTGGGCTGAAGGTTTTTTGCTACATTTAATTGTTAAATTGCCATTTTCGTTGTAAGCGGCTTTGACTATTAGTTCGTCAACGTAGGCCATCTTCGATAAAACATCTTTAACTAAAAAATCGGGAATTGGTGTCGCTGGTGTAATGATGATTTCCATATCCGCCATGATGCATCCCTTTATGGTGTCTGCCCCATCCCCATACAAAACAATAATGGGTATCTGGGGTAGGTTATCTTCCCCAGCGGGGTTTGGGGGCAAAGCCTCCAAGGTTTCTAAAATATGATTTTAAAGAGGGAAGACTAAGTGAAAACATATTAATTTGTCAAGCAAATGCCGTAAGTTAAGAGTTTAAACAAGCCTTATAAGTTCGTTCAATCTGACTACAAATTATCTTATCCAAAGCCGCAGAATTTACATGCTGCCCAAAGCTAAAACGCAGCCATTCTTTGCGGCACAATTTTAAATTAACTCCATTATTGGCAAAAATACCATGAATATCAGGGTGTTGTGTGAGCCACTCTTCTATGTTTTTATTTACATCTTGAGCGCGACCAACGGGATAACAGAGAAAATCACTGGAATAAATACCATTTTGCTTTAAAAATTCAGCATTACACTCAATAGCATCAATTGCTGCTTGTTGGTTTTGGCAAGAGAGAAGGCGGTGGGCATCTGTATGGTTGCCAATCTCCCAACCGTTATTTTGCAATTTTTTTAACTCTTCTAAATCTAGGTGCACCCTTAATTCAGCAGGATCACCAACATGCTGTTTATATATATCTATTGTTGCTTGTTCCATGGTGTCTGTTGTGTAGTGTGTTTTCATCTGAATAAACAGCAGATCTCCATCATCAGACCATTCATATTGGCCAATTAACTGACGCAGCCTAGCTGCCAACAAATGAGCGTGACCTTTTTGAATAATAATTGCAGATAAAATTCGAAAAAAAACCTCTTCTTGTCGAGCAAAAGCCCCGTTTACAAAAACAGTTGGTTTTAAGTTAAGCTCTTTAATAATAGGGTTAGCAACTGTGAGGTTATTTTGGAAACCATCATCAAAAGTAACCGCAAAGTAGGGGCGGTCTAACTCTCCTTTTGATAATAGTTCCGGGGCTTGGCTTAAAGCAATTGGGGTCATGTGGGTCAACATATATTCTAGCTGACAGCGAAACTGTTGTGCTGTGACCTCACCCTTTTTATAGCTATATTCCCATTGCTGACGGTTATCAGGATCAACAACACTATGGTAGAGAAGGATATAAATCCCGTTTGCATATTTTATTCTGTTAGGTTTATTTTTTTTATTGCTAGCTAGCAGCTTATTAGCAATCCGCTGTATAAGTGATGGAGGTTTAGCAATATCAAGTTTCACCTCTTCAATAGCCCTTTGTAATATTGGCCATTGAGAGTGATTATTGCTTTTTTCAACAATCCCCATAAACTATAAAACCTTTCCACCAATAAATATTAAATAAAACAAATAACAGTTTAACACGTAAAGAAAAAATGAAAAAGTTGGATATTAATTACATGCAGTTAAACTTATATAGTAGTAGTTACAAAAACACCTTTTCAGCCATATCTTAATTTTCGTTCTTTGAGCGAAAATATAATTATTGTTAAACCCCTTTTTTAGCATTTATCCAGTAGTAATTTCATTGATATACATAGCTTTAGGATTAATTATTATCTACCCTTTAGACAAATTTTGAAATGGCATTGATATCAATGGGGTAACTGTGATCTATAACTGTTTATAATGCTATGATATATTTAGTAAATGTCATGATGTGTGAGAAAAATATATATGTGATTCAGTTGTCAGTGATGTAGAAATGGTTTTTTTAATTTATCTAAAGCGTGATTTTTCTATAAACAAATATCTGTATCTTAAACTTTAATAAAAAAAGGTTGGAAAAAAAGGGGAAATTTTTTTGGTTTCGTGGCATTCTTGTTGATTAAGATTTTGTTGTTGTTTATTTGTTTTTTAACCAGGTGCTAATTTTATGAAACCTAAGCCGGTTGTTTTAGTTGTTTTAGATGGTTGGGGAGTTGCTGAGGGTTCGGCTGATAATGCAATCTTTCAGGGGAAAACTCCTAATTTTGATAGCTGGATGCAAACTCGGCCCCATGCATTGGTTGAGACTAGTGCCGAGCATGTGGGGTTGCCTTCGGGGCAGATGGGAAACTCTGAAGTTGGTCATACTAACCTTGGGGCGGGGCGAATTGTCTATCAAGATTTTACCCGTATTAACAAGGCAATTGCTGATGGAGAGTTTTTAACTAATAAACCCCTGTTACAGGCTGTTGATAGTGCTGTCTCAAAAAGTGGAGCGGTGCATATCATGGGTTTATTATCTCCTGGTGGGGTGCATTCTCATACTGATCATATTTTGGCAGCGGTTGCTGTGGCTAAAAATGCTGGTGCACAAAATATCTATATTCACGGTATTCTTGATGGTCGGGATACTCCACCACGTTCTGCTATTGAATTTGTTGGTGATTTTATAGCTGGCTTGGATAAAATAGGTGCTGGGCGTATTGTTAGTTTATCTGGTAGATATTACGCAATGGACCGGGATAACCGTTGGGACAGAGTGCAAAAAGCTTATGATCTTTATACCCTGGGTGAGGGGGAGCAAGGGGAAGACCCTATTTTAGCTATAAAAGCGGCATATGCAAACGATTTAAACGATGAGTTTATGCTGCCAACCAAAATTGGCCCTAAAGATAGCCCTGCTATATGTATTGAGAGTGGGGATGCTGTTTTAATGATGAACTTTCGTGCCGATAGAGTGCGGGAGTTAAGCCATGCTTTTTTAGATCCTGCAACAGGAGTTGATAGTTTTACTGGTTTTAATCGACGAGAACAGCCTGAGCTATCTGCCTATTTCTGTCTTACTAAATATGATGAAACTCTAAAAGGGGTGTTGGTTGGTTATCCACCAGAGCAGCCAAAACATATTCTTGGTGAAGTGGTGTCTCGTTTAGGTTTAAAGCAGCTACGGGGAGCAGAGACAGAAAAATATGCTCATGTTACCTATTTTTTTAATGGTGGCTTAGAAGAGGCATTTCTTGGCGAAGACCGTTTGTTGGTTGCCTCTCCCGAAGTGGCAACTTATGATTTGCAGCCAGAAATGTCCGCTGTAGAGCTAACTGACCAGATGTTGGCTAAGATAGATGATGGTCAATATGATCTGGTAGTCATGAACTACGCTAATGCTGACATGGTTGGTCATACGGGAAAAATGGATGCTGCAATTACTGCGGTTGAAACAGTTGATAAATGTTTGGGGCGTTTGGCAGAGCATATTCTTGCTATGGGTGGAGAGCTACTAATAACAGCTGACCATGGCAATGCTGATATGATGCAAAAAGCATCTACTGGACAACCCCACACCGCGCATACAAATAATCCGGCTCCTTTGATATTTTTGGGCCGCAAGGCCGAACTAAAAAATGGTCGTCTGTGTGATGTTGCACCTACTTTGCTTAAGATAATGGCTATTGAACAACCAGCTCAGATGAGTGGCCACTCTTTATTGCAGTTTGTCTGAACGAGTACTAAAATATTGCAACTTTATTATAAAAAAATAGCCATGTTTATAGGAGCCATATTGTTGTTTAACATGGCTGTACTTTTTCCATGGCCTGTTTTGGCAGATGAAGGTGAGTATGATGTGCAACGCAGTCGCCTGCAATTAAACCGTGTTATTAAGCAGTTGGTGGAGGAGAAAAAAGCTCTAGGTCTTAAAGAGGTAGAAAAAAAAGGTCTGTTGGCTGATCTGGATAAAATTGATAGATCTTTGGCTAAAACTGAAACCCAACTGGTATTTTTAGCAAAACAGCAACAAAAAGCCCAAGGAGATCTGCCACTACTCGAAGAGCAAATTGAAATTGGTCGTTATCGAGTGGCAGAAATGCAAAGGCAGTTAAAGGCCCATTTGCGCTTGATGTATGGTTTGGGAGGGCAGGGCGTGGTAAAAGTGGCCTTCTCTCAGGATAACTCATCACGCGTACGACAGAGTGTTTTATATTACGGACGGTTGATAAAGTCTCGTAATGCTAAGTTTAAAGCCTTTAATCAATCAGTTGAAGAGTTAAACAGATCGGTTGAACAACACAAAAACCTTGTTGCAAAGGTAAGTGATTTATCTGAAAAACTAAGCGCAGAGAGAGAGATAGCGCTTAAAAACCGTATAAAACGTGGAGAGATGTTGCAGACATTGCAACAAGAGGCTAAATACCACCAGAAAAAAATTGATGAGTTAAGCCGGAGCAGATCTTCTTTATCCTCTTTTATGGAGAGGTTATCTAACGCATTATCAGCAAATATTACAAAACCTGATATAATTATAGATGAAGAAAAAGAAGAGGCTGAACAGCACAATAGTAGTGTTCCAACACCAAGCACTGTCCCAAAACAAATTTATACCCAAAACCAAGCTAGCAACTATGCTGAAACAGCAGCCAAACCACGTCGTAAGCTCAGGGAAACAAAGCGGGTTAGCAATAAAAAAATTACCAGAATAAAAGGACAGCTACCTCTACCAGTATGGGCACAAGGGTTTTCACGAAAGCCTGGGCTGTTTTTTCAGATTGCAAAAAACTCCCCAGTTAAGGCTATTCACAACGCGCAAGTTGTCTATGCTGATTGGTTTCGGGGTTACGGGCTGCTTATAATTTTAAACCATGGAGATAACATATATTCTCTATATGGTCATAACTCTCGGTTGTTGGTTGTACCAGGAGATCATGTTGAAGCTAGTCAGGTTATAGCTCATACAGGTGATACTGGTTCATTGGAAGGAGTTCCGGGTCTCTATTTTGAAATTAGAGAGCGAGGGAAGGCAGTAAACCCAAATCGTTGGCTTGCTAAAATGTAAAAGAGCAATAAATATTAAATAGACAATTTTATTTTTTCTTATATTTTTCTTGTTATTGCCTAGTTTTTAAACGGTAAATATAGTTGTATAACAGCCATTTATAGTTCTGTTTGTACTGCTTAATGTATACGAAAACCCAAAATTTGATAGGCATTTATTAAATATTGGTGTCCTAATATGTTGATAAATGTATGTTCATGGCCTTATAACATAGGGTTCTTGTTTAAAAGTTGTAAATTCAGGTTTTTAATGTGCTAGTGGGAGATCCAATGAAAGGTCTTTTGTGGGGCAAACGTCCCTTTTTCTTTTTTTTAATCGTGTTTGGTGTAATTGTTGGCTTAAACGTTTCTAGCCGGAATGTGCAGGCAGTGAGTAAAGTTACTTATGAAAAGCTACGGGTTTTTTCAGAAGTATATTCACTTATCCAACAGAATTATGTCAAAGAGGTCGATGAAAAAGAGATCCTCTATGGTGCGATTCACGGCATGTTGAAAGCCTTGGACCCTCACTCTTCTTTTTTAACGCCTGAGAGTTTTAAAGAGATGCAGGTTGACACCAAAGGAGAGTTTGGTGGTCTTGGTATAGAAATTTCTCGTGGTGATCGTGGTATTCGCATAGTCTCACCAATTGAAGATACCCCAGCAGATCGGGTTGGTATTAAGGCTGGAGATTTAATCATCAAGATTGATGATACCGAAGCCAATGATATGAACCTAATGGAAGCTGTTAAGTTGATGCGTGGTAAGCCGGGGACTGATATCACCCTGACAATCTTCCGTAAAGGAGAGCTGGAACCTCTAGAATTTACCATTACACGTGCTATTATTAAAATTCGTAGTGTTAGATGGCGGTTAGAGAAAAACAATATTGGTTATGTAAGAATTATTCAGTTCAACGAGCAGAGCTATCCTCTACTAGATAAAGCCATTAATGAGCTCAACAAACAAGCAGGTAAAGGTGGTATTAAAGGTTTAGTATTAGATCTGCGTAATGATCCTGGTGGACTATTAGATCAAGCTGTGCAGGTAGCAGATGCCTTTTTGGAAAAAGGTCTAATTGTTTATACCAAAGGTAGAATTGCAGGCAAGGATATGTCATTTGAGGCCCATAGTGGAGACCTTGTTAATGGTGCTCCTATGGTTGTTTTAATCAACACTGGTTCTGCTTCGGCTTCAGAGATTGTTTCTGGTGCTCTACAAGATCATCATAGAGCAGTAGTAATGGGTACACGCTCCTTTGGTAAAGGGTCTGTGCAGACCATTATTCCACTTAACGATGGTTCTGGCCTTAGGTTAACTACAGCACAATACTACACACCAAGTGGTCGTTCTATTCAGGCTAAAGGTATTGAGCCTGACATTTTGGTTGAAGATCTAGAGCTGACTGGCAAAAAACGGGCTGGACGAACAAAAACAGAGGCTGATTTAAAAGGCCATTTAGAAAATGCCAACGATGAAGAGTCTGGGTCATCAAAAAAGAACACAGGCAAAAAACCCAAGGTTAAAAAGTCTAAAACTGGTAAATCTTCTGATACCTCCAAAGGGTCAGACAAAGACAATAGTGAAAAAACAATAGAAGAGAAACTAGCGGAGAGAGATCGGGTAACCGGGCACAGTAAAGAAGACTATCAACTAAGTCGTGCTTTAGACTTATTACGGGGGTTACAGGTACTTCAAGGTCAGTTATCAGCCAAAACAGGTTGGATTGCTCGACGTTAGGGAAAATGAAAATTGGAAGATTCAAAAGAAGGACAGCCCATAGGTAAAAAACCTATTTTGGGGCTGGCGCTCACTTTCTTGGGCGTATTGTTAGTGCCTGCTGTTATAGTGTTTTTGGGGTGGAAAAGCTTATCCCCTATTTTAGATGTGGGAGATGATCCCTCAAATTCTAATATTGCTGTAAATGAGCAAGCCGTTAATAATAGCAGTGGCTCTATAACAACAAATGCCCAAGCAAGTGATGCTGTATCCTCAAAGGTAGAAGTTGCTTCCTTAAGTGGTAAAGCCGTTGCTGATAGTGTCTCTGCGGTTGGTGATACTGTCTCTACAGACGGAACCTTAACTGGTAATACCTATCTGGGTGGTTCTAACAAAGTTGTGGTTAAAGGCAGCAGCCAAAAGCCAGAAGGCATATCTTCGGCACTTAGCTCTGCTATCTCATCTGTGGTGGAATCAGGATCTGCAATTTCAACAGAGAAAGGTTTGAATTTAGATAAATCCAAGTTTAAGCCCAGAAAGCAACCTGTTGATAAGAGTGCTGGGGCGGATGGAGTACAAAAAGCTTCTTTACAGCTCAGCCCTAAAGTATCACAACTAAAAGATGCTAAAATCCAGCTGGACAAGCCTCAATTAAAGTCTGCTATTAAGGCAGCTAAACCTGCTGTTGCTGATGTTGTTACCCCGCCACACACAGTTGATAAAAGTATAGTATACGAAGAGCACTTTGTTGAAGATCTAAAATACCCAGAGCCTAACCCTCTTGTTGCTCCCCCAAAACCGACGTATCGTAAGAAAGCAAAGTTACGTTTAGCTTTGATTATAGACGACTTAGGCTACAATAGTTGGGTTTCTAAATCTATATCAAGGCTACCTGCCGACATTACCTTGGCTGTTCTTCCTGGTGGTATAGCATCTCATGATGTGGTGTCAATTGCCGAAAAAACAGGTAAAGAGCTAATACTGCACCAGCCAATGCAACCACGAGGATATCCTAGGGTAAAGCCCGGCCCTAAAGCTCTACTTGATGGCATGGGGCCGGAGAAAATTCGCCGGGTTCTGTTGGATAACCTAGCAGAGTTTAAAACAGCAGTAGGCATAAACAACCATATGGGGTCGCTTTTAACAACAAAATCGGCAGCTATGGATGTTGTTATGGAAGTTCTTGCCGAGGAAAAACTGTTTTTTGTTGATAGTCGTACCTCTACTAATACTGTGGCAGAATCTCGCGCTAAAGCCAGAGGTGTTCCCACTATTCGTAGAGATGTCTTTATAGATAACAATCAAGATAAGGCCTCAATTTTAAAACAACTTTACCTGCTAGAAACCCTAGCACACAGCGGCCCAGTAGTAGGGATTGGCCACCCATATCCAGGCACTTTAGCTGCTCTAAAAGAGTGGCTACCTACCTTAGAAGAAAAGGGAATCGTATTGGCACGGGTTTCGCAACTCTTGTTTCCAGTGTCAGCCCGTTCTCTCTATCCGAATCTAGTAATTGCTGAACCTGTGCAATAGTTAGTAGAACGTTTTAAACATAGATAATCATGGTTAGGCTGACTCATTAGGTAACTATTTTAAATTTAGTTGCCACATTTCACACAATATTTATTTGAAGGTGAAAGTGTAATGGCCAGCGATACAATCAATTTTTTTGATGATTTATATGATCTGCTAAAGGTAGCTAGACCCAACCTTGGGCAAATTATTACCATTGTTGAAGACCAATTACAGGCTGGTGCTTGTATTACTGAAAAGAGAGCCGCAAAAGAGCAACTTGTTAAGTTTCTCAGCTCTTTGAAACTATTTTTTGCTAAAAATCTAAATAGCCAAAAAAAGATTGAAGGGTTAATCCAAAAAATCGAGAGTGAAGGGAGTTTGGATTTAGAGGAGTTTAGTCGGGTACTGCAATCTCTCATGGCTTTTACTATTGGTAGCTCGCCTCTAGCAGGGCATAGTTCTGTGCCCATATCATTTATGGGTCGAATAGCACAGATTTTTCCCCAATCAGAAAGCCCAGATCCTGGTATAGAAACTCTCAACCAACAATTAACAGTAGTTGGTGAACAAAAAATTGTAGATTTATCTGCCCAAGCAGTTGCAAGTGAAAGAGCTTGGCAAAAAAAGCTGCTTTTAATAGGTAGAGATCTTATAGCAGCTTATCCTGCTGGTCATCTGGTAGATTATGCTACTACAAACTATTTTATGGGTAACCCTATTGATGGAACCCGTAAAAGTTCGCAAAAAATAGAGAATTTATTACGTCAACAGCTTTTAAGTTTCCATAGAATATCTGGTACTTTAAGAGCAAAGATGTCTGATGGCAGAGAAAAGGCTAATAAGTTAAGAGAAAGTATTAGCCAGCTTGAAGAGGCCATTGCTCTTTCGCAAAAATCACTATTTATAGACCCAACAACAGGTATTCCTAACCGTTCATCTTTTACCGCTCATCTCCATCGCCACTTAGAGAGAGCATTGCATCTAGGGGAGCAATTTTCCATATCGCTTATTCATATTCAAGATTTTCCAAACATTATAGCTAATCTTAAAAAAGATGATGAGCAGCAATTTGTTAAAATTTTAGCCTCTTTAATTCGTACTCAGCTTCAAGATAGAGACTTCTTGGCCCAGCTTGGTATAGACCGCTTTGCCATGATTTTTCCGGCTGCTACCCATAAGAGCAGTGCCGATGTTACAGCCAATATTGCAGCTATGCTTAATAGTACCGATTTTAATCTATCCAATGGAACCAGCACTATAACAGTTAAATCTGGATCTAGAGCATTCACAGCAGGTATGACAGCTCAGGATATTTTGACAGCAACAGATAATTTAGCAGAATTAGAAGGTGAACCCGCAGATATGGATAACAATGAAATTGCTTTAAATGTGCGGGAGGCATAGGAGAATATCATGTTAAACACTCAACAAACACTTAGTGGTATTCGCGATAAGCTAAACGGTGAAACCCCAAATATTGAAGGGGCTATGAGCCTGTTAAAAGATGTGTTACGTCGTGGAGTTTGTTATGAAGAGACCCATGTTTTACATGAGGGAACCCTATTGTTGATAGAGCGAGTTTTACTACCATTATTAAATGGCGACCGTGAGCTTGAGGCGGTTATTAACCGCTATGCTATGCGAATAAGAAAATCTGGCACAGTTGATAGTGAAGACCTAGATAAGTTTTTAGAAGAAATTGATGCTGGGTTAAAAATAGCACAGGGTAATATGATGTTTCCTGAGGGAAAGCCGGATATTGATCTTAATTTGCTAGATAAAGCTCTGTTATCTATTGGTTATGGCGGTGTTCCTAAAAACAGAGAAGGTGGTATATCTTCTTCTTGGCATGAGATACATAAATATTTAGCTGAGGTAATTGTTACACAAAAACGCAAACAAAACGCCCAAGCTTTGGAAAACAGCCGTAGAAACCGTTATTTATTAGACTTTACAAAAGGCTTGGCTAGCACTTCAAGTCGTTTGGAGCGTCCTTGTGATGTTATTAACCAACTTAGTGAAAGCCTTGAAAAGGTAGATGAAGAGATACCGTTAGAGTCAATTTCTCAAATAATTTGTGCTGAAATACAAGGTGTTGGTGAGCAGACAACCCAGGTGTTGGATAATTTAGATACTATTGATTATACCACCAAACAGTTAAAAGAGCTGTTTCATCAAGCAGATAACCTGCTTCTTGAGACCCAAAATTCTGATTTAATGGATGCAGTATCAGGAATGCCTAATCGTTATGGTTTGATGGCTAGGATTAATCAAGCTCGTATAGAAATTAAAGAGGGTTCGGCCTCCGGTTTTGCGGTTATTTTTATCGGTATTGTCGATCTAGGTCGTATAAGAAAAAGTTGGGGTAGGGAGAGGTTTTCTTCTCTTATGCGTTGGCTTGGCAATAGGGTTCAAGATAGTGGCTCTTATGAAATATTCCGCACTGCAAGTGACGGTCTGGCAGTTTTTGCCCCTGAAAGCGATAAAGATTTAGCTATGAACATGGCACAAACTATTAAAAATGGTGTCTTGGACCCAATTGTAAATCAAGAATCGATACCTCAAGAGTTTCATTTTGGTTTGGGTGTGGTAGTAGCAAAGCCAGAAATGGATGAAGAGGCTATACTGATAGCTGGTTCAGAGTGTATGCGCCGTTCAATATTAAATGATGGTAACCCTATTTTTTAATAACGCACAAAGATTGCAGTTAATATTAATTGGGGATAATCTATAGTCACAATAATCTTAAAAATAGCAGTTGTCTGTATGTGCAATGATAACTGCTATACATTAGATTTTATTAAAAAAAACAATAAAGTGACTAGATAGCAATAACACTAATGTTTCACATCTCACTAACACTAGGTACTCTACTATTAGCTGTGCTGTTTTATGCACAAGAGAGAATACCTATGGCCCTAGTTTCGTTAGGGTTGTTAGTGTGGTTAATAGTTCTCTTTCAGATATACCCATTAATTGATCCTGAAACAGGGGCAAACCTACTTGCTGCGCCTGAACTACTCTTTGGTTTTTCACATCCGGCTTTGGTAATTGTAATTGCTTTATTGGTGATAGGTGAGGGGGTCACTATCACTGGTTCAGTTAGTACCGTTGCATCTTGGATTCGCCATTTATCATTAGGAAGTTGGCGTTTAGCTTTAACTGTCTCTCTTGTGTTTGTCGCTGTTGCCAGTGCTTTTTTAAACAACACTCCTATTGTTGTTATCTTTATTCCCATAATGGTTACCCTTGCCCAAGAGCTAAAACTCTCTAGCTCAAAATTTTTAATGCAGCTCTCTTTTGTCTCCATATTGGGTGGAACCTGCACCTTAATGGGCACATCAACCAATATCTTAGTCTCCTCATTTGCAGATCAAGCTGGGGTGGGGCAGTTTGAGATGTTTACCTTCTCAATGTTGGGTGGCATTGTGCTTGTGGTGGGTTTGTTATATCTGGTTTTTATAGCACCATCTCTTTTGCCAGAAACTGCACCAGTTGATTCCGAAGAGTTACATCGCAAATTTTTGGTTCAACTTGAGGTGTTGCCTGATACCCTGTTGGTTGGTAAGAAGTTGATAGATGAAGAGGTAGTAGGGCTGTTTAATAAAGTAAGTTTAGAGAGGGTATTAAGGGATGGTAAGATTGTCACACAGGAAAAAGATTTACATTTTTTTGCAGGAGATATCCTGCTTTTATCAGGAAGTGCTAGAGAGTTAAAAAAAATAGAGTGGGATTCCGCGTCACCTCTTTTGCCAACCTCTATTAATAAATCCACTGAAGAAGAGATAAAAAAGCATAACATGGCGGAGCTGGTGGTAATGCCTGGTACATCAATGGTTGGTAGAACACTATCCCAAATCCGTTTCCAAAACCGTTATGGCATTGCTGTAATTGGTATTCAGCAACATAGTCGTATAAAGGTGCGAAATTTAGCTAAAATTAAACTTAGCGCAGGGGATGTATTGCTGGTTCAAGGTACTTCGGGTCAGTTAAACATGTTAGCAGATAGAAAAGATATGATTCTGCTATGGGGTGTTAAAGACACAGTAGAGCACTCTGCCAAGGCTGGTACATCTACATTAATTCTTTTAAGTGTTGTGCTTTTAGCTGCAACAAGAACAGTAGACATGTTGGTTATCTCGTTGCTTGGGGCATTTTCAATGATAGCCAGCCGTTGCTTAACCTTGCGTCAAGCATACGCTGCAATTTCACCACAAATAGTCTTCATGGTGACAGCAACACTAGCGTTAGGCAAAGCCATGGAGATAACCGGAGCAGTAGATTTTATAGCTCAAGGCTTAATTCAAGTTTCAATAGGGCTATCAACTGAGTGGATACTAGCCCTTTTCATATTTTTAGTAATGCTTTTCACCAACATAATATCAAACAACGCCTCAGCCATCCTCTTTGCCCCAATAGCAATAGGAATTGCCAACCAACTAGGGGTAAGCCCCATGCCGTTCCTAATAGGAGTAGTATTCGGAGCCAACGCTGCCTTCGCCACCCCCATAGGCTACCAAACCAACCTAATGGTATTATCTGCCGGATATTACCGAGTAAGCGACTTTATGAGAGTAGGCCTACCACTAAACATTATCGTCTGGATGCTG
>JADGBW010000090.1 GCA_015231305.1 Magnetococcales bacterium | reverse complement strand
GCCCGCTTCTTGGTAGACAAGCATCTAACATTAAAAAAAACGCATCTTTTGTTATTGGTTTGTGTGTAACTATTAGTTATATATATGTATTTTGGAGTGAACAATGTTAAATATTGATAACATAAAAGTTGGTAGTAAATTAATCGGTGGGTTTTTAATCGTCACTACAATTTTGGTTGTGGGTGGAGCCTTGGGATACTTGAATATCTCTAAGATGAGCGATAAGACTAACGATATTTTACATGCAGCTCCATTAGTTGCTTCTGCTAAAGAGATGAAACTAGCCGTTCGCTCTGACATGCAAATGATCATGGAAATGTTGGCTTCTGAAGATAAAAAGGGACTAGAAGAAGTGTGGAAGGAGCATGAAGAGTTTGTAACAACTTTTGATACTTTTGCAGGTGCTATCCTAAACGGTGCTGTTACTGACGAAGGTGTTATATATGCTGCCAAAGATGAAAAATTCCGCTCAATTGTTGATAAAGCAGATGGTTTCCATAACGATAGTTTGCAACCAAAAATGGCTCGTATAAGAGAGTTGATGACTGAGAAATACATTTTGAATGCAAAATTAGAAAAGATAATGGAAGCATTTGAGAAGAGTTTTGACAAAACCATAGATTTATCGGAATCCTTTGAGGGTAAAGTTAAAGATCGAATCCGTGCAAAAATAGCTGCTGGGGCTAGTCCTGAAGAAATATTTAAAATAGAAAATGGCTGGGCAGATATGTCTATGGAGATGAAAACTACACTTGCTATGAGTCGTATAGCAATTGAAGAGCTAGCTCAAAGCCTAGATGAAAAGTCTATAGTTAGAATTAGTAAAGAGTATCAAGAAACTATTGTAGAGTTTGATGGTTGGGTTGATGCTTTATTAAAAGGAGCTAAAACAGATGAAGGTACGATTGTAGCTGTTTCAGTACCAAAACTTAGGCGTATGGTTGCCAAAATTGATCATTTACATAATAACGAGTTTCAAGTATTGGCTAAGAAATTTATGGATATTCAGAAAAGGTTGGCTAAAAATGATCTTGAGATGAATACCATGGACGCAAAAGCCGATGAAATTGCAAATGAGTTGATGGATGTTCTAAGTGGGGTTGAGGTTGGTGCTAAAGAAATTATGAAAGAAGCTGCAATAGCTTCTAACGAGACAGCAACCAGTGCTGCAGATTCTACAATTATCGGGGTTTTTGCTGGTTTTGCAATCTCTTTATTTCTTGGGGTGTTACTCTCTCGCAATATTACGGGACCTTTAGCAAAAAATGTAGCCGACCTTAAAAGATTATCAGAGGGTGACCTTACTATTAATTGTTCAACAAGCAGACAAGATGAAATTGGTATATTGTCTAACTCTATGGCTGATATGATTGAAAAACTAAGAGGTATACTCGGTCATATTACTAGCAACGCTCAAGAAATTAACTCAGCATCTGGAGAGCTATTTTCAATATCTTCAGAAATGTCCAAAGGTTCTGAAGTTATGAGCAGTAGAGCTGATAATTCTTCTGAAAACGCTCAAAATATGAGTGGTAACATGCACACAGTATCAGCAGCAGCTGAAGAGATGAGTACTAATATGACCAATGTATCTGCTGCGGTTGAAGAGATGAGTGTAAATATGACCACCATTTCAGCAGCGGCTGAACAAGCCAATACAAATTTAAATGCAGTTGCTGCGGCATCTGAAGAGGCAAGTAATGGTTTAACTTTAGTTCATGAAGCTGCAAATCGATCTAGTGATAACATTGTCTCAATTACCTCATCTGTTAAAGATGTATCTGTCTCAATAAATGATGTAAGCGAAAAATGTAAGAATGCAGCTGCTGTTGCTAAGCAAGCTAGTGAAGACTCTCAAGCCAACATTGCAATTATTGATATTCTTACAAAGTCAACAAATGAAATAAGCGCAGTGGTTAAGGATATTGAGGCTATTGCACAACAGACAAATATGTTAGCTCTTAACGCTTCTATTGAGGCATCTGGAGCAGGTGAGGCTGGTAAGGGGTTTTCAGTTGTTGCTAACGAGGTGAAAGATCTGGCCAAGCAGACAGCAATAGCAACTTCTGATATCACAAAGAAAATTAATGAAATTCAAAACAATACCCAGAGTGTAACCACTGCTACAGTAAATATTACAGACGCTGTTAAAAAGATAGCAGAAGCCAATGATGACATCTTGCATGCTGTAGATGAGCAGAGTACCACAATTGAGCAGATAAATAACTCTATGGCCTCTGCTTCTGAAGAGACAAACGAGGTTAACCGTCGTGTAGATGAATCTTCCACAGGGCTTGATGAAGTAAACCGTAACATGCAAGAAATAGCATCTGGTATCGGTGAGGTAGTACGTAATGTGAGTGAGGTTAATGGAGGCATTCAGGAGTTAACTAGAACAGTAAGTGAAACATCAAATGCTGGTGGTGAGGTGGCAAGTAATGTTGCAAACGCAGCAGAACTTACTGAAGATATGGCCAGAGCTATAACAGAAATACGTACCATGTCAGGAGGTATGGAAGAAAAAAGTGCAGAAGTGGAAACTAAAGCAACAACACTTTCTGGTGTTTCTAAAAAGTTGGACGAGAGTCTCTCTGCTTTTACTTTATAATCTAGTATCAATAGCAAATTTGTATATATGAGATATTAAGCTGTTAACTATTTTTACAGAACTGTTTAAATTGTTTACCCCTTTTATTCACAATTATGAATTATAGCTAAATCAGTATTCATCTATAACCATATTTTAAAGTTTAACTGTGTTTTTACTATCTTTTGCAATTTGTGTTAATATCATAAGAACATTTAATAGGATGTTAGGTGTATATCTGTTACGCCTATAAACAGGAGTTTCTCTGTATTGTTGTCACGAACTAAATTTCTAAATTGAGTTAATTTTGCTAGTTTTCCTTAATTGGCTTGCATCTTGCTTTCTATAACAGCAACTCCTCAGTTAAGCGTTTTAATTTTGGAGAATTTATTTATAGCTAAATTTGGAGAATTCAATGAAACATGCAATGGTAACTGATGAACCTGGACCTAACCTTCATAAGGCACAAAACATTTTTGTCAAAATGCTAGCAGCTATCTATGTAGGTGGTGCATATGGACTTGTTGTTATCACCTTGGTGCAAATTGCTATTGTCATCTCTTGGTTTAACTGATTAATTTAGAACAAAATTTTCCAAAAGGGGATGTTCCTGTTCTAACATGGACAACCTCTTTGAAAAATGGGTTGTTTATACTACAGGTATAATACAACCCAAAAAAAGGTCTGTTAATACTATGTTATTAACAGCCTTTTTCAAAAGAGGATTGTTTTTACTACAGTATTGACATTTCTTAAAATAAAATGTGTATTTATACTAAGGTGTTGATATTTCTTTAAAAAAACTGGTTTTTTATACTAGGTATATTACATGCCTATAAAAAATGTCTGTTTTTACTATGTTATAGATAGCCTTTTTAATAAGAGTGTTTTCTATTCTAAAGTATTAATTTTACCTTAGAATAAGCCGGGTGTTTCACTAAAAGAGTTTGTCTCCTTTCTTGTAACTGATTGTTTACATAAATTTTTAATACGCCACCCAAAAAAACGGCTGTATATTCTTTTTAAAAAAGGCTACTTTTCTTAGTTCTAGGCTCGATTTCTTACCAATAACTTCAGCATTTCATAAATAGTTTCAAGACGGGGTACTAAAACTCCGTTTTTATTTGCTGTTTTTATAATGTTTCCCAATATTGCTTCAACTTCCAATGGCCGATTTCCTTCATAGTCCAGTAACATACTTGTCTTATACGGGCGCATAATTTCTGTGTCGGCAATGTTTTTGTCTATTACATCACTGGGCAAAATATGCCCAACACTAGCAGCAACGGCACAAACTTCCTCCATGATACTCCTAACAAGTGCAACAGTTCCTGGTTGAGCCATAATTTGCTGGGTGTCTGTTTGGGTTAAAACAGAAATGGGGTTAAATGGGGCGTTCCAGATTAATTTTCGCCAACGTTCAGTAATAATTGAGTCTGAAATACGACAAGGAGTGTTAGATTTGTTAAATAGTTCCGCTAATTTAAGTACAGCTGAAGAATTTCCTTTTGGGTATGTTCCAACTACAAGCTTGCCATGGCAAAGGTGGATTATTTTTCCTGGTTTAGTGCGGTTAACGCAAATAAAAGCCAAACCACTAATTATCTCATTGTTAAAAAATTTTACGGCAATATTTTTCTCAATATCTATTCCATTTTGTAGTAGAAAAATAGTGGTATTAGGGCCAACAGCTGGGGCAATAATGCTTGCAATATCAAGTTGTGGTAAAGATTTTAGTGCAACAAGAATGTAATCAGGAAAATATTTATAGTTGGCGACTTCTTGTATAACCCCATGGGGTTTAAAATGATAGTTACCATCTATGCTATCTATCTTAATACCGTTTTTTGCTACTATATCGTAGTCACTTCTGTTAACAGTGGTAACTTCTGCTCCAGCTTTTGCTAGCCTGCTGCCATAAAAACCACCAACAGCACCACAGCCTACCACCAATATTCTCACTGGGTTATTTGTAATATTTACTGTATCCTTTACCATATATTTAACCATTAATTAAGTGCAGGGGGTAATGCCATGAAATTTTTTCTATCTTTTCTGGCTGTAATTTCAATATTAATTTCCACGCAAAACAGCTTTGCTGCTGATGCTGTAAATGGCAAAGAGTTGCATGATGCTAGTTGTGTAACCGCATGTCATAGCTCAAGAGTAGATGGCAAATCGGATGATCTATATAAACGCCCCAACCGCCGTAAGTCTTTAGCTAAGTTGACTATGCAGGTAGAGTTTTGCAACCAGCAAGTTTTAAATTCTGAGTGGTGGCCAGAGGATGTAAGCGATGTTGTTGAGTATTTAAACACTCAGTTCTACCACTTTGCAAAAACATCCAAATAATTAAATGCTCCACCAACATTTAAAATAATTTATAGATATTAACCTTTTAAAATCGATCTACAAAGGGTTTTTAAACTTAGATTCAGTTATTGGTTCTAAGGATTCCAGCCTTCGTGGTAAGGGTAAGGTTGGCTATTATATATACCACTTTGTATTGCAAATTATTTAATGGTGGAAAATATTAGTTTTTCTGGTTAATTAAGAAAAAATGAAGGTGATGATAATATTTTCTAGTTTACCAGGTTAATAAATTGGTTGTGCAATAGCTGTGCTTTAAAATGCCGAGTTTATTATATTAAGATAGAACCTGTTTTATATGGTTTTACAGGCTAAATTTTAAAAAAGTCTTTAATAAATAAGGCAATTTTAGCATGGTCGCTTAGTGGTAGAAGGGGGATTTCTGCCTTAAGGTTAGTATCATCAGTTGCTAAGGCAACTACATTAGATAGTTGTTTATAAAACTTTGCATCTGAAACATCTTTACGGTGTAGAACAATTTTTGGATGGTTATCATTTTTATAACCTTCAACCAATATTAAATCATGGTCACTAAGTCGTTCAATTTGTTGGGATAATGTTGGCTCTTCACGGTTTTGCAACTCCTGTATAATAAACCAACGCTCTTTTGATGCAAACATTACAGTTTCGGCTCCAGCCTGCCGAAAACGATGGGTATCTTTGCCAGGAATATCAGGGTCAGCAGGGTGATGTCCGTGTTTTATGGCAGCAATGCTTAAGCCTTTTTGGCTTAAGTCTGCAATTACCAATTCCATTAACGTAGTTTTACCTGTACCGCTAGTAGCTGTGAACCCTAAAACTGGTGTTGAATAATTCATCCACCACTCACTGGAGGAAAAATTGCTATTTCATCACTATTGGTTACGGGGCTGTTAGCTTGAGCGTAGGTCTGGTTGACTGCTACACGTAAATTATTATCTGATAATGCATTATCATATTGTTCACCCTGACCCCTTAGATGGGTTAAGACATTGGCAACTGTAGATACATCTGGAGGGAGGTTGAGGGTCTCTGTAGCGACTCCAATTTTTTCACGAACCCATGCGAAATAGAGAAAACGAGCCATATTTGAGGTGTATCCATTATGATAGAAAAGTATGATGATTATCTTTTAATATTGTTTACTAAGGTTGCATACCCAACCATTTTTTGTAAAGGATGAATTGTCGTGTTGCAATATCAAAATTGTGTTATTCTGGAGGTTACTGTTTATTGGTTGCTTCTTCTATTTACTTTTTTAGATTATTTGTTCATATTTGTTTTTGATATTTTGTTGTTTATAAACCTGAAGCCAAGTAATTGGGGCAATAATTAATTGGTGTGACAGAGGTCGTAAAATAGGGTTTATTTGTTATGCAATATCTAGGTCGGCCTGAGAAGATGGGAGTGTAAAGCAATTGTCCAAGAGAATTATGCAGGTATATTGTGTTGGTATGAGACTTGTTCTATTTTTGTCCATACTGTTATTGGTAGCTAATCCTAATATAGCATTAGCAAAAGATAGCTCTTCTGGCTATCAGCTCACAATTATTACTGAACCTGCCCATGCAAAGGTAACTATTCTTAATACCTCAACAGAGTATGTACCAGGAGTTAGCTTACCATCAGGTAGATATAATATTTTAGTTACAGCTCCTGGTTATCAGGAAGAAAAAGGCTATATAGAAATTCAAGATAAAGAGTGGGTTGGAAGAGTTGTTTTACAACGATCAACTGAACAAAACAATCCCGACCTAACAGTTATAGACCTTGAATGGCAACGTATTAATGTTGAAAAAGTGGCCTTGCAAAAAGCCCAAAGCCAATTAGTAGCAGAGCGTTTGGTGTTTGATCAACAAAAAGCTGAAATTGAAAATCAAAAAAAGAAACTTATAATGCAGCAAATTGAGTTAGCCCAAGCTCAATATGAGGTTGATGCCCAACGTTTAGAAATTTCTGAAAAATTAAACCGCTTAGAACGTCTAGAGAAATCTTCATCTAGAAACAGTGATTTACAACAATCAGATAAACTAAATATACAAGATACACAATCTACAATAAAGCCTATAAAAGAGAGTAGTAAATTACTTGTAGCAAATATTAAAGAGTTAGAAGAGAGTAAAAGCCGCATTGTAAAAGATGTTGTAAATATAGTAGAGTTAAACAAAAAAACTAAAAAAGAGGCTGAAAAGCTAAAGAAAAATAGTGAGCAAGCGACTGCTAAAAAGCAGAAAAATACTATTGTAAAGCCAGAATATATAGTCACACCAAACAAACCAAAAAAAGTTGTTCCAAGATCAGTAATAACCGAGAAACAGTTTATTGATTTAGTTAAAAACTCTAACGAAAGAGCTCCTTCGGCAAAGGTTTTGCAGACAACTGAAAGCCCTAAACAGGTGAACAAGGGTTCTAAGTTGCAAAAACTTGTTGAAGAAGCAATGGCTGAATTAAGGGTCTATCAACCCAAGAAAAAGTCTAAAAAGAAAAACAGAGAGTTAAAAAATAAGGTTTATAGATTAAAAGAGTTAGCACCTAATAATTCAGACGTTAAAAAAGTGCTACGTCTGTATAAAAAGCGTTACATAGTAGTTGTTGGACTATTTACTAAGAAAAATAGAGCTAAATCTCTTGTGAAAAAGCTCAAGAAACAGGGGGTTTCGGCATACTATGAGCGTACGAACGTAAAAAATAATCAGCTCTATAGGGTTGCTTCAGGGCTGTTTGAAAAACGTGACCAAGGGCTAGCTGTACAAAAAATGTTACTCAAGAAGATGAAAATTAAAGGAACAATTCTACGAGTTTTCAAAAATTAGTCTATGCACTTTTGAAAAATGTAAATTATAACCTCTTCAATTAATAGCACATCGAATAATCTAATGCGGTAACTCTGAACGGCAATGTCAGACTCTATTAGTTTTAGTGTTACTGTGTGGGTTTGCGAATTGCCCTAGTACGCCACTGCATAGCTTCTTCAGCATCAAATTTTTTGTTGTGTTTTTTGATATGTTGAATGTAGGAGCCGCTCTCCTGATTATCACTAAATGCATCAAAACTACGTTTAACTTTTTTAAAATCTTTTAGAATACCTGTCAACTCTGGTAGCCACTGACTTCTGTAGGCTTTTTTAAGTAATTTTTTAGTTTCAGGCTTGTCTTTTATACCCTTGAGTTTTACCGTATTTATGATGTCTTTACGGGTGTCAGTAAGTTTGGATGCGTACCAATTTCCACCAATTACCAAGGCAATACCAATGATAATGAGAGGGATGATTAAAAAAGCGCGCTGTTTTTCTTCGGATATACCTCTATCATTATGTAATTCATCTTCAGAGATTTGATACCATGTTCCATCTTCACGTTGGCGAAAGCCCTTTTCCCAGCGGATTCTAATTGGATGGTTAGCGGGTAGGGCGGCTATATGATCCGGTATACCACCTTTTCTTGCTTCAGTCTCAGTAACCAGTTCAGACACATCAAGCCTTGTGTCTGCATCTCCTTTTTTATCTTCCTTTTGTGGTGCTTCTGCTCTTAGTTTTTGTATTTTTTCTATCTGTTCTTGGGCATGAGACTCACGTAAAACTTTTAGCTCATTACCCATTTCCTTCATCTGTTCAAAGCCAAGTTCCTGGATACCACCGTCCTCTTCATCACCTTCGGCAGTCGGTCCATTCTTCGACGGCTTTTTCTTTATGTCTGGTTGCTTTCGGCCGGGTAACGCCATGATGAAGCTCTCCAAAAAACTCCCTTAGTTCAAACTGATTAGGGAGATGCAACCTTAAATAATATATATAATTGTTCATTATAGACCATATATCAAATTTATATCGATATATTTCACATTTTCATTACGACTACATATTGTATCGGTAAATTGAAGGATTACTTTAGCCAACATAAACCAAAAGCACTATCTATAAGTTAATGTAAATTAAAAATAAATTATGATTTGCAAGTAATTACTCGGCCATTTGTCATAGTTAATATAAATTTAAAATTCAATGTTTCATTTCAATAAGTTCAGCTACTTGAAGAGTGCCACCAAACTCCACATATGGGCATGCTTGAGCCATCTCTAGAGCAATTTCAAAATTATCAGCTTTCACTACAGAAAAACCTGTCATACGGTTAGGTTTGTCGTCAGAAGATACTCCTTTTGCACTTACAATATTCGACTTTCCCATAGGAGATCCTGGGTTAATTACAGCGTCACCCAATCCAGCAACCCAAGATTGCCACTTTCCCATCTGAGCTTTGCCCTCTTGTGGGCTATTAGGTTTATTTGCTTCACCAAGGTAGGCAATTATATAATTAGGCATTATGTTTTCTCCGGCTTTAGTGGTTTACTATAAATAAACCTCAACAATTAAACAACTTAATTATTGAAATTTTATCTTACTATTACTACAGTGTAAATATTTAACTAAACCTAAATAGTTTTTTTGCTGCTTGTACAATTAGTTTTAATACCACCATAGGGTGTAATGATCTAACTATAATGTTGCGATAAGATGAGCTTCCTGTAAAGGTGTCCCAAAGTGAAGTGCTTAAGCGTGGGGATACTTCTTTTTTGGTTTGTTCTTCTCTTATCACTTCTATTATTGCCTCTTGAAAAAACGATATTGGTCGCATAAGGCTGTCACCATAGAATAATAGGTGTCCTAAGCGATTATCCCAGTCTAGCTTTCTACAGGCAGGACGGAAAAAACGTTGAAAACTTTGGGTTGAAACGCCGTGGGTTACAGCTGTGTATGCCATAGCTTTTGCTAAGCGATAAGCTGCGCCTATTCCATCTTTATATAACCTTGATGATGAACAGTCACCAACTAGCACCACACGATCGGTATAGGGGTTTTTTGGTGCGCCAATGTTTATTTGTGGCTGACAGTGGCAGGTTTGGACTGGAATTTTCCAGCCCATAGGGAGGCATTTTTGCAATTCAGGTGCTTGAAAAACCCTGTTTACTAACTTTTTATCAATATCATCACCAAGTATTATAAGTGTAGCGTATGTACCTTTGGGAGTTAAAGCTATGAATTTCACCCCAGGAATGTTGAGAATAAATACATGCATGGAGTGGCCAAGAAGGCGAGAGACATCTTCATCACCAAAATATAGCTCTGTAACATATGCTTTAGTAGTTTTTGGTGGTTTATAGCCAAAGTCCAGGTCTTTAAACATTTGTAAAGCTGGGCTGTTTAGACCTAAGCAGCCAACCACAAGGTCGTATTTTTGTTTGTTATCATCACCCCAAGTAAGTTTGGGTATTCCTCTATCTTTTATAATGCCTGTTACTTTATTTTTTATATGGTTTGCCCCTTTTTCTATTGCTAACTCTAACAGGTGGTTGTCAAAGCTTTTCCAGGGGATTGGAGGTTGGTTTTCAGCACCTTTAGGACCAGCACCACGAAAAATACAAGCAATACGCATCTCATCTTTTGGGGCTTTAATCTCTACAGAGCTAAGGTCAGTGTGTAAGGTGTAGGCATCTATTGTGTCTATTAGCAGTTCATCTGGCAGGTTAATGCCATGGCTGGCTAATTTTTGTACTAAAGACTCAGATATAACCCCTCCACACATATTGCAACCACGAGGGCCAGTTAAGTTAAAGTCTCGTGGTTCAAAAATATCCACCTCTATTTGTAGGTCTATCTGTTGGGCTAAATCCAATAGAAATATAGCAGAAAAAGTACCAGCTGGTCCTCCTCCTACAATTGCTATCTTAGAGCCATTTTTTAGTTCCATCAGTTGCCTTATTTGCCCTTTTTTGCTAAACGAGCAAGCCAGACTTCCAACCCTTGGGCATTGGTCTCCTTATCTGATAAGAGTAGGGAATCTATCTTGTTGTCAGCTATAGGGGAGTTTATCTCTAATAAAATATTTCGCATATTATTATCTAGAGATGTCAGAAGTAAATTATGTGCATTTTGCCCCCCTTTTTGTGCACTTTTTGCCATTTCAAGGTAGCTATCAAGCTGACTGTGGAGGGTTTGTAAGAGATTATCCTGATATGGTATAGCCCCATAGTGGGTTAGATATATGGTTTTAGGGTTAAGGTTGGCTATACGGTCTAAACTACTGTGGAAATGTTCTGGGTCCAGCTGTACTGGTGTAGTAGCTGGAAAAATAAATGGCATTGTTCCACCATCAAATTCTCGGTAGGAGATACCAAAAGCGTCACCAGAGAATATTCCCTGGCTTTTTTTGTCCCAAATTACAAAGTGGTGTCTGGCATGACCTGGAGTATCTATCATTATCAACTCTCTGCCTCCAATTTCAACACCTTGACCATCTTCTGGTGAAACTACCCTGCTAGAGTCTACAGCAATAATATCTCCTAATGAGGCTTTGAAAAGTTTTTCACCATAAACCGCCATTGCACCAGCTTTTAGTTTGGCAGGGTCTATAAGGTGTCTGGCTCCAGATTTATGAACATATAGTTTGGCGTTAGGACACTGCCGCATAAGCTCACCAGCTCCACCTGCATGATCAAGATGAACATGGGTAACTATAACTGCATCTACATCTTCTGGTTTAAGACCAGCTTTGCTTAAAGCTGTCATCATACGTTGGGCTGCCAGAAGTGGACCAGTTTCAATGAAGGCAGCTTTACCATTTTCTACCAGTAGATAAGCTGCTGCCATTTGGGGTCTTAAGTAGTGTGTATCTATACAGGTGATACCATAGGGTAAGTTGTGGTAATCTGATTTCATGATGATTAATTTATCCAATCCTGCTATATCAATATTATTGCCATTTTATAATACGGCCTCTACTCTTGCACAATGTTTGGACTCTATTCTAAACCAGACGTTCACTAATTTCGAGCTTTTAGCTATCAATAATGGTTCAACAGACGATTCTGTTGCAGTTGTTGTAGCTAAAATGGGTAGTGATCCCCGTTTAAAGTTATTAAATTTAGAGAAGGCAGGGCTAATACCTGCTCTTAACCTTGGCCTTCAAGAAGCCAAAGCAGATATAATCGCTCGTATGGATGGTGATGATGTCATGCATGCCACTCGCCTAGAGAAGCAAATACAATATTTAAAACAAAATTCTAATTGTAGTTTAGTGGCATGCAAAGTGGACTTATTTCCCAAAGAGCTAATAAAAGAAGGCTATTGGGAGTATATACGCTGGCAAAATAGCTGTATTACTGCCCAAGATATTAGAGATGAAATATATTGGGAGTCTCCACTAGCCCATCCATCAGTAACATTTGTAAAAAAAGATGTTTTAGCTTTAGGTGGTTATCGTGATGGGGCATTTCCTGAAGATTATGACCTATGGCTGAGGATGAACCAAGCAGGTTTTATAATGGAAAAATTACCAGAAACTCTACTTGATTGGCGAGAGGGTAGTACACGGCTCTCTAGAAACGACCCTCGTTATAACCGAGAGGCCTTTGATGTAATAAGGGCAGAATTTTTATCACAAGATTCACGTCTTAAACAAAACCGACCTTTGGTAGTTTGGGGAGCTGGTCGCTCTACACGGCTAAGGGCCAAACATCTGCTTGATAAGGGTTTTAAATTAACAGCATGGATAGACGTGGATAATAATAAAATTGGTAACAAAGTATGGGGCGCAATGGTACACTCACCCCAATGGCTAAAACAAAAAGAGAAACCATTTGTTTTAAGCTATGTAACAGTAAGAGGAGCAAAAGAGAAAAACCGCCAACAGCTAGAGGAAATGGGGTATAAGCGTGGCTTAGACTATTTAATGGTTGGGTAGAGTATATAAAACTAAATACAAAAACGATTTCGCCCAGACTCTTTTGCTTCATACAGCTTTGCATCCGCCCGTTTTAGAAGCTCAGATTCCGTCTCTTCAGAAATTTTATATTCAGCAATACCCATAGAGATAGTTATAGAGGGTAGGGGGGTACCATCTGGCATAGCAATTTTTGTGTTCATAACTGCAACCCGAACTCTCTCAGCTACACTGTTACACTGTTGTCTGTTGGTAATAGGAAGAATAATAGCAAACTCTTCACCACCATATCGGAAGACAAAATCTCCTGGTCGTACAGTATTGTGTAGTGTTTTAGCTAGAGCAACAAGAGCTTGGTCACCACCTAAATGACCGTGAGTATCGTTATAATTTTTAAAATGGTCTACATCAATCATTATCAATACCATTGGCTCTTTGCCATGGTCGCTACGTTTGGCAAAACGCACAATTAACTCATCGAAATAACGGCGGTTGTTAATTCCTGTTAAGCCATCAACCCTTGCAATTCCTTCTAACTCTGCAATCTGTTTTTGATTATCCAGAGTTGTTTTACCTGCTTCGACAATCCAAGTAGATAATATTTTCAGCATGTTTTTGGCAATTACAGGTATTGCATCAATAATCGACCAGAAGCTTTGTCTATCTATCATCAAAATACTAGAAATGCCTTGGCTAATGACATAAGCAGAGGTTCTTGTTGAGCCAATCAATGAAAGTTCACCAACAGTGCCACCACAATTTACAGTACGAATAGATGGGTTTTCTGGTTTGTCTAGGTGGACTGTAAGAGATCCAGATATTACAATGTATATATATTCGTTATGCTCACCTGGAGCTATTAAAACCTGTTGTTTTTGCAGTTTGTGTATTGGGCATTTCTCTAAAAATGTATTGAGCAATTGTGTCGGTGCACCTTTAAACAGTGGTGCTTCGAGCATCACTCTTTTTAACATTTTTTGTTTCATATTAACCTCTGGATATTAATTCAGCCTTAAAAAACTACATGCTCTCTAATAATTCTCGCACAATTTGGTTGTAATTACCATTTGGAAACTCTTCTAGATATCGTATAAAGAGCTGTTGGGCAATATCTAAATTTCCCCGTGTTTTTAATAATAGACCATAGTGGTAAAAAGCAGCTTCATATTGCGGGCTATCTGGATAGTTGTTTAAAATATCATAATATTGGTTAGCTGCTGCCTCTAAGTCATTTAAAAAATGTGCATTTATATTAGCTAGAAGATTTAATATTTCAGCTTGCATAGCATATTTTTTGGTGAGTGATTTTGCCATCATTAAAACAGTTATTGCATCATAAAATTCTTCAACATCAACAAGGTAACTGGCATAATTTATGTAAAATCGAGCCAAGATCTCGCCATAAAACTTTTTCTTGCTTAAAATAGAAGCTCTATCTAGTGAGGTGGCTTCTATAATACGGTCTCTTACAGCTTTAAGGCCTGCTCGTTGTTCAATATTTATAGGTTTAATCATGCGACGTGATGCTATGTTAGCTGTCATCTCACCTGCATTCATAATAAATTGAGAGTCTCCCCCAGAAATATCAAGTTTTCCTTTGTTTAACATAAATGTACTAACTTCATCGTTGGCAACTGCTACAAATTCTGTACCCCGTACTCCTGCATTGGACGTAGGTAACCTAAACACAAAGGAAGCCTTTTTTAGCTTTGGATCAACAGCTATCCATAAGGAACCAGTGGTTAATTGTGTTGTAACTGTAGGTGTTGGCTCATCTTCAGCTTGGCTTTGATCCAATGTGATTGTTGTATCATCTCCTAATTTTAATTCAGCCCCATCACTATAAACCAACAAAGCACGGCTTTTTTGTTGGGTTTTTATGGTATCGCCAACATAAAATTTTTGACCATTTTTAGCTGGTTGAAAACTGTTTTTATTAGCTTTAACCTGAACATCACCAACAATTTTTTCTATATTGCCCAACAGTCCATTATTTGCATCGCTATTTTGTATTCCTAATGCAAAAAGTAGCGATAAAATAGCAATAAAATATAGTGTATATTTTTTAATCAGAGGGGTGGTGATGCCCATTATTGCTCATCCTCTCTATTTTGGCTGCAACCTTAAAAGTTGGCCATTTCTTTTGTCTGTTAAAATATAGATATAACCATCTTTACCAGTCCTTACATCTCTTATGCGACCAACTTTTTCTTTAAGATATCTCTCTTCTTTTATAACTTTATTGCCTTCCATTTTAAGATGAACAAGTAGCTGAAATTTAAGAGCACCAATAAATATATCTCCATTGAATTCAGGAAATTTATTTCCATGGTATACAGTCATTCCAGAAGGAGCTATAGACGGGACCCAATAGTGTATAGGTTGTTCCATCCCTTTTTTGTGGGTTCCTTCACCAATTTTAAATCTTGAAATATATTCAACACCATAAGAGATTATAGGCCAGCCATAGTTTTTACCACTTTGGATAATATTCAACTCATCACCACCTCGTGGACCATGTTCATGTTCCCATAGTATCTTGGTTTTTTTATCAAAAAATAGGCCCTGTGGGTTGCGATGCCCATAACTATATATCATTTTTGCATCGGTGGCAGACCCTTGCCATTTATTGTCTTTAGGTATTGACCCGTCATCATTTAAACGAACAATAGAACCCGCCGGGTCATCTATTTTTTGTACTCGTGGTCGGTCTCCGCGGTCTCCAATTGTTATATAAATGTGGTTTTTATCATCAAAAACAATACGTGAGCCAAAATGGTGTCCTGCACGGCTTTTTGGTTGTAATACAAATATTTTTTGCAACATTTTTAAACTGTTACCTACCAACTTGCCACGTACAACCTCTGTTCCAATTCCTCCGCCTCCTGCTCCTGAGTAAGATAGGTATATCCAGCCATTTTTATTGTATTGAGGGTGTAGTGCAACGTCTAACAGGCCACCCTGACCCCTGACAACAACTTCTGGTAACCCTTTGATAGGGTGGGGGGCAAGCACACCTTTTTTAATAATACGTAATTGACCAGGTCGTTCAGTAACAAGAATATCACCATTAGGAAGAAAAGCCATTCCCCAAGGGTGGTTAAGTCTGTTTGTTATTGTTATTACTGAAAATGGGTCAGAAGCACGAGCTTTAAAAGCCGTTAAAATTAATATATTTAAGGCTAATAATATAATAAAGGTAGACTTTGTAAGTTTCATATAATACCTATCCCTACAAAAACAGATTATTGACTTACTCGAACCACCTCTGTTTCGATTTTGCCGTCACTATGAAGGTTTAAAATACGGTAGGCAGGTGATTCGTTGCTTATAGCCACTTCTTTTGTTCCTGGTGTAAATTGTAACCCTGTAGATGGCGAACCAAATAGTGAAATTGTTTTTCGTATGCTAAAAAACTCTTGGTGAATATGGCCAAAAACTATACCTTTTACATGGCTATGTTTATCAACAATATCAAAAAAATCATCAGAATTTTTAGTGCCAAGTACAGCTTTTGCTCCATCTACAACA
>JADGBW010000089.1 GCA_015231305.1 Magnetococcales bacterium | reverse complement strand
CAACAGGCAGGAACCGCTGTTTTAGCTCAAGCTAATCAACAGCCACAGTTGGCATTGCAGTTACTTGGCTAAATTTCACGGTTGTTTGGAATTTTGCTTGAATTGGATTCATTAGATTCTTTTGTTGGATTTGTTATCTTTTGTTTCTAAGTTCGATTTATGGAATATTCGAATTAGAAATATAGTATAATGGATAACATTAACCATTTAGGAGGTTGCCATGACTGCCACTGTTACGGGGGCACACTTTGTAGGAAAGGATTCTGGACAAGATTATGGTGAATCAGATTTACTACTAGAAAACTTGGTTGATGAAGTTAATAGTACGTTGGCTAGGCTAGCTGAAGTTGATTTAAGAGTTGACCAAGTTGGTGGGTTGGAGTCAGAAGAAGCAGGAAGTTCCCATGGTGGGACAGTGCTGCAATTTTTGCCGAGATCAGAAATGGAAGATCTTGCAAAACGTGTTAGAGCCATTGAGAGTTTACTCTCTTAAATAGTGGCTTGTAACAAGGTAAAGGAGCAGGACAATGGGTAGTAGTTTTGCGGTTGGAGGTTTAGCGAGTGGTTTGCCGTCTGATATAGTCGACCAGTTAATGGCGACTAAGCAGAATAGGCTTCAAGCTTACGAAAGGGATGTATCCTTTTACTCCTCTCAAAAAAGTGCTTTCGGTGAGTTGGAGACCAAACTGTTAGCTCTCTCTAGTATTTCAGAGACGTTACAGGATAGTTCTGAGTGGGCTCCTCACACTGCGACCAGCTCTGATACTGATTATATTACAGCTGCTGCTGATAGTGACGCTATTGCAGGTACTCATCAGATTGAAGTTTCTCAGTTAGCAAGTAGTAGTACTGTTATGTCTGGTGGTGGCGTTATCACTTCTGGTGATACAATTGCTGCTTTAACTTCATTTTCATTTACTTACAATGGCATAAACTATTCTAATACCACAGATGGAACCAACACTCCTGGTACTGGTTTTGGCATTGCAGCTGGAGATACTTTATCAGATATTGCTGAGAAAATTACAGCTTACGACTATGAAGACACTAACGGTACTGATGAGGCAGGTATTAGTGCCAGCGTGCTTTACGATGGTACTAACTATCGTTTGGTTTTAGCTGCTAAAGATCAAGGTGCATATGTTCGCGATACTGATGGAACCACAACCACCAGTCGTATTGAGAGTGTTACTGTTGATCTTTCTTGGACAACAGCAGGAAATACTTGGGATACTAGCAAGGCGACGGACTCATCAAGTATTTCATTAACTGGCTCGACCTCAGCCACAGATGTTATACAGTCAATTGCTGCGGGAGTATTCGAGTTTACATATGGTGGAGTAACATACGATCTAGCTGGCGATGGAACCAACACCCAGCTAAAAGATTCCACTGGTGCTGCAATGGTAGCGGGTACTTCGACACTCGCAAACTTAGCTGATGCAATTACTGAAACTGTAACTGGTATGACATCCAGTGTTGTTAACAACGGCACAACCAACTTTTTGGTTATGGATGGTTCAACAGCTTCACAAGCTATATCTGGTGTTACAGCAGCTATGACTGTAGGCACTACAGCTATAAACACATATTCATCATCATTTTTTGAAAGTAATGAGGGACAAGATGCCAAGCTGACAGTTGATGGTTTGTCAAATATCTATAGCTCTAGCAATATTGTTGACGAGGTTTTGCCAGGTGTAGCAATGACAATAGCATCTGTCACTACATCTGCTATTTCAGTCACTATTGCTGATGACACAGATACTTTGAAGGAGACTTTAAGTTCCTTTACTTCAGCGTATAACGATGTAATCAGTTACATAAATTCACAAAAAGAGGGTGCTTTTGCTGGTTCGACCTTAGCCAGAAGTGTTATATCTTTGATGCGGTCGGTGATAAACACCTCGACCCACAAGGACGATGCATCTGGAGATGTTATCACTCCATACTCAATTTTGGCGGAGATGGGACTTAGAACCAATCAGTATTCTGGTGAAATAAGTTTTGATTCTTCACAGTTGGATGATGCTTTGACTAATAGCTTTACAGCTTTTACCAAAATATTCACCAATACCCAAAATGATGTAGGAACAGGAAATAATGCTGGTGTTGCTGTACGTTTTGAAGATCTAGTAGATGAGCTAACCGATAGTGTAACTGGTTCTATAACAGGTAGAGATGATGGGCTGCAAGCCCGTATTGATAGTTTGGAGACTAGTATTGAAAGAGAGAACCGTCGCCTGGAAATTGTTAAAGAGAGGTTGACTAAAAAGTTCTCTAACCTTGAGCAGTTAGTAAATAGTATGAATGCTTCTGGAAGCGCGTTGACAAGTGCCTTGTCAGGTTTAGGTTAACGTTTAATTAAATAGTTTTGTAAATTAGTTAACTAGTCTATTATTGTTAGTATGTATGGACAGCAAAAAAAGGTAAAAAAATATGAATGTGCAAACGACTGAATCTCCAAACAATGAGCGAGTTCCTACTGGTTTAGAAGTTTTGATCCAGCTTTATGAAGGATGTATCAAATTTCTAGACGAGGCAGCAGTTGCATGTGAAGAAGGTCGTGTTGAAGACTTTAATGATCGTCTTCTACGTGGTCGACGTATTATTGAACATTTCCAAAACACCTTGAATTTTGAAGAGGGTGGTCCAGTTCCTAATCAGTTGAACGACCTATATACCTTTATGTTAGATGCATTGACCCAAGCTGATTTAACACATGAGACAAAATATATTAAGCAGGTAACTTCCCAGTTGTCGACATTGCTGGAAGGTTGGAGTGGTGCAAAGCCTGCTGTGTTACTTGACTCTTAATCGACTATTAAAGAGAAACTATGTCTTACGGTCTGCGTAAATATAGAACGTCCCAGGCGAATACTGCCTCGAAAGAAGATCTGCTGATCTTGCTCTACGAGGGAGCTATTCGATTTCTGGAACGAGCCATCAGTGAGATGGAGGCGAAAAACTTAAGCGAGCACAAAATGTACTTGCGAAGGGGTTTGGCCATTGTCGCTGAGTTGCAATCCACCTTAGACTTTGACAAAGGTGGAGAGCTTTCAATGCAACTATTCGATCTATATGGATTCATGATGGAGAGATTAAGTCAGGCAAACATGAAACAAGATATGAGCCTGATTAGAACTGTCATTGAAAACCTGGAGACTCTATTGGAGGGCTGGCGAGATGCTGTCCGACAGGTTAAAGAGAGCCAGGGTTTACAAGGTGTAGCACCCGCTCCTCGACCGGCAGGAAGACGTTTAGCTGGTGGGGCATATTAAAGTTAATTTGATGGGCTGTACTAAAATGTATAACAAACTAAAAGATAGGAGGAGGTAGTCATGGAACATATTCTGACAGAATTAGAAAACATACTAGAAGCTCTATCTCGTCCTGCTGGTCTAGAGGGAGACGAACTTTCTAGTTTGAACAATAAATGGGTTCGTACAATTACTAGACTTAAAGAAGTTTTAGCTCAAAAGCAGCAAACCCTTAAAAAAGATGCACCAAAAATACGGCAACGATTAGAGAAAATTTTAGTCAGAATGCCTGAAATTCAAGAACTTTTGACGAAACATAAATCTGAAATTGCCGACCAATTATTCTTGGAAAACCGCCGGGTACAGGCTGTACGCCAAGGTGCTTATGGCTCTCCCAAAAAACGCACTCAGCTACTTCGCCAACGGGCCTGATTTTTTTTGTACTCTTTCCTTTGTACATGATCCCAAGCCCTCTGCCTGACAACTCCATTGACACTTAGACAGTGCTATCACTATTTGATAGCACTGTAGTGCGTATAACAAACAACAAAATACTCTAGATAAAAGATGATAGAGCCGATTTTCATCGGCCACATCAATGCAAAGAAGCTAAACCCTGCCAAATTCGTGCTGTTCGTGAGTTTCTGGAACGTAATGGAGTTATGCTATGAACCCCATGATGCATAAAAATTATGCTGCTCGTATTGAGTACAGTGATGAAGATGCATGTTATATTGGGCGTGTAGCCGGAATCAAGCCAATTATTACCTTCCATGGCGATTCTGTAATTGAAATACGCAAGGCATTTTAAGAGGCAGTGGGTTTTTATATTGATTCCTGCTCTGCCAGAGATGAGAAGCCTGAAAAGCCTTTTTCAGGTAAGATAATGGTTCGTGTAGCTCCAGAGTTACATGCTTGTGCTAAATCAATGGCAGAAGCTACGGGGAAAAGTCTCAATAAATTTGTTGAAGATGCCATTAAACATGCTGTACAGTCTTGAAAAGCCTATAAGTTCAAGATTACTCTTAGGTTAATAATTTTTCTAAAATTGCATCACTAAGCAACATCCCTTTGTTTGTCAATAATATTTTTTCTTTTGTCACTGTAAGTAAACCAGCACTTTGCAGCTCTTTGAGAGTTTCTGGTTTTTGGGTTAGAAGGTCTGACCCACTTAAACTTTCATAGGTTTTTCGGCACATACCCTTGTAAAGACGTAGCCCCATCACCAGACAATCGTTACCAGACTCTATTTTTGAATTAATATTGCTCTCTTCTAAGAAAGAGCCATCTAATTTTTGGCTTTTAATGTAGTCTGCGGTTTTGTTTATGGTTCTCTCTACTATTATATTATTGTTTTCTATTTTAGTTAAACGACCATGGGCTGATGGTCCCACACCGATATAGTCACCAGATTTCCAATAGTTTAAATTATGCTGACACTCATGATTTGGCAGAGCAAAGTTGCTTATTTCATAGCCTTGCCACCCAGCTGATTCAAGAGTCTGCTGGGTGGTGGCAAATAGGGTTAGCTCATCTTCTTCACATAAATTTAGAATTTTACCCTGTTGTTGTAGTTTGGCAAAAAGGGTGTTTTTTTCGATTGTTAAGTTGTAACAAGAGAGATGTTGGGGCTGCCAGCTTATGGCTTCACTAAGTTCTTTTTGCCACTCGTTTAAGGATTGTGAAGGTGTGGCAAAAATGAGGTCCAGGTTGATGTTGGTAAAGCCACCATTGCGACTATATTTTATGGCTTGTCTAGCCTCTACTAAATTATGAGGTCGTCCAAGATAGTTAAGTCGGTTTTGGCTAAAGGCTTGAATACCTATGCTTAAGCGGTTTACACCAGACTCTAACCACTGCTCAATTTTTTGCGGATGGCATGATTCTGGGTTGGACTCTATAGTAATTTCACATTTGGGGCTTAACTGCCATAGCTGTTTTGTCTCATACAATATTTGTCTTATAGTCTCCCCTGCTAATATAGATGGGGTTCCCCCACCAAAAAAAATAGAGTGTAGATGGCGGTTATCAGCACCAAGTTTATATCGCCAAAAGGCTAGCTCATTTTTAATGGCTTCAAGATATTCTTTTTCTGGTATTTTTTTGTCTACTGTGGAGTGAAAATCACAATATGGACATTTTTTT
Organism: Magnetococcales bacterium; assembly: GCA_015231305.1. Classification (GTDB taxonomy): domain Bacteria; phylum Pseudomonadota; class Magnetococcia; order Magnetococcales; family JADFYX01. The sequence continues at coordinate 10,821 of JADGBW010000089.1, read as the reverse complement.
ACACAAAAAGGTACATGTATATATAGAGATAGCGGGGGGAGTATAGGAGTGGTGCTCATGGAAATTAGGTTAGGTTATGCCGTTGCTTTTTCTAGGTTTATAAATTGCACTGAAGGTAAATTCTTGGGAGGGTTTGCAGCCCCCCAAACTCCCACGCTTTTTAAAATTAAACGCAAAACCTTGGGCTTAGCCCAAACCCACAAGGGAGATAATCTCCCTTGGCCCATAATAATAAAAGCTTTTTTTGTAATTTATAAATGAGACAACTATACAGCCTTATAACTACTCCTCTGCTAATGCTTTGCGTTGTATGGCAATTAACTCGCTAATGCCCTTCTCAGCAAGCAGTGCCATGGCATTAAACTCATCACGGCTAAAGGGGTGACCTTCTGCTGTGCCTTGAATTTCTATAAATTTTTGCTCTGATGTCATAACGAAGTTCATGTCGGTCTCACATCCAGAATCTTCATCATAATCTAAATCTAACATGGGTTTACCATTCACAATGCCGCAACTAATTGCTGCTATGTAGTCGGATATGGGCATTTCACGAATTTCACCAGCATCATAAAGACGTTGACAGGCATCCATCAAGGCAATAAAGGCTCCTGTTATTGAGGCGGTTCTTGTTCCGCCATCTGCTTGTATAACATCGCAATCAATCCAAATTGTTCTTTTGCCCAATTTTTTTAAGTCGGTAATAGAGCGCAAAGAACGACCAATAAGTCTTTGAATTTCTAAGGTGCGCCCCCCCTGTTTACCTCTGCTAGCTTCCCTATTCATACGGCTGTTAGTAGAGCGGGGTAACATGCCATACTCCGCAGTGACCCATCCTTGGTTTTTACCTCGTAGAAATTGTGGCTGTTTCTCTTCTATAGTTGCGGTACAGATAACCTTGGTTCCGCCGAAAGTTATAAGACAAGAACCTTCGGCATGTCTTAAATATGAGCGACTAATGGTAACTTCACGCATTTCATCCAAAGCACGATTATTGGATCGGGTGTTGCTGTTTTTATTAGACATTAAAAAGCCTGTAATTTTTAAAAAAGGTTGGGTTAATTTTGTAGATATATAGCTTATAAATTAAAATGTTGCTCAAAAATTTTCTGTAAGCTGGGTAGGGACTCTCGGGCTTTTGGGCCAATTAAAGTTGCTACCATATTTTTGGGCTGCATTAACTCTTTTACAACTGCTGGCAGATGATCTGGGTTCAGCTCTTTAGCTTTCTCCCAAGCTTTTGATAGTGGTTCTTGATGGTTAAACAGTCTATCGCCAATATAGCGGTCAATTAGCATACTCGGACGGTCTAGTTGGGTAATTAAACTGGCTTTCCAACGAGTTTGCAGTCTTTGCCACTCCTCGCTGCTTATGGGTTTTTTTACTATTGCGTGGAGTTCATCTATTAGGGCTAAAAATACTGTTTCTAGATTTTCTGGTGATACTGAAGCCCCTAACTCAAGGGTTCCACACTCAAAAAAAGCAGGGTAGGCTGCCCAAACATCATAAACCAAACCCTGTTTTTCTCTTATATTCGCTTGTAAACGTGATGAGAAACCATCATCTAACAGACGGCGCAGGGCGACAATTTTATAATATTCATCAGCGTTATAACCAAATGTTCTAAAACCGAGGGTTAGACAAAACTGCGCATCTTGATCGTTAACACCAATCCAGTGTGGGCCAGGGTCCATAGGTGGTGGGGGTGAAGGAGTCGGGGAGCGTCCTTTTGGAAGTTGTCCTAAATTTTGTACAGCAAGTTTTTCACAATCTTCATGTTTAACTGGGCCACAAAACGCAATTGCAATGTTACCACCGCAATAGTGACGTTTCATATAGTTATAAAGGTTCTCTTTTGTTAAGTTTTTAATAATTTCTGGGGAGCCGAGAATTGACCTGGAAAGTGGATGATCAGGCCAAAATTTACGTCCGCTTAGTACAGCCGAGTTTGTGCTCTCACCTTGTTCATTCTCTTCATCACGCATCTCAGCTAAAACCACCTTGCGCTCAGTTTCCATATCAGAAAAAACCGGGCTGGTGAACATCTCACAAAAGGTAGCAAGTCCAGTTTTTAGTTGCTCTACTGGAAGGGAGATCCAAAAAGCGTTGCTCTCATGTCCTGTGGCTGCATTCATATCTGCTGCCATAGATTCAATCAGAGCATGAAATTTAGTTGGGTTTGGTGTGTTATTGGTTCCCTTAAAAAGCATATGCTCTAAAAAGTGGGCAATACCGCTCTCTTCTTCTGATTCAAATCGGCTACCGGAACGTACTAATACCGTAACATTTACTTCATGGAGCCAAGGCATGGGTAGGGTTGCGACAATTAAGCCATTTTCAAGGCGGGATAATTGATAATCCGGATCGGGGATTTCTGTATTAACGGAAGAATTAATAGCTTGGGACATATGACCGCTTTATGGGTTTTCGCTGCTGTAATTATTCAAAACAATTAGGGACTCAGGCCAAAGCCCTTCGTAGTTTTTTTTGACAAGGGAAATTTACTTAGTGGTAATCCCTAACAATTATCTACCACGCCGAGGCCTGTCTTTACGCCCACCACGTCCGGGATGACCGCCCTTTTTATCTTTTGGCGGCGAGTATGGTGGTTTTTTTAACTGTACATATATATCATCTTCAGCCCATTCAACTTCAATTTTTTCCCCAACATATTTTTCTATGGCTTCCAGATTGTAAGCGCCGCTTTCATCTACTAGGGTTATTGCGTCACCTTTGGCTCCTGCTCTTGCTGTACGACCAATACGGTGGACGTAATCTTCAGCATTTTCAGGTAGGTCATAGTTATAAACATGGGTTACGCCATCAATATGTAAGCCACGCCCAGCTACGTCTGTAGCAATTAAAGCAGGCATCTCGCCATTTTGAAAACGTTGTAGAACTTTCATACGTTTAGCTTGAGGTACATCTCCAGATAGATACCCGGCTACAATGTTATTTACTTCAAGCCAGTTTTTTAGTTTTTCTCCCATGCGTTTTGTATTTACAAATATCATGGCTCGACCCAAAATCTTTAGTGGTTCGGTTGTTGGGTCTTCTTCTGGGTTGGTATTGATGCCTAATTGTTTGCGCATAAGACCTACTAAGAGGCTTATTTTCTGGTTACCCTCAACATGATATAGAACCTGAGTTACCTGATTTACAGTTTTTATCTCTGTCTTGGTGGAGAGGACTTCCGGGGCGTTCATATATTCGTAGGAGAGTTCTTGCGCCCTGTGTGACATTGTTGCTGAAAACAACATTGAAAGCCGTTGTTCATAATGGGGCAGACGACGCATAAGATAACGTAGATCAGCGATAAACCCCATATCAAACATACGGTCTGCTTCGTCTATAACAAACACTTCTACTTTGGAGACAAGATAGCTTTTCTGTTTGAAATAGTCTATTAAACGACCAGGAGTGCCAATTAGAATATCAACGTTTCCGCTGACTAACTTCTTCTGTTGTTTTTCATAATCAACACCACCATAAACAGCATGGATTGTAAGCCCGGTATGAGCTCCTAAGGAGTGGGCATCTTGTTCAATTTGAATTGCCAACTCACGGGTAGGTGCAATAAGCAGAGCGCGAGGTTTACTAACCCCTCTATTTTTTTTAGTGCTCTCTTTTTTAGCTTTGTTTTGTTTGTTAAGGTCTTCCATTGTGGCTTGACCAATAAGCCGGGAGAGGGTTGCTATCATAAAAGCAGCAGTTTTTCCTGTTCCGGTCTGTGCTTGTCCAGCTACATCTTGACCAGAAAGAGTCATTGGCAAGGTCAGTTCTTGTATTGAGGTGCAAGTACTGAATCCGCAATCTCGAATACCAACTTGAACTGGCTCTGGGATAGGAAGTTCAGAAAATTCCATATTAATCCTTGGAGCCTTTTGAAAAACTAGCTCTTAGACCTACGGTTGCTATGCACGCCATAGCTCGACAGGTGTATACACACCTCACAAACTTAAGAGCTTGAAACAGATAAACATCGGGGTTAAATCCGATGATTTATCTGTTTCAGGTTCCTTAGGAGGACTATTTTAAAAATAGTCCCATAAAAAAATAAGTTTGAATGTTTGGAAATTTTAAGAAGCAGTTGCCAGCTGTTTTACTTTTGCGTTTAATCTTTTTGTGCGACGGGCTGCTTGATTTTTGTGGATAATGCCTTTGCGAGACGAAATTGCTAGTTCTGTTACAGCCTCTTTTAGGGCAGTTTGTGCTGCTGCTACATCACCGCTCTCTACTGTTGTAAGAACCCGCTTGCAGAAAGTACGCAGACGTGACTTAATCTTGTTGTTGCGTAGGGTCTGCTTTTCGGTTTGACGAATGCGCTTCATGGCAGATTTAATATTGGCCACTGAACAAAAACTCCTATTCCTATACTTTGTCGTGCTATGACCACTACACTAGAGGCCATAGATTAATGTAAACTAGTTGTTATAAATATTGATGCTACTATGCAAAGAACGTCATAGTATGCCTATTACATAACAGTTCGTCAAAGGATTTTTACACATTGAGCACCGAACCTGTAAAAAGTTCACCTGTTTCCCAGCCCAGCCCTAAAAATAGGTTGGTTCGTGCTGTTGGTACTATCAGCTTTTTCACCCTTTTATCTCGTATTCTTGGTTTTGTACGAGATGTAGTAATTGCTCGTATTTTTGGTGCAGGCATGGGAGCCGACGCATTTTTTGTAGCTTTAAAGTTGCCTAACTTTCTACGGCGACTGTTTGCCGAGGGAGCTTTTAGCACTGCGTTTGTACCTGTGTTTAGCGATTATTTAAAAGATGGTGACGATAAAGCAACTAAAGAGGCGGTGAAAGCAGTTTTCACCTCTTTGACCGTGGTTTTAGTGGTTGTTGTTGCGGTTGGGCAGATAGCCATGCCTCTTATCATCTGGATTATTGCCCCTGGTTTTGCCGATGATCCTGAAAAATATCAACTGACAGTTGATATGACCAGAATTACCTTTCCCTATATCTTTTTTATATCTCTTGTGGCTTTAGCTGGCGGAATTTTAAATAGTTTTCACCGTTTTGCCCTTCCAGCTGTAACCCCGCTTTTACTAAATATTGCAATGATTGTAGGAGCTTTATATATAGCTCCACTCATGGACCGCCCTATTGTTGGTCTGGCTGTTGGGGTTTTGCTTGGTGGTGTTGCCCAACTTGCTATCCAGATACCAGCATTAAAAAGTATTGGTATGCCGTTCTCTTTTCGATGGAATTGGCAGCATCCTGCCATCAAACGTATTTTACTTTTAATGGGGCCATCACTGTTGGGTGTTTCGGTGGCACAGGTTAACTTGCTTTTTGATATTTTTCTTGCTTCTTGGTTGAAGGAAGGTTCCATATCATATCTCTATTATGCCGACCGCTTAGTTGAATTTCCTCTTGGTTTAATAGGTATTGCAATGGGCACTGCTATTTTACCTGCTCTATCTGCCAAGGCTAGTAGTGGTGATGACGAAGGGTTAAAGGCTGATTTGGACTTTGGCTTACGCCTGGTTTTGATAATCAATATTCCGGCTACTGTAGGTTTGTTAGTGTTACGAGAACCTATTTTGTCTCTACTGTTTGAAAGGGGAGCCTTTGATGCTGAAACTACTAGTTTAACCGCACAAGCTCTTTTTGCCTATGGTTTGGGCCTTGGAGCTTTTTCCGCAGTAAAAGTTTTAGCCCCGGCCTTTTATGCGATGAAGGACACTAAAACTCCGGTACGAATTGCTATTATATGCATGGTTAGCAATATGGTGCTTAATATAATATTGATGATTCCATTACAACATGCTGGCTTAGCTTTGGCAACCACTATTGCTGCATTTTTAAATGCTTTTTTGTTGTTACGTGGTTTGGGAAAAAAGATTGGTTACTATCCCGGAAGAAAATTTTTTATAACAATGTTAAAAACTTTTGTAGCAAGTGGTGTGTTGTGTATCTTTCTGTTTTTGGCAAAAGTGGCGTATTGGCAACCCGGTCTTCAAACATTGGATAAAACTATGATATTACTGCCAATTATAGCAGTAGGTATAGTGCTATTTGTTTTGGTTGGGCGGCTTGTAAAAATTGAAGAGATACAAAGCCTAGCCGGGTTGTTGAAAAGAAAGTCTTAAATCAAAAATTTCCGCAGTTGTTGTAAATGTATGTACCATCAATTGTCGAATCAAAGATAAAACTAACCTAGCCCAACTTAGCTATTGATATATATGTTCATAGAATTTTAAGGGTATATCTTTGCTGTTTTCAACTTATTTATGCTATCGTACTCAGTTGCACCTATGAATAAAAATTAACATGATTTACCCGGATATATAATAAATATGTAGTATTATTGTTTGAATATTTGGTTGGCAAAGTAAATTTATTTAATGGCGTACTATGTTTTATTATGCAATTAAACCATAAAATTTCTTTGTTAATTAAGTCTTAAGCAAGATAATTGCCGCTTTTTAAAATATCTAGGTTTAGCGTTTTTGAGGATTTGTCTGACATGTTTGCTAATATTGCAAAAAAATTATTCGGAAGTAGTAACGATCGTTATCTTAATAAGTTACAACCAACAATTAAGATTATTAACAGCCTAGAAGAAGAGATAAAAGCTTTAAGTGACGAAGAGCTTCGAGGGAAAACTGCGGAGTTTAAATCTCGTATCAAAGATAAAGAAGAGAGCCTTGATGAGTTGCTGCCAGAAGCGTTTGCAGTGGTGCGTGAAGCTAGTGTTCGTACCATTGGTTTACGGCATTTTGATGTTCAGCTTGTTGGCGGCATAGTTTTGCACCAGGGCAAAATTACAGAGATGCGTACTGGTGAAGGAAAAACTCTCATGGCTACCTTGCCTCTCTATTTAAATGCTTTGTCTGGTAAGGGGGCGCATCTTGTTACTGTTAACGACTATCTAGCCTCTCGTGATGCAAAGTGGATGGGAGAGATATATAAATTCCTTGGTATGGAGGTTGGAGTTATTGTTCACGGTTTAGATGATGACGAGCGTCAGATTGCTTATAAGGCAGATATTACTTACGGTACAAATAACGAATTTGGCTTCGATTTTCTAAAAGATAATATGAAATTTTCTTTAGATGAGATGTGCCAGCAAGAGTTGAACTTTGCAATTATCGATGAGGTAGACTCTATCTTAATCGACGAAGCTAGAACTCCTTTAATTATCTCTGGTCCTACAGAGGACAACACAGATAAATATTATCGGGTTGATCGTCTAATTCCCAATTTAAAGCAGGAAACCCATTTTACTATTGATGAGAAAGCCCGCACGGTTATTTTTACTGAAGAGGGTAATGAGCTTATTGAAGAGTTGTTGCTAAGCAACAATTTAATTTCAGAAGGTAGTTTGTATGATGTTGGTAACGTTGAAATAGTTCACCATGTAAACCAATCGTTGCGTGCTCATACACTTTTTGAGTTAGATAAGGACTATATTGTAAAAGATGGTGAGGTGGTTATCATCGATGAATTTACAGGTCGTATGATGCCGGGCAGGCGATACTCTGATGGACAGCATCAAGCACTTGAGGCCAAAGAGCAGTTGGTAATTCAAAACGAATCACAAACTTTGGCTTCTGTGACCTTTCAAAACCTATTTCGCATGTATAACAAATTAGCGGGCATGACCGGTACTGCTGATACTGAAGCACCGGAATTTAAATCTATCTATGATTTAGAGGTAATTATTATACCAACTAACAGGGATATGATTCGTATTGATCATGACGATGTAGTTTTTCGTACTGAAGAAGAGAAGCAGGCAGCGGTAGTTGAAGATATTATTAAATGTCACAAAAACGGCCAGCCGATATTGGTTGGTACTATCTCCATTGAGAAATCCGAGGAGCTATCTATTCTTCTGAAAAAATCTAAGGTTACTCATACTGTTCTAAATGCTAAATATCATGAAAAAGAGGCATCTATCATTGCCCAAGCAGGAAGAAAGGGTGCTGTAACTATTGCTACTAATATGGCAGGTAGAGGAACTGATATTCAGCTTGGTGGTAACCCTGAAATGCGGATTGCAGTTGAAATTCCTAAATCGGCAACAGATGCAGAGCGTAAAAAGCTTGAAGATGCTATCTATGAAGAGTGTCAAGCTGAAAAAGACGATGTTTTATCCATTGGTGGCCTATATATTTTAGCCACTGAGCGACATGAGTCTCGACGGATTGATAACCAGTTAAGGGGGCGTGCAGGCCGTCAGGGTGACCCTGGAGCCAGCCGTTTTTATCTCTCTTTACAAGATGACCTTATGCGTATTTTTGGTTCTGAGCGTATGGATGGCATGTTGCAAAAGCTTGGTTTACAGGATGGCGAGGCGATTGTTCACCCATGGATTAATAAAGCCATTGAGTCTGCCCAGAAAAAAGTTGAAGGGAGAAACTTTGATATTCGCAAAAACCTGCTTAAGTATGACGATGTAATGAACGAGCAGCGTACTGTGATATACGATCAACGTCGGGAGTTGATGCAAGAAAGCAATATTACAGACTTTTTAAACGATGTTAGGGTTGAATTAATTGAAGAATTAATTGATGACCATCTATCCGAGAGTATTTATCCTGAAGAGTGGAGCACAGCAGAGTTTAACAAGGCTCTATTTAAGCAGTTCGCTGTAAAGGTTCCGGCTGACGATTGGAAAGAAGAGGATGGGGTTACAAGCAAGGTAGCATGTGAACGCACTATCGAGACAGTAACGACTTATAACAAAAAACGTGAAGAGTCTATGGGTCTTGAGACCAGCCAATACATGGAAAAAACCATTACCATGCAGATTTTAGATTATCTTTGGAAGGATCATCTATTAAACATGGATCACCTAAAAGAGGGTATTCATCTACGTGGTTATGCTCAAAAAGATCCATTAAATGAATATAAACGTGAAGCGTTTGAGCTTTTTGATGGGCTTCTACGGCGTATTAAAGTTGAGGCTATTGAGGTTTTAGCTAGAGTAGAGGTTCCGGATCAGGAACAAGTTGAGCAACAAGAGGCCCAACGAGCCAGTAAGCGTGATCAGAACATCTCACTTAACCATCCTGAAGCAGAAGGATTTAGTGGCGAGAGTGATGGCGAAGCCAAAGAGAGTAAGACTCCATTTCGTAGGCAGGGTGAAAAGGTCGGTAGAAACTCACCTTGTACGTGTGGTAGTGGTAAAAAATATAAGCACTGCTGTGGTAAAGTGAGCTAAAAATAGTTTGTATTTATAAGGGAAAAGGGCGACTGTTTCCCATGGCTCTATTATCCCTAGATTCGGCAGTTGGCGGTGTGTGGCGACAACTGCCGTTTCATGGTTTATATAGGTAACAAAAATTACGAGGCATATATTGTCTTCTCAGCCTGACAAAAAAAACGTCCTCATGATCGCTTACCACTTCCCACCAGCAAGAGGAAGTGGTGTACAACGCACCCTTAGTTTTTGTCAAAACCTGCCAGATTTTGGCTGGCAACCCCAAATTCTATCTGTAAACCCAAGAGCATATCCAAGCCAAGGGGACGACCAGCTAAAAGAGATACCGCCCCAAGTCAACGTTGAGCGTGCATTTACCCTCGATGCTGCTAAAGATCTTGCCATAAAAGGTAAATATCTAGGTATAACAGCAGTACCCGATCGTTTCTCAAGTTGGTGGTTATGGGCTGTTCCTAAAGCTATGGAGATGATAAAAAAAACACGACCTGATGTCATCTGGGCAACATATCCAATAGCTACAAGCCTACTTATAGCCCACTCTATCCATAAAAAAACAGGAATACCGTGGATAGCAGATTTTCGCGATCCTATGTTCTATAACTCTCAAGCTGAAGACTCTCTTACTAAAAAAGTCTACGCAAAAATAGAGAAGCAAACCATAGAGAGCTGCCAAAAAATAATAACAACAACACAAGGACACAGCCAACTATACCAACAAAAATACTCTCACCTTAATAAAAACCACTGGCAGGTAATACCCAACGGCTATGACGAGGGTATATTTAAAAAAGTTGAAAAAAACCGAGCAATTCTAGAGCAAAATCCAGTAAAACAACAAATAACTATTTTACATAGCGGAACCCTATACAAAGGTCACGAAAACCGTACCCCCCAACCTCTGTTTGCAGCTATTGCAAAACTAAAACAAACCCAAAAAATAACTGCAACAAACCTTAAAATAATTTTCCGCGCAACTGGATGCGATAAAATAATACAAAATATGATCACTAAAGCAGATATAGCAGATATAGTAGAGATTAAACCAGCCATACCCTACGAAAAAGCTATAGAAGAACTAATAAATGTAGATGGTCTATTACTGCTACAAGGCAAAAACTACAACCACCAAGTTCCAGCCAAACTCTACGAATACATAAGAGCCAAAAAACCCTTCCTAGCCCTAACCGACCCACAAGGGGACACAGCCAATATAATGCACAATGCTGGCATAAATACAATAAGCCCCCTACACGATGAAGAAAAAATAGTTAATGCATTCATGGGGTTAATAAGCAGCATAATTACCAAAACTCCTAACATTGCCAAGCAAGATACAATAAATAAATTCTCTCGCTTCAATGGAACAAAAGAGTTAGCTATGGTTTTAGATGAGATTGTAGTATGAAACTTTTTGGATTTTAAGATTCTATTGAGTTATAGCTTTTCTATTTTTTTGGTTTCCAATAGCGCATGTATTAACTTAATTTTGTTATGTGTGTGAAATAAACTATGTAGGGAGCATCAGAAGTTTCAAGCTAAATGGCTTCTATAATCCTAAAAACGGTAGTTGTAAGCACGCACCTAGCGCAAACTATTGATTCACCTAGCATATCAGGGGAAAGTCTTATTACCAATAAG